>NZ_JBBAMW010000039.1:0-5538 GCF_040402275.1 Candidatus Planktophila sp. | reverse complement strand
CGTTTGCCATGGCGCAAGGATTACAACGCACTTGTATACACAATGGCAGGCCATGGATTTGTTGGCGATGAAGCTCGTCCAGTCCAGATGGGTCAATTAACTGTCTTTGGCGAGGGCGACACAATTGTTGTGCGCGCTGCTAATCAACAAGAAACACGTTCTCCAGAGCTTGAACTGTTTATTCTTGGTGGCGCACCAATCAAAGAGCCTGTTGCATGGATGGGTCCCTTTGTGATGAATACGAAGCGCGAAGTTCTCCAAGCATTTGAAGACTTCCAAAAGGGTTTACTTGGTTCAATTCCTGCTATTTATAAGGATGATGCCAAGGCAAAGGCTCCTCTTAATCGCAGCGGAGAAGGATCCAAGTTAGGCGCGGATGTTCTCGACGTCCATGGTGCACCCACCGACCTACAAGAAGGTTAATTAACCTGCGATACTGGGTAAATGATCTGGTGGCCAACTGAAGTACCAACCTTGCAGTATGGGTTGATCACACTTCGTAAGCCTGAAGAGCGCGACATCGTTCCTCTATTTGAAGGTGTTCAAGATCCTATAATTCCGAAGTTCACTCGTATTCCGGCCAATTATCAAATGACCAATGCCGAGCATTATGTTCGTGAACGCTCACCTAATGGCTTCACGATGAGGACTGAGCTTCAACTCGCACTTGAATACGATGGAGAATTTGTAGGTGCACTCTCTTTCCACACGCTAAATCTTGAAGAGGCTAAGGCTGAAATCGGTTACTGGGTAACTGCAGGTGTGCGTGGCAAGGGCATTGCGACACAAGCCACAAAGCTTTTGACGGAATATGGCTTTGAGACTATCGGCTTCCATCGCATAGAAGCACTGGTGGTTGAATCTAATAAAGCTTCTCTCAAGGTGCTGTCCAATGCTGGATACCAGCAAGAAGGGGTATTAAGAGATAAGTCCTTCCAAGATGACGGGACTCGTGAGAACATGATCATGTTCGCAGCGATCCGAACTGACTGGGAGGCCTAGAAATGGAAGGGTTGGCCTATCTGGTTGTCATAATCTTTGCGATCACTCTTTTCTCAGGTCCATTTGCAATTGCTTTAACATCTCACAGATTAGTGAAATTCTTGAATTCCAAAGAAGGCGTCTTGTGGGCAATTGTTAACGCACTTCGAAAAATTATTCATCTACTAACAATTACTATCGGGCTTTTCCTTGGCTTATCCCTAATGGCGGTGGAAGTTACAATCACAAAGATTATTGGTGTATACGCAATTGTGCTTGGATACATTGCATTACGTCGTGAGTACTTCCCTGACTTTCACTTACTTGTAACCATTGGAAATAAACTTGGAATACGGAAAGTTGGTCCTGGTGATCATGGGCCTGCGATTAAGTGGAAAAGGAATGGCCGCTCATCCGGTGATGATGGACATGGACCTGGCGGGCAGCACTGAATCTTATTAAGAAGCTCTATTTAATCTTTTTTATCTCTTTTGCTAGAGCCATCTTTAGCAAAATAGAAAATGACCAAAATCGCTAGCGCAACAAGTATGGCTTCCATAGGAAAAGCATACAGAAATTTACATTTTAGTGGAGGTGCCGGGAATCGAACCCGGGTCCTTCGGTACTAAAACAGGGCTTCTACGGGCGTAGTGTGATTAACGCTTTCTCAGTCCCGAAGTTTTTACACACATTTCTTCGACGAACTCAGTTGCAAAAATGTTCTCCTTCATAGTCTGCAACACCAATGAAGTGAAAAGCCCCCTAGTCGACGCTAGATTCCAGGTCGAGAGCGGCACCTGGGCTAACGGAATTGAATAGCTTATGCAGCTAGTTCGAATTCAGACTTTTTAAGGTCTGCAGTTATTTTTTGCACGGATTATTGGTTTACGAGATCATTCCGGCTTCCTCGGCCCGCTTCCCCTGCCTCAACATCCAAAGTCGAGACCGTTCACCCCCAAGATTTAAAGTGCTTTCACACTTACAACTTGGAGAAAAAGAAACGTATTTCTTATCCCCTATTTAATTGTCAATTTTCTTTGCCGTCGCAACGTTGCCTCAAAAATTG
Source organism: Candidatus Planktophila sp. (assembly GCF_040402275.1). GTDB lineage: Bacteria > Actinomycetota > Actinomycetes > Nanopelagicales > Nanopelagicaceae > Planktophila. The sequence goes on along the minus strand of NZ_JBBAMW010000039.1, from coordinate 3,491 downwards.
AGGTATCGAAGCGGCGGTGGACTAAGTGTAAATCAGGAAAGCGAGAAGGTGTTAATCCTCGTATTTTGTGGCGGCACGACTGGCTTTACCGCTCAAAGTACGCGAGACAACGCGTGAAACTTCACGGTCAGCCTCGCGTTCCTTAATTGCTTCGCGCTTGTCATGGGCCCTCTTGCCCTTGGCAACAGCAATCTCAACCTTGGCTTTTCCATCTTTGAAGTACAACTGGAGTGGAACAAGGGTTGTTCCAGAATCCTTCAACTTGCCGATGAGTTTATTGAGCTCATTTTTATGAACAAGAAGTTTGCGATCACGACGTGGTGTGTGATTGGTCCATGTGCCCTCGGTGTATTCAGGGATGTGAACACCCATCAACCACAATTCGCCATTATTGACCATGGCGAAGCCATCAATCAACGATGCGCGGCCAGCACGAAGTGATTTAACTTCAGTACCAGTAAGCACCATTCCGCACTCAAGCACATCAGAGATCGAATAATCGTGACGTGCTTTTTTATTTTGGGCAATGACCTTGCGGCCTACCTCTTTAACCATGCCGCATCACCGCCTTCATTCATTGCATCCAAGTATTGGATTGCAGGGCTCAATTCTCTCACTACCTATCCGTGAGAGCTGCCAAGTTGGTGGGAATTAGACCTTCAGATAGCGACGAAGGGTGATTACTGAAGCCAGGATTGAAACAACTAAGCCTGTGGCTAGTAGATATGCGGATGCAACCCAGACCTCGCCCCAACCAAAGAACTTGGTAAAGGTTAGAAGTGGAGCAACGTTTGAATCGATGACACTCTTTAATCCAGCAAGCAATCCTGTGGCAACTGCCCAACCAATAATCGCTGAGATAACACCTTCCAACAAGAATGGAAGTTGAATTGACCAAGAGGATGCACCAACAAGTTTCATTACGCCAGTTTCACGGCGGCGGTTAAATGCTGCAATACGTAAAGTATTTGAAATTAAAAGCGCTGCCGTTAAGACAGATGCAAGACCAACAGCCAATGCGCCATTTCGAAGTACTCCTAATAACTTAAAGAATTTCTCAAGAATCGCCCGCTGGTCTTGAACAACATCAACACCCGGTCGACCACTGAAGGCGCTGACAAGGACTGAAAATTGGGTTGGATCCTTCAATTTAACTCGGAATGATTCCGGCAACTGATCTGCAGTTACGTTTTGCGCAATCGCTGAATCTTTAAAACGCTCTTGAAAACGTGTGAACGCCTCTGATTGTGATTCGTAGAAAACGCTGTCGACAACGCTCATCTCTTGAAGATCCTGCTGAATTGTTAATCGCTGTGCAGCTGTGACTACACCATTTGCACATGAAGGTGAATCTGAAAGATTTCCGCAAAGGAAAACAGATACTTCGATCTTGTCATACCAATAATCCTTCATTGCTCCGACTTGAGCGTTAGAAAGAAGGCCAATGCCAAGCAATGACAATGAGATCGCTGTTGTGACAACAACGGCAAAGGTCATAGTTAAGTTACGACGAAGTCCGATCCGAACTTCACTAAGAAGAAACCGTGCGCGCATTTGTTATCCCGTCCTTAACCCGTGTACCCATAAACGCCACGAACCTGATCGCGGATTACATTTCCTGCATCAAGCTCAATAACGCGCTTACGCATTTGATCCACAATGCCAGCATCATGTGTTGCCATCAAAACTGTAGTGCCCTCACGGTTAATGCGATCAAGCAACTTCATAATGCCAACAGATGTTGCTGGATCAAGGTTTCCAGTTGGCTCATCTGCAATCAAAATTGGTGGGCGGCTGACGTAAGCACGCGCAATCGCTACGCGCTGTTGTTCTCCACCTGAAATCTCTGAGGGTAAACGATCACCCTTGTCTTCCAAACCAACTAACTCTAGAACCTCTGGAACTTCACGATTGATTTCTTTTTGTGAATATCCAAGAACGTGCAAAGTAAATGCAACGTTTTCAGTAATTGTCTTATTGGGAAGCAAACGGAAGTCTTGGAAAACTGTTCCTACAGAGCGACGCAGCTCTGGAACCTTGTGATTGGCCAATGTTCCTAAGTCTTTTCCTGCCACATGTATCGAACCTGATGATGGACGTTCTTCACGAAGAACTAGACGCAAGAATGTTGATTTACCTGAACCTGAAAGTCCAACAAGGAATACGAACTCGCCCTTAACGATCTCGAGATTTACAGAATCAAGGGCTGGGTGCTCCTGACCAGAGTAAATCTTGGTGACATTTTCAAAGCGAATCATTAAATCTCCCATTGCATCTGCGGGGTGGAATTTCGGGGAACCACCTTCGACCTGCGCTTAGTTTATGGATTACAGGGCAAAATCCTCGGATCTAACGCGAGTTTGAGCCTGAAGAAAGTGTGAGATTTATCGAATCCCCCACATTCTCAGCATTTAGGAACTTCGGCGCCAGCGAATTCCAGCTTCGATGAACTCATCAATTTCACCATTTAACACAGCCGATGTGTTTCCGGTTTCATAATCTGTGCGCAGATCTTTAACCATTTGATAGGGCGCTAAAACATAGGAACGCATCTGATTACCCCATGAACCCGAATTGTCGCCCTTGAGAGCATTGATCTTTGCCTGCTCTTCTTGCCGACGACGTTCTAATAACTTGGATTGCAACACAGCCATTGCTGTTGCCTTGTTTTGAATCTGAGAACGCTCGTTTTGACATGAGACAACGATGCCAGTTGCAATGTGCGTTAAACGAACTGCAGAGTCTGTGGTGTTAACCCCTTGCCCGCCAGGACCAGAAGAGCGATACACATCAACCCGAATATCTTTTTCATCAATTTCAATATGATCACTTTGCTCAACAACGGGAACAACTTCAACACCAGCAAATGAAGTGTGACGACGACTTTGGCTATCAAAGGGTGAAATGCGAACTAAGCGATGTGTTCCTTGTTCAACAGATAATGTCCCGTATGCATATGGAGCAGACACTTTGAAGGTTGTTGATTTAATTCCCGCTTCTTCCGCATATGAGGTTTCAAGAACATTAACAGTAAAGTTATGTCGTTCGCAGTAACGCAAATACATTCGCATGATCATCTCGGCCCAGTCGGCAGCTTCTACTCCGCCTGCCTCCGAACGAATCGTGATCAAAGCATCACGATCGTCATACTCGCCATTTAATAAAGTCTGAACCTCTAATTCGCCAACAGATTTCTTAACTGCATCGAGTTCATTCTCCGCATCTTGAATTCCACCTGGCTCGCCCGAAGCTAATTCAAAGAGAATAGATAGATCTTCAACGCGTTGACGCAGGCCAGATAGTTTGGCAATCACAGATTGCACACGTGATAAACGACTTGTGATCTTTTGAGCAGCCTCAGGGTCATCCCAAAGATTAGGAACTCCTGCTTCAACTTCTAGTTCATCTGCTTGCTTTCGAAGTTTAGGTAGATCCAAGACCTTTTCGATGGAAACTAGGGTCGCATCAACCGCGTCGATCTCTAAGTGATA
>NZ_JBBAMW010000038.1:0-5595 GCF_040402275.1 Candidatus Planktophila sp. | reverse complement strand
TTAATCCAGAACAATTAGCCAAGGTCTATACCGCTTATGAAAGCGTCAAGCACCAAGAGCGAGCCATTGATTTTGAGGATGTACTGCTTTTAACCACTGCCATGATCGAAGAAGAGCGCGAAGTTCGAGAGCGCGTGCAAGATCAATACCGCTTCTTTACCGTTGATGAGTATCAGGATATTTCACCGCTGCAGCAGCGATTAATCAATGCCTGGCTTGGTTCTAGACAAGAGCTCTGTGTTGTTGGTGATCCTGCCCAAACTATTTACTCATTTGCTGGTGCAACCCCAGTGTTTCTCAATTCTTTCACCCAGCGTTTTCCAGAAGCAGAAGTAGTGCGCTTAACAACTGGCTATCGCTCAACTCCTGAAATTATCTTCACCGCAAACAGCATTCTTAGAAAAGGTGCGATGGGCAATGAGTTGGTTGCAATCAATGATCATGGCAGCAAGCCAACAATTACTGCATATAACGATGAGTCTGCAGAGATTGCCGGAATCGTTCGAGCCATTACTCAGTTGATCTCTGAAGGAACAGCTGCTCAAGAGATTGCAGTTCTTGCCCGCACTAACAATCAATTAAATGGTTTAGAAAAAGCTATGAACGCGGCCAACCTGCCATACCAAGTTCGAAACACTGAGCGATTTTTTGAGCGCAAAGAAGTTCGTGATTTCTTGAAGCAAGTTCGCACAGCCTCTGTTATTCCAACTGAAGGTGTTTCATGGCTTGATGAACTTCGAACTCTTGCTCAACCGTTCTTGACTGGGGGAGCAATCGACGGAATCGCAGCACTTCTCCACCTTGCACGAGAACTAGATAGTGACACCGGATTTACACCAAAGAATTTACGTGCATATCTGCGTGAAGTTGAAGATCGCGTTCAACAAAACAATCCTCCAACCATGCCTGTTACAACCCTTGCAACGCTTCACGCAGCAAAGGGTCTTGAATGGGAACGAGTATTTTTAATTGGCGTTAGTGATGGAATCTTGCCGCTTGAAAACAACAGCACGACAGGTGATCAAGCCTCAATTGATGAAGAACGCCGCTTGTTCTATGTTGGAATTACACGCGCAAAGTCTGATCTACGCCTTAGCTATCGCGGAAAAGCCTCACGATTCTTGGCTGAAGCGGGCCTGGCTAACTAGCCGTTTTACGCTCATTTATGCGGGGAATTAATTGCCTTGCCAGTACCTCAACCCATGGTTTATAGTTATGTCTTCATTCCCATGCCGGGAATGTACATGATGGAAGGAACGAATATGTCTAACGCATCATTCGTATCAGCAAACGCAATGCGTTCTGCTGTGATTCCTTCTGCTCATACAACCAATAAGCCTTCTACTTGGCATGCAACGAAGCCAGCGTTCTACGCAGCTTTTTATGCCGGATACGAGGCCAATGGTGGTTCAATCGAATAACTCGATTTAGAACTGAAGCCAAGGGCCTCGAATCCACAAGGATTCGGAGCCCTTTTTGTTTTCCTAAACAAACTTCACTCCAGAAAACCAACGACAACCACAAGAGACCGAAGCAAGATCTAACAGAAAGAAGAGGTGAGAACATGAGCGTTCTCTTCAGTGAACTACTAGTACCAGGCTGGGCAGATGACAAGATCGGTTTGGACGCCGTAACAGGCACGTATTCAGACGGGTCATCATTTAATTTGCCATGCCACACAGCAGATCCTGAGCTCTACTTCTCTGAGGATGAGATGCAAGTTGCTGAGGCTAAGTCACTCTGTGGCGGATGTCCCGTGCGCGCACAGTGCTTAGAAGGTGCTCTATCGCGCCAAGAGCCCGCAGGTGTGTGGGGCGGTGAATTATTTGAAGAAGGTCGCATCATTGCCAAGAAGCGCAAAGCTGGACGACCAACTTTGAAGGAGATCGCTGCACGCAATGCAGAAGGCGAACTCATCGAACTCAATGTTAAGAGCAAAGAGCGCGAGGAAAGTGCTGCTTAATTAGCAAACATATTTAAATTTGTTAATGAAGGCCATAGTGCAAAGAGGATGGAGATCGGCAGGATAAGGAATACAACTGGAATCATCATAGATATTTCAGCCTTACCAGCCGCTCCCATAACTCTATTTCTTTGATTGCCGCGGGCTTCAACCGCGTGGCGAGAGAGAACCTCAACAAGTGGCGCACCTCGTAATGTTGCAGTCACCAATGCATCTACAAAGCGACGGATCATCACAGATTTAACTCGACGGCCCATTGAATCTAGTGCTTCATTGAGAGGCAATCCAGAGCGCACACCAGCAACAACTATTTGGAACTCTTTAGCTAATTCTCCATCCGCAGAGTTAGCAATACGCAGCATTGCACTCATTGGTGTTTCACCAGCCGCAATTGCCAAAGTCAGCATCTCAATGACTGCTGGAAACTCAGATTCGATTAATTCACGTCGCTTCTTAATCTCTTTTGTTAGTTCTCGATCTATTAGAACATAGATTAAAACACCTAATAATGTGGCAGTAAATACTGCTAATAAAGGATTGTGCATGAGTATTAGAACAACAGTGAATGAAAGTGCGGAGGCAGCTGCGCAATAGCCATACTGCTTAATTCTAAAGTCAACATAATCTTTTTCGGTGCCTCGCCCTAACTCTTCTAAGCGTGATCTCAATTGTGTGCGATCACCACTTTTCTTCGCATTCTTTCTGATAACACGTTGGGCCTCTTCAATTGCATCAACTTCATCACCTATAACTATCAAGAACCCTGCCGGGATGACCAATAGAGCGGTTACCAATAAAATTGCATTCATCGCGCCCCTCCTACAAAAACACGGGGAGTTTGTGGCAAGCGACCCAAGCGGTTCATCCAAATGTAAGCGATACCTGTCATCACTAGACCCGCAACTAAAATCATTGCACCGGTCGGTGTGGAATATGCAGCAGCGGTACTTGGCTGGGTTGAAAGCAACAGAAGCAGAATCCAAGGGGCAGCGGCTGAAAGGTGTGCAGAGTTTTTAATCCACCCATGCTTGACTTCAATCTCTCGACGCAATGCCAAATCCTGACGCAGAAAATCTCCTAAGGATCTGAGTATTTGTAGTAACTCGCTGCCACCTAGAGCTTTAGAAATGATGAGGGCTTCAAATATTTGATCACTTCCGTGATGGGCAAACAAGGCTTTGAGCTCTTCAATTGCTTGGGTTAAATCGCCGCTTCCATACAAAGTTGTTTTGAATTGTGTGAATGCAGGACGCAACACCTCTGGCCCTCTAGTGGATAGTCCAGCTAATGATTCGGTGAGTGAGAGTCCAGATTGAATTCCTGACATTAGATGATCAATTACTTCTGGCCAGGCAGCAATCAATGCTGCCTCATTGAGATTGTTCTTGGCCCGCACAGTGACAAAAGCTATTCCGGCAGCCAATGTTCCAAAAGCTAGAGAAATCACAACTGAGCGTGTCAGCAATAAAACAGCTGCAGTAGAGACAGATGCTGAAATTCCAATGCGCATGGAAAGTTTCATTGATGCCACCATTGTGAAAGTGGCGTGCCAATTGCGGTAAATCGATCTGGGTTGGGCAGGGATCCAACTCCACGTTGATATTGGTTGCCATCCCATTTCCAGAGCATCTCGATTTCAGCACGATCATTTTCATATCTACCAGTTACTGAGGCAACTTCACTAATCCGTCGGATTCCATTGACATCTAACGTCGTATGAACAATTACATCAATCGCTGAGGCGACGGTGGGAGCGATGAATTTATGAGAAATGTTTTCACCTGCTAGTAGCGGCAGAGTTTGTAATTTCACGATTGCATCTCGTGGTGAATTGGCATGCAGGGTCCCCATTCCAGGCAATCCGGAATTCAAGGCAATGAGTAGATCAAGTGCTTCGGCTTCTCTCACTTCACCCACAATAATTCGCGATGGACGCATTCGCAGTGATTCTTTGATGAGCCGACGCAAAGGAATCTCACCTTCACCTTGCAGGTTTGCACTTCGCGTTTGCATCTGCACAACATCTGGCAACTGAGGGCTTAATTCAAAAACCTCTTCAATTGTTACAACTCTCTCACCGCGTGGAATTGCTCCAGCTAGTGCATTTAGAACAGTTGTTTTTCCTGCCTGGGTTCCACCACTTACTAAAATGTTTAAGCCAGCTTGCACGCAATAAGTCAGTGCAGTACCGATTTCAGAATTCATCACCCCGAGATCTACCAAATCTTTAACACTGGAATTTCGCATGAGGTGCTTACGTATGTTTACTGCCCAATGGTGAGCAGTGATTTCAGGGATAACTACATGTAAACGACTGCCATCGGGTAATCGTGCATCTACAAATGGGTGTGAAAGATCTAGGCGTCTTCCGCTCCACATCAATGCGCGTTCCACAATGTTTCGCACATCATCTGAGGACAAAAGTAGATTGGTTAATTCGCTGCGGCCATTGCGTGCAATAAAGATTCGCTCAGGTGAGTTAATCCAAATTTCTTCAATCGTTGGATCACTCATAAATGGTGCAATGGCACCGAAGGTAATGCTCAGATCTAGTTCCATGCGCGCAAACCTAGATTGGGTATCAAAAACTAGATGTAGCCCAGAAAAAGCGGTGGATAAAGCAGAAGCAATGTTGCCCTGAGTAATCCTTGATTCTTGTATCTAGTTAGTGTGAACAATCTTAAAAGCTTCAGCAATGCGACCTTCTGGTAAGTCGCCAATTCCGGCGTTGCGTTGCCCCCACTCACGAACCATGTTTTCCAACTCTTTGTTATGGGCAGTTTGAGATGCATGTGCGTGAAGGGCAGCCATCTTTAAATCAAAGGTATCGGTGATATCAACCCAATGGTCAGGTTGAGCAAATCCTGAAACCCAGATTTCTTTTACACGCCATGGTTGTAACCCTTCCTTTTCCAGTAAGTCAGTAAATGCGAAGGGGTTTCTGGCATCAGGATAAACAGCCTGAATAGTTGCTTCACCCGCAGCTAGGTGATCTGGGTGGCTTGCACCAATACGATCCCAATTACGTTCTGGGCTTTGGCACACAATGCGATCTGGTTGTGAAATTCGAATCTGTCGGACAATATCTTTACGTAATTCAATTGTTGCCACTAAGTGACCATCAACATAATTTAAGAATGTAATGTCGGTGACGCCGATTGCAGCACCAGCTGCGCGTTGTTCGCGCTGGCGAATTGCAGGCATCTCTTCTTTTGTGAAACCAGATTCTTCGCCACCCTGATCCCCGTTGGTGCAAAACACATAGGCAACTTCAATTCCCTTTTTCACCCATTGGGCGATTGTTCCGGAGGCCCCAAAATCTGAATCATCGGGGTGGGCACTGATGACCAAGACGCGCTTGATCTCGTTATCTGCAATCGGTTCCATGCATGAAGCCTAATAGACTCACCCTCATGACTGAAATCGATCCATTACTTGAGGGACTCAATCCTCAGCAATCGGAGGCGGTTACACATGCAGGCGGCCCATTATTAGTTGTTGCAGGTGCTGGATCCGGAAAAACTCGAGTTTTAACTCGTCGTATTGCTTACTTAATGTCTAGGCGCAACGTTGCCCCATATCAAATCTTGGCAATTACCTTCACAAACAAAGCAGCGGGTGAAATGAAGGAG
>NZ_JBBAMW010000037.1:0-5630 GCF_040402275.1 Candidatus Planktophila sp. | reverse complement strand
TAGCTCGCTGGGCTCATAACCCAGAGGTCGTAGGTTCAAATCCTGCCCCCGCTACTACATAGAAAAAGGCCCTCTTGCGAGGGCCTTTTTGCTTTCCTTTACTACTTATTTGATGCGCAGTGAGTTAGTAACAACCAGCACGCTACTTGCTGCCATGGCCGCTGCTGCATACAGCGGTGATAACAATCCAGCTGCTGCAATCGGCAAACCAATCACGTTATAGATAAGTGCCCAACCCATATTCAAGCGGATGATCTTTAAAGTCTTTGCTGAAAGCTTCAGCGCCGAAATAACGCTTCCAAGTCCTGTGTTCATCAAGGTGATGTCAGCGCTGTTAATCGCAGTATCTGTTCCAGTACCCATAGCCATAGAAAGATCAGCTGCGGTAAGTGCTGCAGCATCATTGATTCCATCACCGATCATTAAAACGGTGTGACCTTCACTCTTTATGCGTTCAACAATTTCAAGTTTTGTTTCAGGCAAGGCATGTGAAACAACATGTGCTGCATCAATTCCCACAGTTGTTGCAACAGATGCTGCAACCTCGCTGCTGTCTCCTGTTACGAGCCATGGAGTAATACCCATGCCCCGAAGTGCAGCAACAGTTGCGGCCGCATCACTTTTTAGTTGGTCGCCAACAGCAAAGACGGCCACAGCAACACCATCCCATGCAAGCACTGCCAGAGTTAATCCAGCGGCTTGACCGCGTTCAATTGCAGATTTGATATCACCATGAAACTCGGTAGAGCTATGAGCAACGGCAGCAGGTGAGCCAATAAGAACAACTGGTGATTGCCCACCGATTGAAACGCGACCAGCCGCACCCGAACCTGGCGTCACCGAAAAATCAGAAACAGCAAAGGTTGGGCGTGAAGGTGCTGCCTGCCCTGCATTAGCTAACGCGTACTTTGTGATTGACAAGGCAATCGGGTGATTATTCTGCGATTCAATCGCACCAGCAGATGCCACAATGTTCTGAGTTGTCACAATCTCTGCAAATGAACGCCCTAAAACCGCACCTGCTGCTGTGGAGATAGTTGCTTCTTGAACAAGCATCACACCTTCTGTAAGTGTGCCTGTTTTATCAAATAGCACCGTATCAACATTGCGGGCAACCTCTAGAACACGTGGCTCACGCAGCACAATCCCACGTGCTGCGCCGCGGCCAGATGCCACAAGCAGTGCAACAGGTGTTGCTAATCCAAGTGCACATGGGCATGCGATCACTAACACAGTGATTGCAATTGAAATTGATTTGGTAAGTGTTGAGCCCGTGAAATACCAGCCTGCAAATGTTCCAATTGCAAGCACGGTAACAATCGGTACAAAGACAGCGCTGATTCGATCAGCTAAGCGCTGAATTGGAGCTTTAGTTCCTTGGGCACTAATAACCATGGCGGTTATGCGAGCAAGCTCGGTATCGCTGCCAACTCGTGTGGCTCGAACAATTAAGCGACCGTTGTGATTAATCGATGCACCATTTACTGATGATCCTGGGCGAACATCAATCGGCTTTGTTTCACCGGTCAACATTGAATTATCTACTGCAGATTCACCTTTAACTACAATTCCATCTGTTGCAATGCGATCTCCAGGGCGTACTTCAAATTCATCACCAATTTGCAGCTGTTCAATCGGAACAATGAGTGGGAATCCCCCACGAACAATTGTTACCTCTTTACTGCCAAGGGCCAATAGAGATGTAAGAGCACTGCTGGCCTTTGCCTTTGCACGGGTTTCTAAATAACGACCCAAAATGACAAAGAAAATTACACCTGCTGCGACTTCGGTATAGACATCACCAGCACCAGTTGCATTTGCATAAATAGACCAACCAAATGCAGCTAATGAACCCATTGAAATTAGGTTGTCCATCGTTGGGTGCATCAGGTTTCTAAAGGCAGCTTTGTGAATTGGATAGGCGACAAGAAGCACAACCGGAGCACTAAGTGCGATTACTACCCACGCAGTTGCTGAATACATAGGATGTGGCAGACCAAAGTTGTCCAAAATCTGATGAACCCACATATCAATCTGGTGATGCCAACTCATAATCATCGAAATAGCAACAGCAGGTACTGCAAAAATAAATGCAAAGAAGAATGCGCGAGCAGATTTCTTGCTGTGTAACGTCACAGATTGTGCATCCACCAATAAGGTTGCTGAATACCCTGCTTTTTCTACAATCTTGATTAAATCCTTAGGACTCATATCTACTGGGGCCAAAATATGAGCAGTCTCTGTTGCAAAGTTGATAGTCGCACTTACGCCTTCAACCTTATTGAGCGCCTTTTCCACTGTGTTAACACATGAAGAACAGGTCATTCCCTGCACAGAAAGTGTTACCGGCTCTAATAGTTGACTCATGGATTCAGTCCACTAATCACGGCGTTGTGGAGTGCCCCGTTTGTTGAAACTCCGCTCCCACCAAATGGGCCGTTCTGCCCTGCTGTGTTTGTAAATGATCCGCCAGCTTCACGAACAATAATGTCTAGCGCTGCCATATCCCACACTGCAAGTGATGGTTCTATTGCAACATCAACTGCGCCTTCGGCAACAAGCATGTGGGACCAAAAGTCTCCAATGCCACGTGTGCGCCAAGCCTTACCAAGCATTCTTTGGAAAGGCTCTAGACGATCTCCCCAACCAACAAAATCTGAGTAAGAAATTGAGGCATCAGAGAGTTTCGCAACTTTTGACACTGAAATCTTCTTCTCAGTTGATGAAGCGTCAAACTCCTCCCAGAGACCATCAGCGCTTCCTAAATTAAATCTTACATATGCACCTAGGCCCTTAGCTGCTGACCATCGTCGTGCAAGTGCGGGTGCACTTGCAATTCCCACAACAACTTCTTCAACACCTGATGCGTCAACACTTACAAGAGCAATCAATGTTGCCCACGTTGGAACTCCGCGCATAAAGTTTTTGGTTCCATCAATGGGATCAATAACCCAATAGCGACCAGATGTGCCTTTATCACTTCCAAACTCTTCACCGACTAAACCATCTGTGTGGCGATGTGTAGCTAGTGCTTCTCGAATTGCAGTTTCGACTGCGCGATCAGCATCAGTGACCGGGGTGTTGTCGGGTTTTGTTGTGATCACTAAATCCTGAGCCTGGTATCGATCAAGAGAAATAGCATCTGCTAGATCTGCTAATGCGTGCGCAAGTGCTAGATCATCCTGTAGATCAATTGAACTTTTATCGTTGCTCATGGTGGTGTCAGTCTATTCCTCGACTATTACAACAGGTGAATCTTTGACCGCTAACAACGAGCGAAGGCTTGCAAGACGTGCGGTTCGGTGGGCATTTGGAACCCCATCAGGGCTTGCATATGCATCTAATTTGCAAGAACTCTCTGAGTGAGAACAGTTGGATAGGCAGTTTGCTGCCACTTCAGATAAATCACTAAAAGCATCAACAATTCGTTGATTATCGATATGACTGAGTCCAAATGCACGAATACCAGGTGTGTCAATAATCCATCCATCACTATCGACAAGTGGCAATGCGATCGCACTAGATGATGTGTGCCGGCCACGACCAGTTGCCTCATTCACATCACCTGTTAATCGATCAGCTTCAGGCACAAGTGCGTTAATCAATGTTGATTTACCAACACCTGAGTGTCCAACCAAAACAGAAATCTTGCCTTCAAGAACTTGATGCAACTTTGCTAAATCTTTAGCACGTGAATCACTCTTGATTGCAGTGTGAATGATTTCAATATCAAGATCAGCATACTCTGCAAGAAATGCAGGAACTTCGCTGATATCTGTTTTTGTAACAACAATCTTGGGAACAATTCCTTCAGTAAAAGCCGAGACTAGGAAGCGATCAATCAGTCCACGACGAGGCTCCGGATTAGCAGCTGCCACAACAATTACTAGTTGATCAATATTTGCAACGATTGTGCGTTCTACTTGCGCCGCATCATCGACTGTGCGACTTAAGGAGTTACGACGATCTTGAACTGCAACAATTCGGGCAAGTGATCCTTCTGAGCCGGTTACATCTCCAACTATTGAAACATTGTCACCTGTGACAACAGATTTTGGCCCAAGTCCGCGCGCACGCATTGCTGTCAGGATCGTTCCATCTTCTGTAATACACGTTTGTCGTCCACGATCCACCGTTGTTACTAAAGCAGATATTGCATCACTATGTGATGGACGATCTTTACTTCGTGGTCGTGTACTGCGTGATGGGCGAACTCGCGCATCTGATTCATCGTATTCGCGAGGACTCATAGTAAAAGCGAGCTCCACAGCCCTGGAAAATCTGGCAAGGTCTTTCGTGTAGTTGCAATATTTTCTACTTCGATTCCTTCAACTACCAGCCCTAGTACAGCACCGGCTGTTGCTAATCGGTGATCATCATAAGTATGGAAAACGCCTGCATGTAATGGTGCTGGGGTTATATGCAAAGCAGTTTCTTCTTCTATTACTTTGCCACCTAATGCGTTTATCTCGCGGGTTAACGCCGCTAAACGATCAGTTTCATGTTTGCGCAAATGGCCGATTCCGCGCAAATGTGATGGCGAATCAGCAAGAGCGGCCAAGGCTGCAATAGAAGGGGTTAACTCACCAACATCATGTAGATCAACATCTATGCCATGAATTTTTCCTGTGCCAATAATGGTTAGTCCGTTATCTCCAAATGAGAATTGTGCGCCCATATTTGAAAGAATTGTTCGCAGTTGATCACCTGGCTGGGTGGTCTTAATCGGCCAATCAGCAATATCCACTCGCCCACCACACACCATTGCAATTGAAAGAAAGGGCGAGGCGTTAGAAAGGTCTGGCTCAATGACTATATCTAAATCATGGAGAACACCTGGCTTAACGCTCCACGTTTGTGCAACTGAATCAATCTCTACCGTTGCTCCAAATTGGCGCAACATATCTACAGTCATTTCAATATGTGGCATTGATGGCAGTAAGCCACCTTTGTGCTTAACAGTTACTCCATTAGTAAAACTTGGTGCTACTAAAAGAAGTGCTGAAAGGAACTGACTTGATTCGCTGGCATCAATAGTTATCTCTCCGCCGCCGACACTTCCAGTGCCTTGTAATTTCAATGGCAAGCTATAGCGATCTTCATGATCAATAGAAACGCCGAGATCTTCTAACGCCTTGATTACCGGCCCCAATGGACGTTCATAGGAACGTGGGTCACCATCAAAAATTACTTCACCTGTGGCAAGAGCAGCTAGTGGTGGTAAGAAACGCATAACAGTTCCGGCATTTCCCACATCTACACTCACTCCACCGCGCATAGGCGCCGACGTAACAATCCACTGCAACTCTTCGTTTCCATCAACAACGGCTGTGGTCTCTACGATTCCAATTCCTAGCGCCGTTAAGCCAGCGACCATTAATTCGCTATCGCGCGATACAAGCGGGCGTCGCAATGTTGATGGGCTCTTTGCTTGGGCAGCCAAAATCAAAGCTCGATTGGTAACAGATTTGGATCCAGGAATGACAACGTTGATATCAACTGGTGTTGCACCGCGATAAATCGCTGGCCAGTGAGCGTTGTTTGTCATCGTCTTATTCTAACCCGTGCCGATACCTGCGATACCCTTGAATTATGTGTGGTCGTTATGCGCAAACAGCCGATATGCGCGA
>NZ_JBBAMW010000036.1:0-5687 GCF_040402275.1 Candidatus Planktophila sp. | reverse complement strand
ATGCCAATTACATTTGTGACCTTTGGTCTTGGGTATTTAGCAATCCTTGGTGTTCCACCCTTTGCAGGTTTCTATTCCAAGGACATGATTATTGAAACTGCATTTAATGCTGGGGGAGCAAAGGGAATCATTCTTGGAAGCGTTACTTTGTTAGGTGCGGGTATAACCGCTTTCTATATGACTCGCGTAATGATTCTTACCTTTACAGGAACAAAGCGCTGGGATGATGAAGCCCATCCTCATGAATCCCCATGGTTGATGTGGTTGCCAATGGCAATTCTTGCAATTGGTTCGGTTACATCTGGGTTCTTACTTTCTCGTGGTGATGCACTTGTTAACTGGCTAAATCCATTATTTGAGCATCATGAAGAGCACGAACATCATTTGCTAGAACCAATTGTTGTTTCAGGACTTGCCTTAACAATGGTTGCAATTGGTGTGGCCATTGCCTTTGTTAAGTACTCACGTCAAGAAGTCGCAAACGTTGCCCCAGAAGATGTTTCAATCTTCACAAAGATTGCGCGTCAAGATCTGATGCAGGATCGTTTCAATGAAGCGGTATTTATGCGTCCTGGTCAAGTGTTAACAACAACATTGGTTGCAGCAGATGATGCGGTCATAGATGGAACCGTTCGTGGCGTTGGCCAGGTAGCTATGAGTTCAGGCTCAGCACTTCGTGGCCTGCAAAATGGCTTTGTTCGTACTTATGCGGCCCTAATTTTGATTGGTGCGGTTGCACTGGTTGCAGCTATTTGGGTGGTAGTTCAGTAATGAAGTGGTTAACGCTGTTAATGCTTTTGCCACTAGCTGGTGCTGGAGTTATTGCTGTCCTTCCTAAGGGTAGTGAAAAAGCTGCAAAGCAAGCCGCCCTTGTAACAACCTTGGTGGTTATGGCAGCGACAATCGCTATGGCCGTCGGATTTCAACGTGACAATGTGAGTCTGCAGTTTGTAGAGAAGTATTCATGGATTCCAAGTTTTGGAATTAATTACGCACTCGGTATTGACGCCATTGCGCTAGTGCTTATTGTGATGTCTACGATCTTGGCACCAGTTGTTGTCCTTGCTGGCTGGAATGAAGCACACGGTGGACGTTGGAGTGTTAAGACCTTCTACATCCTCATTCTTGTTCTTGAAACAATGATGATCGGCGTATTTGCCGCAACAGATGTGTTCTTGTTCTATGTAATCTTCGAGGCAATGTTGATTCCGGTGTACTTCCTTATTGGTGGATATGGAAGCGGTGAACGCTCAGCAGCTGCAGTTAAGTTTTTGATTTACAGCCTTGTTGGTGGATTATTGATGCTCGCCTCAATTATTGCTCTGTATGTAATGTCAGGTGCTCAAGGTGGTCACACCTTTGATATCAATAAACTGTCAGAGCTACAGATGTCATCAACAACTCAAAACCTCTTGTTCTTAGGATTCTTTATTGCATTTGCGATTAAGGCTCCAGTCTGGCCATTCCACACATGGTTGCCAGATGCAGCGCAATCTGCGACTCCAGGAACATCTGTTCTGCTGCTTGGAGTGCTAGACAAGGTCGGTACCTTCGGAATGATCCGTTATTGCCTCACCATGTTCCCTGAAGCAAGCAAGACCTTTACGCCGGTTATCTTGGTACTCGCAGTTATCTCAATAATTTACGGTGCATTCCTTGCCATCGGCGCAAAAGACATCAAGCGGTTGATCGCTTACACATCAATCTCTCACTTTGGTTTCATAACAATGGGTATCTTTGCAATGACCTCACAAGGCCACAGTGGGGCTATTTTGTACATGTTTAACCATGGTTTCTCAACGGCAGCGCTCTTCTTAGTTGCCGGCTGGATGATCTCGCGACGTGGATCTTCAACGATTGCAGATTTCGGGGGATTGCAACGAGTAACCCCAGTTATGGCATGGACATTCTTTATCGCTGGATTGTCATCGTTGGCACTTCCAGGATTGTCTAGCTTTGTTAGTGAGTTCTTAGTTCTTGTTGGAACATTTACTCGTTACCCAGTGCATGCAATCATCGCAACCTTCGGAATTGTTCTGGCTGCGCTCTACATCTTGATTCCAGTGCAGAAAGCTCTGCATGGTCCAACGACGCCAGGTAATGAGAATCTTAAGGACCTCAACCTGCGCGAAAAGTTAGCAATTGCACCGATTATTGCGATCATTGTGGTGTTGGGTTTTTACCCATCACCTCTCTTAAAGGTGATTAACCCCGCTGCATCCCATGTGATCTCGCAAATGGGATTCACAGATCCTGCACCAACTATTGGGGGCAAGTAGTGACATTTACCGCGCCAGTTCTTTCCTACTCACTTCTTTCACCAATGCTTATCTTGCTTGGTGGCGCGCTCATCGGCGTATTGGTTGAAGCATTTGTATCAAAGGCGCTGCGTCCAGCTGTTCAGTTAACTCTAACTCTTGGATCTTTGATTCTTTCATTGATGCAGGTGTGGCGAATCCGCGGACAGCAATCCCTAACAGCTGCGATGGGTTCAGTTGTTTTCGATGGACCTGCAGCCTTACTTCAGGCATCAATATTGATTATCGCCATAATCTCAGTTTTCTTAATTGCAGATACTGAAAACTTCACAGCCTTAGCTGCCGCATTACCAGGATCTGATGAGGAACGTCATGCAGTCCAATCTGGTAACCAGGTCACTGAGGTTTATCCACTGACTTTGTTTGCAGTATCCGGAATGCTCTTGTTCCCAGTTGCTAATGATCTGATTACTTTGTTTGTCGCCCTCGAAATGCTGTCATTGCCCCTCTATTTGATGGCTGGACTTTCACGCCGTCGTCGATTGGCATCACAGGAATCTGCCCTTAAGTACTTCTTATTAGGTGCTTTTTCATCAGCATTCTTCCTATTTGGCGCTGCTTATCTCTATGGATTCTCTGTCTCAATTAGCTTTGGCGGCATCCGTCAAGCAATTGTTGGCGGCAGTGGAAATGATGTTCTGCTTCTGATTGGTATTGCATTCCTATCAATTGGCTTGCTCTTCAAGGTGAGCGCCGTCCCATTCCATGCATGGTCACCAGATGTGTATCAAGGCGCACCAACACCTATTACTGCATTTATGGCAGCTGCAACTAAGGTTGCAGCCTTTGGCGCACTACTTCGTATCTATTACACAGTATTTGCTAACGCACAATGGTCTTGGACTCCAGTTTTATCAGGAATTGCTATCGTGACAATGCTCTTGGGTTCTCTCGTTGCCATCACCCAGCGCGATGTGAAGCGCATGTTGGCTTATTCATCGATTGCTCACGCAGGTTTCTTGCTCGCAGGTGTTATCGCTCTTAACAAAGCAGGACTCGATGCAACAATCTTCTATCTATTTGCATACGGTGTTGCAACCGTTGGTGCATTTGGAGTTGTAACACTTGTCCGTGATTCATCTGGTGAAGTGACAGATCTAAATCGCTGGAAAGGTCTTGGCAAGCGTTCTCCATTTGCAGCCACTTCATTTGCACTGTTCTTGTTGGCTTTTGCCGGAATTCCACTCACAAGCGGATTCATTGGAAAGTTCTCTATTTTCTTTGCCGCCTATGAAAGTGGAGCTAAGGGCGTCGTAATTGCCGGTGTGCTTTCTTCTATGATCGCGGCGTTCTTCTACATCCGCGTAATTGTTTTGATGTTCTTTACAGATGCTACTGAGGATGGAACAAGTGTTGAGATTCCTTCAATCCTGACCCAAGCAACAGTTGTTATCGCAGCCGTTGTTACAGTGGCGCTGGGCGTTTATCCGGCACCATTGCTGGAGTTCATAACCAATCTCGCAACCTTCATTCGCTAATGTCCACATTCGGTATTCCAAATGTTGCACCTGGATTAGAGGCACAATTAATAAGCCAAATGGCAGATGTTGAAGCCTTGCTGAGAAGTCACACTCGAAGTGAGTATCCATTTGTTGATGAGACTGCTCACCACCTTGTGGCAGCTGGCGGCAAGCGTTTGCGCCCACTATTGACCCTTTTAACCGCGCAATACGGGGATCCAACTCGCGATGGCATCATCGCTGCAGCGGTTGCCTGCGAGATTACCCACCTTGCAACGCTGTATCACGATGATGTTATGGATCAAGCACCTCTTCGTCGCGGAGTTGAAAGTGCCAATATGCGGTGGGGGAACACCATTGCAATTCTTACCGGCGATTTCTTATTTGCTAAATCATCTGATTTGTTAGCAGATCTTGGTCCAGCAGCGGTTCGCCTGCAGGCACGAACATTTGAGCGTTTGGTTATTGGTCAGATCATGGAAACGCAAGGTCCTAATCCTGGCCAAGATCCACTGGAACATTACTTAAAGGTAGTTGCCGATAAAACTGGTTCATTGATCGCAGCCTCAGCTAGATATGGCGGAATGATTTCAGGTGCACCCGCAGGTATCACGGAGACAGTTACTATATTTGGTGAAAAGATTGGTGTTGCATTCCAGTTGGCAGATGATGTTATTGACATTGCAAGCGAATCAAATCAATCAGGCAAGACTCCTGGAACAGATCTTCGTGAAGGCGTTCCAACACTTGTGACTTTAAATGTAATGAAATCTAGTGATCCAGGCGATGCTGATCTAAAGCGTTTGCTCAGTGCACCAATCGAGGATGAACCAACTGTTCAGCAAGTCTTAGTTGCCTTGCGCAATCACAGAGCTTTAGATGAGTCGCGCGAACAGCTACATCAGATTGCAAAACAGGCACGTGGGGCACTTGGCCCATTACCTATCAATGATGCAACTGGTGCGTTGATATCACTATGCGACGCTGTTATTGACCGTTCTGCTTGATCTAATCAAGTCAATCGCTAGAGTCACAAGCGCTGCCCAAATAATCAAGAAGCCGATCCAACGAGCAGTTGGCATATCTTCATTTAAAACCCAGACTCCGATAGAGAATTGAAGTGTCGGAGTTATGTATTGCAACAGCCCGATAGTTGTAAATGGAAGTCTGTTTGTTGAGCCGTTGAACAATAGAAGCGGGATTGCGGTTACCGCTCCAGCGCTAATAAGAAGAACTGTTAAGCCCCAACTTTGACCAAACTGACCGGTGCCTTGATTACCTATATAAATCAGGTATGCCAGGTAGAAGAAACTAGAGATGAAGGTTTCAATCGCAAGTCCCTCTAGAGCTCCTAGACCTAACTGTTTTTTTATCAATCCATAACTGCCCCATGAGAAAGCTAGAGCTAATGCAATCCACGGTAAGCGACCGTAATCGAAAGTTAAGACTAAGACCCCAATAGTCGCAATTGAGACCGCTGCCCACTGCAGTGGTCGCATTTTTTCTTTCAGGAAGATAACTCCAAAACCAATAATGATCAGAGGGTTGATGTAGTAACCCAAAGATGCTTCCACGACATGCTCATTGTTTGTAGCCCAGATATACACAAGCCAATTAACAGAAATTAAAAGAGATGAAAGAAATAGTTTCACTGCAACAGTTGGACGTTTCAAAGTTACAAGGGTTGTTTTCAGTGCCTTTGTGGCGGCAAGAACCATGAAACAAAAAACTAATGTCCATACTGCTCTGTGCGAAACAATTTCTAGAGGATTAGCTGGTTCCAGCAATGGCCAATACAAAGGGAATGCGCCCCACAAAGAGTATGCACTGACACCAAATAAAAGGCCGAGCTTGTTTTTACTCAATTATCTAAAGTTCGTAAATTGAACAGCAAAGTCCCAGCCACCAT
>NZ_JBBAMW010000035.1:0-5776 GCF_040402275.1 Candidatus Planktophila sp. | reverse complement strand
GAGCCCCCCGTCAGGATTGAACTGACGACCTGCGCATTACAAGTGCGCTGCTCTACCACTGAGCTAGAGAGGCCTGCTCTTCAAGTTTCCTCGAATACAGCAGGCGCAATTATGGCAGTAAAGGGCCAAATCTTAAAATCCAAGCCTGATACCCCGCCCAACGATAGGTTGGCGCAGTGAGATTAGGTGTCCTTGATGTGGGTTCAAACACCATCCACCTTCAAGTAATGGATGCCCATCCAGGAGCTAGGCCGACTCCTACAACTAACTACAAAGTTGAACTTCGCCTGACTGAATATCTAGATACTTCTGGTGCTATTTCCGCCGGCGGAATCCAACTTCTAAACGATGCAATCCAAGAAGCGGTCGCACATGCACATGAAAATGAAACAGATGAAGTTCTAGCATTTGCCACGTCTGCTCTTCGCGAAGCTACAAATGGTGCACAAATTATTGCCGACATTAACAAAAAGCACGAGATAGATCTACAAGTCCTAAACGGTGATGATGAAGCAGCTATGACTTTCTTGGCAGTCCGCCGATGGTTGGGTTGGTCTGCCGGAAAATTACTAGTTATTGATATCGGTGGTGGTTCATTAGAAATTGCAAGTGGAATTGATGAAAATCCAGAGGCAGCAATTTCGCTTCCACTTGGCGCAGCACGTTTAACACGAGAGTTTTTATCGGGTGATCCATATAGTACAAAGGGAATTAAGAGTTTAGAAAAGCATGTAGAAGAAGTAATTAAGGACTCAATACCTAATTCATTGAAGTCTCATGACGCAGATCATTTTGTTGCAACAAGTAAAACCTTTAGAACTTTGGCACGTATTTGTGAGCAATGGTATGAGGATGATCCAAAGTTCATTGAGCGATCATCGCTGAACTCTGCTATCCCAAGACTTATTGAAATGAATAGTAAATCGCGGGCAGAATTACCAGGAGTTTCAGCGAACCGCGCTCAACAAATCGTTGCCGGCGGAATTGTTGCACTTGCCGTCATGGACAGACTGGATGTAGATGAGGCTGAAATTTGTCCATGGGCGCTGCGTGAAGGCATTCTTTTACGCCGTTTAGACTGGCTAAGCGACTAGGCGTCGGGCGCTTTCATCCAGTCGATTGCAACAACTTCGCCATCACGATGGTGCAAAATCCATGACTCACCTGGCAATAGCCCATGATCTAACTGCTTAATATTCTTCTTGCCAATATATTTTGCAACAATCGCAGGAATGACTGGGTTGTGGCCACACACAATTGCATGTGCTTCACTTTCAATAATATCTTGAACGACATTGATCGCAGCTTTCTTATCTTTTTCAAATGCATATTCACTGAGCTCAGTCCAGTAAATCATATCTAATTTCAATGAACGGGCCATTGGCGAAACTGTTTCGTAGCAGCGAACTGCATCTGATGTGTGGATCTCAGTAATTCCAAATGGAAAATATTTTGCCAACATTCGCATAGATTGAATTTGGCCTAACTGTGCAAGTGGGCGATCACCATCATCGCCTTCCCATTCTTCTCGAGCGATTGCTTTTCCGTGACGCAATAAAACTAGTGGAGTGGTATCGGTTCCAAATTTTTCAAAGTTCTTTAAAACCTCTTTGTCACCTTCACGGGTAAGTTTGTCGTAAGCATCAGCAACAGTTAACCAAATTATTTTATCCACTTCATTTGGATCTAGTGGACCCTTGGCCTCACCGATTGCTTGTGCTGACCAATATCTCACCGACTTAGTTGATGCGCCAACTAGATACTCAACCGTGCATAGCTCTGGGCCGAAAACACTTTCAAAACCAGTCTCTTCAAAAACTTCACGGTACGCGCAACTTATCTCTGGTTCGCCTGGTTCAACTTTTCCTTTTGGAAAAGACCAGTCGTGATATCGAGGACGGTGAATCAAAGCGACTTGAACTAGTTCATCACTTAAGCGGCGCCACAAAACTGCTCCTGCTGCCTGTATTACCTGGCTTTCCAATTAACGATCCTTTGAATAATGCTCAATGAGCTCTGCGTGAATATTTGTTAGTCCCTTTTTATTCGGGCGAGACCAAGTCGTTTCTCTCAGCTGCCACGAGGAAGTTTCCTCAGAAAGTCCAAGATCTAATAGAGATTGCAAGCGCACATGATGTTCTTTCCTTTGGACCATAACAAGGCTCTCAACGCGGCGATCAAGATTTCTACCCATTAAATCTGCACTGCCAATCCAATACTCATCATCTCCTCCATTAACAAAGTGATAAATACGTGAGTGCTCAAGGAATCGCCCCAAAATAGATTTAACAGTGATGTTTTCTGACACGCCTTTGATGCCTGGTTGTACTGCGCAAATTCCTCGAATTAATAATTCAATCTTTACACCGGCTTGAGAAGCTTCATACAACTTCGCAACAAAACCTTCATCCAAGATTGAATTGAGTTTAAATTGAATTCCCGCTGGACGTCCGCTCTTTGCATGGTCAATTTCACGATCAATACGTTCTGTTAATCCTGATCGCAATGTTCGAGGCGCAACTAACAAACGTGAGTATGTTGACTGTGGTGCAAAACCCGAGAGTTGATTAAACAGACGCGTTAGATCTTCTGTTAATTCAAGATCTGCGCTGAGCATTCCTAGGTCTTCATAGATGCGGGCAGTCTTTGGGTTGTAGTTTCCAGTTCCGATGTGACAGTAACGACGGATGCCTTGTGGCTCATCTCTTACAACTAGAGAGAGCTTTGCATGAGTCTTTAATCCCATCAACCCATACACGACGTGCACACCTGCAGCTTCAAGCTTTCGCGCCCAACGAACGTTTGCCTGCTCATCAAATCGTGCACGGATTTCAATTACTGCAACAACTTGCTTGCCTGCCTCTGCTGCTTCGATTAACGCCTCGATAATTGGAGAGTCACCTGATGTGCGATACAAAGTTTGCTTGATTGCTAGTACCTGTGGATCTTTTGCGGCGTTTTCTAAAAAGTGCACCACTGACGAAGTAAAGGATTCATAGGGGTGGTGAAGAAGAATTTCACCTTGGCGAATGGCTGCGAAAAACAAGTCACTATCCTCAGAATCCACCTCTGATAGGGCTTTAGCGGTGCGGGATCTAAAGGGTGGGTAGTTTAACTCTGAAAAATCAAGGTCTGCAATTTTATGAAGTGAAGTCAGATTTAATGGCGCGCTGACATGGAATATGTTTTCAGCACCGATGCCAAGTTCAGATCCAAGTTTTAACACTCGAGCTTCGCCGACTCCCGCTTCGATTTCAAGGCGCACTGGTGGTCCAAATCTGCGACGCAGCAACTCTTGCTCAAGTGAAAGGAGTAAATCTTCGGCTTCATCTTCATCTAGTTCAATATCTTGATTTCTAGTCACACGGAATGTGTAGTGATCTTCAATCACCATTCCTGGGAATAACTCTTGTAGGTGAATTGAAATCAGGTCTTCCAGTGGTAAGAAGCGCGTAGACCCAAATTTTGCTGTTGCAATAAAACGAGGCAAAATTTCTGGAACTTTCACACGGGCAAAGAACTCCTCTTGGGTTGCTGGATTCTTAACCATCACAGCAAGGTTGAGAGATAAACCTGAGATATAGGGGAATGGGTGTGTCGGATCAACAGCCAAGGGAGTCAATACAGGAAAGATTCGATCCTGGAATAACTTGGCAACATATGCGCTTTCTGTTTCATCAAGCTGTTCCCACTTTACAAATTCAATTCCGTGCTTTTTTAACTCTGGCAAAATCTGATCATGCAAAGTTTTTGATTGACGAGACACTAGCTCATTAACCTTTGTGCTGATCAATGCCAAGAGCTCTTTTGGTTTATAGCCGGCAACATTTGCTCCGGTCACATCATTTTCGATCTTGCTCATCAAAGTTGCAACGCGCACCATAAAAAACTCATCTAAATTCGAAGAGGAGATTGCCAAAAAGCGAAGTCTCTCAAGGAGTGGAACTGTCGAGTCTTCGGCTAATTCAAGGACCCGTTGGTCGAAAGAGAGCCAACTGATCTCTCGGTCGGTCAGGTGCTCGATTCTCATGAAGAAATCCTCTCGCGAATGGGTGAACAACAGGTAATCGGAGTAAGGACTAGGGTTAAACCAGCCCCCCATTGCACGCTCAACGATGGTGTGCTCTCCCTCATTTCCTGAGAGACTTCCCCACGTGATTAACAACTACTGGATGAGCCCAGAGACCACCTCTGTAAACCGTTTGCCAATGCTTAACATCGAACACTTTGAACAAATTTCTCTAGATGGCACATGGCGTTTCCAGTTGTTACATAGCCCGACAGAAAAGCTGGGCAAGCGGTGGGCATCTATTCCTGTTCCAGGTCTATGGACTATGCAGGAACCATCAGATGTTTTCTTTGATAAACCAATTTATACAAACACACAAATGCCTTTTGAAGAACATCCTCCATTTGTTCCTGCAGAAAACCCAACCGGAGTATATGAGCGCGATTTTGATGTTCCAAAGAGTTGGAGTGGAAAGAGAATTGTTTTACAAGTTGGTGGTTATGAATCTGTAGCAGTCGTCTACATCAATGGTGAAGAGGTTGGGCTTTCTAAAGATTCACGATTGGCCGCTGAATTTGATGTAACTCAATTTGTTCAAAGCGGGAGCAACGTTCTACAGATTGATGTAGTCAAGTGGTCGGATGCAACATTTATTGAGGATCAAGATCAGTGGTGGCATGGTGGTATTACTCGTTCAATTAAGTTGTATGCAACTAATAAGGTCTTTATTGAAAGATTCAATACAGTTTCTGGTTTAGAAAAAGATGGCACGACAGGTACTTTGAGTATTGAAGCCGACCTTGGCTCACTTGATGATCTTTCAACAGATGGCTACACACTGCGTGCATCCATTACCGAGTTGCCTAAGGTTAAAGCTGCAAATCTTGAGAAAGTCATTAGGAACTTCACTTCTCCTAAATGGACCGAACGCGAAGCTGATTTAAAAAAGCGAAGCGATGATTACTTCCACGGTAAGTATTGGCATGGGAAACTACCGGCAGATGCCAAGGCAGCCATCATGGAAAATGAGCCTTGGCCACATGGCAAAGTAATCCTAGAGACTCGAATTCCTAGGGTAGATCCTTGGTCTGCAGAGGTTCCTAACCTTTACACCCTGCACATTGAATTACTGGATCCCAATGGCGCAGTCATTGAAGTATCACAGCAACGAATTGGCTTCAGATCAATTCTCATTAAGGGTCAAGACTTCTTAGTTAATGGTCAGCCAGTTATTTTCTACGGTATCAATCGCCACGACTTCAATCGCTTTACCGGCCGCGCATTGACCCGCGATGACATGCGACAAGATTTACTTGAGCTTAAGCGTTGGAACTTTAATGCTGTGCGCACATCCCACTATCCGAATGACGCGGCTTTCCTAGATCTGTGTGACGAACTAGGTTTTTATGTAATTGGTGAAGCAAATATTGAGTCCCATGCTTTCATCTCTTCAATTTGTAATGACACTAGATACCTAACAGCATTTGTTGATCGTGTTGGCCGAATGGTTCAGCGCGATATTCATCATCCATCTGTTGTTATGTGGTCACTTGGTAATGAATCTGGGGCCGGAACAAACCACGAAGCAGCAGCTGCATTTGCCCGTAGCTTTGATCCATCACGTCCACTGCATTACGAGGGTGGAATCCGCGGTAACTGGATGGGCAGTCATTCATTAACCGATGTAATTGTTCCAATGTATCCAACAATCAATGCAATTAAAGAGTATGCAAAATCTCCTAAGGCTGATCGTCCACTAATTATGTG
>NZ_JBBAMW010000034.1:1544-5988 GCF_040402275.1 Candidatus Planktophila sp. | reverse complement strand
CACAAATCAATTCCTAATGAGCTTGGCGTTTTAAATGGCGCAGTTCATATGAAAAAGGGTTGCTATAGAGGCCAAGAGACTGTGGCAAAGATCTATAACTTAGGTAATCCACCGCGCAGATTAGTCATGCTCCACCTTGATGGCAGCGATGTTGGTTTTCCGGCTGTTGGCACCAAGATTGAAAATGATGAAATAGTTGTTGGGTTTGTCGGCACAGTTGCTCGTCACCATGAATTAGGAACAATTGCATTGGCAGTTGTTAAAAGAAATACGCCAATAGAAGCAACGCTAATGGTTGGTGGAGTGCCGGCGGCGCAGCAGGTAATTGTTTAACCGCTATTCTTAAGCCATGGAGCTGTTCACATCAATAATCCTTGGCCTTGTTGCCATCGCATTAGGTGTGGTGCTCATTGTTTATGCATTTAAAGGTCGCCAATCACAAGCAAGGCGCATCACTAACTGGAGGCAACGTCCCTAATGGTTTTCACAATCCCTGAAGGTTTGCATCCAGACTTAAATCCATTGGCATGGATGGTCGGCACTTGGCGCGGCAAGGGCCGCGGTGAGTACCCAACGATTCCAGCCTTTGAGTACGCACAAGAGGTTGTCTTTAACCATGATGGTCGCAACTTTCTTAACTATTTTTCTCGCTCATGGATTATTGATGCTGAAGGTGAAATTGTCAGACCAGCTGCATCTGAGGTTGGTTTCTGGCGCGTTAAGCCCAACAATGTTTTAGAGGTTGTAATTTCTCACAACACCGGCATTACTGAAGGTTGGGTTGGAACATTTGATGGTCCAAAGATTCAGTTAGTAATGGATCAAGGCTATTCAGCGCCTTCTGCCAAGATTGTTACAGCAGGTGTGCGTTTGTATGGGTTGGTAGCTGGAGAACTCTTCTATGCCTATGACATGGCTGCAGAAGGCCATGAACTACAAGCCCACATCTGGTCCTCACTAGAGCGTCAATCAGATTAAATGCCGGGCGAGTTAATGCTGGGCGAGGTATTAGCTGAAGTCACGCGCAGTGATGTTGTTGAATCTATTCATGCAGGACACATGGTGTTGCTCAACGCTGATGGCTCCATCCTTTTTCAAAAAGGTGATCCCACACTAGATATTTACTCACGCTCATCTCTTAAATCAATTCAGGCATCTGCGATGGTGCGTGCTGGTTTAGATATTGAGCCACGGTTGTTGGCGCTGGTGTGTGCATCCCATGCAGGTACTGCGATGCACCAACAAGGAGCCCAAGCTATTTTGGCAAAGGCAGGTCTTGATGAGCACTCATTGCAATGCATTTTAGATCGCCCATTAGATGAAGAACTTCGTAGAACAGCAGAGCCAACCCGTCTTGCCATGAACTGCAGCGGAAAGCATGCAGGAATGCTTGCCACCTGCGTTGTTAATGGCTGGCCTATAGATTCTTATTTAGATCCAGCACATCCTTTGCAACTTGCGATTAGGGCCGAAGTAGAAGCCATGAGCGGTGAAAAAGTAGCCGGTGTCAGTGTTGATGGCTGCGGTGCTCCGCTGTTTTTGTTTTCACTGTTAGGTCTTGCTCGCGCAATTCGTACCTTAACAATTAGCACAGATCCTGTGCACCAAGAGGTTGCACAAGCTTGTCGTGATTATCCTGAAATGGTTTCTGGTCCTGGTCGTCTTGCAACACGGATGATGCAAAACATCCCTGGGTTGTTTATGAAAGATGGAGCAGAGGCGGTCAATGTTGCTTCCCTTGCAGATGGGCGAACATTGGCAATCAAGATCAGTGATGGCAATGCACGTGCTATGCCGGCAATTACTGCTGCAGCTTTTGCCAAATTTGGTATTGATGCGCGGGAAGTGCCTGTTAATACATTGGGTGCAGGCCTGCCAGTGGGCACCATTCGCGCAACGCTCTAGGGGCGCGTACCCTTACACACATGAGCGGGCGCATTGCAGTATTGATGGTGCACACATCACCCCTGGAACAACCAGGTATTGGTGATGCAGGTGGCATGAATATCTATGTTGTCGAATCTGCCCAACGTATGGCTGCCATGGGTGTTTCAGTCGACATCTTTACCCGCCGCACACATGCAAGTGAAACTGAGACTGTTGAGATTTCACCAGGAGTGCGCGTGCGCTACTTTGAATGCGGGCACGGCACACTGACCAAAGAACAATTGCCTGCACACATCTCTGGATTATCTAAAGAGTTTTTGCGTCTTTTAAAGGATGAAAAGTACGATGCAATTCATTCTCACTACTGGATCTCAGGAAAAGTTGCGATGCCAGCGGCTAAAGAGCTTGGTATTCCGCTAGTTCACACCATGCACACCATGGCTCGTGTGAAGAACTTGAATTTGGCTGAAGGAGAAACCCCAGAGCCAATGATTCGCGTGCAGGGTGAAACACAGGTTGTTGCAGCAGCAAACGCACTGGTTGCAAATACAGATGCAGAAGCTGCAAGCCTGGTCTCTCTTTATGATGCCTGTCCTGACATCGTCCATGTTGTGAGTCCAGGTGTGGACCTCTACACATTCACACCAGGCCAAGGGCGAAGCGCAGCACGTGAGTTTGTTGGATTGCCAAAGGATGCACTAGTTGTTTCCTTTGTTGGTCGCATCCAGCCACATAAGGGCCCTGAAGTATTAATCCGTGCAACCAGTGAATTAGTAAAGCACTCACCGCTGCTTCGTCATAAGTTGATAGTCAATATTATTGGCGGTGCATCTGGTGCTAACACTGAAGAGGTAGATCGCTTAAAAGAGCTTGCAACATGGCTAGCAATCGATGATGTTGTTCGTTTTTCTCCTCCTGTGCCACGCGCAGATTTAGCGCAGTGGTATCGCGCAGCAGATTTAGTGGTTGTGCCTAGCTATAGCGAAAGCTTTGGTTTAGTGGCACTTGAATCACAAGCATGTGGCACACCAGTTGTTGCAACAGCTGTTGGTGGCCTTCGCACAGCAGTTGCTGACGGTATTTCAGGTGTTTTAGTTGATGGACATGATCCAAAGGCGTGGTCTTCAGTTATCGTGCGTTTGCTGCAAGAGCCACAGCGCCGCGTGCTTTTATCGATGGGTGCCATTGAGCACGCTTCACACTTTGGTTGGGATGCAACAGCTCGTGGCACGCTAGATATTTACGATCAAGTTATTACCCAGTCTCGCAAATCACTGGAAGCGTAAATGGCTGCGATCGACCCCCGCATCACCATTGAAGAGTTTTTAGATTCTCATGATCTTGAATATGAGCGCAAAGATGCCAATACCTTTTTAGTGTCATTGCCAGGTGAAAAGAAGCTGCAGACACATTGCGCACTCATTGTTGGGGATCACTCTTTAAGTATTAACGCCTTTGTTATTCGCAAACCTGATGATAATGCGGCAGGCGTGCACGCCTATTGCATGTTAAAAAATGCTGGCATGTATGGGATTGCATTTGCAACCAATGAATTGGGAGATATTTTTTTAGTAGGTCGCTTGCCACTCTTTGCTGTCACAGATCGCGAACTAGATCGTTTAGTGGGATCTGTCTTGCAATACAGCGATAGCTCCTTTAATCCACTGCTAGAACTTGGCTTTGCTAACGCGATCCGACGTGAGTGGGCTTGGCGAGTTTCACGCGGAGAATCCTTGTCCAATTTAGATGCTTTCAAGCATTTGGTTTAGACTGTAACCATGACTAACTTCGAACTTGTCTTGCTGCGCCACGGTGAATCCGAATGGAATGCCAAGAACCTTTTCACAGGATGGGTCGATGTTCGACTTTCAGACAAAGGTGAAGCAGAGGCACGTCGCGGTGGCGTGATGTTGGCAGAGCGCGGATTACTGCCAGATGTTCTTCACACCTCATTGCTCCGCCGTGCTATTCACACATCGCAGTTAGCCCTAGATGCCTGTGATCGTCACTGGATTCCAGTGCAGCGCTCATGGCGTTTAAATGAACGCCACTATGGAGCGTTGCAAGGCAAGGACAAAGCACAGACCTTGGCCGAGTACGGCGAAGAACAGTTCCAGTTATGGCGCAGAAGCTTTGATGTGCCACCACCACCGATTGATGACGCAGATCCATATAGCCAGGCACATGATGCTCGTTATGCGGGTATTAGTGCACCAAAGAGTGAGTGCTTAAAAGATGTTATTGACCGCATGCTTCCTTACTGGGATGAGGCGATCGTGCCAGATCTAAAGGCTGGCAAGCGAGTTCTTGTGACAGCCCACGGCAATTCATTGCGTGCATTGGTTAAGCATCTAGATGGCATTAGCGATGCTGATATTGCTGGATTAAATATCCCAACCGGCATTCCTTTGTATTACAAACTGGATGCAAACTTTAAGCCAGTTATTAAAGGCGGAGAGTATCTAGATCCTGCAGCAGCTAAGGATGCAATTGCAGCTGTTGCTAATCAGGGTAAGAAGTAGCTAGTTAGTTAAAGATTTTATTTAGTAGGCGTAGG
>NZ_JBBAMW010000034.1:0-1444 GCF_040402275.1 Candidatus Planktophila sp. | reverse complement strand
CTAATCAGGGTAAGAAGTAGCTAGTTAGTTAAAGATTTTATTTAGTAGGCGTAGGTGTTGGTGATGGTGAAACCATCGGAACATCAACTGCAGCTGTGACACCTGCGTAATCATCTTTAGTATCGCGCACGATTGCATTAAGTGTGATTGATCCAGCTTTTGCAAAGAACAAGCCAACCTTCACATTTGAACCAGGTGATCCACCAAATCCTGCCAAAACAGCCTTGGCATTTGCTCTGTCGCCTTCAAAAATGATTGGTGTGTTCTTAGGCAAAGTATTGGTGCCTGTGAAAGAAGTAGTTGTGCCGTTGATTGCAATACCTAAAAGCTTATCCTCGACATCTGCGGTATTAATGATTGTTCCTACCAAAACAGCGTTTCCGCCGCCTGCTGCAACTACAAGCAGGTTAAGAATCTTGATGTCATTGCCATCTTTATTTATTAAACCTTCAACGCCATCTGTTACCTGCTTGACCTGGCGGGTTGAAGCATTTTGTCCTGCTCCGCATCCAGTAAGTGAGACGGCTAATACTGCAATAGCTATTGCGGAAACAGTGCGACGCATAAGGGCAATTGTCTCACATCAAATAAGCAGTAAATAACGCTACTTTTATCGGGTTTTGTGATCTAAAGATTACTGGTAGAATTGACCCTCTAGCGAAGGGCAACACATGACATTTAAGGTCGGCGAAACCGTTGTTTATCCTCATCACGGGGCAGCATTAATCGAAGCTATCGAAACTCGTGTGATCAAGGGTGAAGAAAAGACCTACCTAGTGTTAAAAGTTGCTCAAGGCGATCTAACAGTCCGCGTTCCTGCAGACAACGTGGATCTAGTCGGAGTTCGTGATGTTGTTGATTCAGCAGGCCTAGATCGCGTGTTTAGCGTGTTGCGCCAGCCATATACAGAAGAGCCAACAAACTGGTCTCGTCGTTACAAGGCCAACTTAGAAAAGCTTGCTTCAGGTGATGTTATTAAGGTTGCCGAAGTTGTTCGCGATCTCTACCGTCGCGATCTAGATCGTGGATTATCAGCAGGTGAAAAGCGCATGCTCGCCAAGGCGAAGCAGATCCTTGTGTCAGAGCTTGCTCTCGCTGAGCGCACTGATGAAGAAAAGGCTGCAGTAATCCTTGACGAGGTTTTAGCTTCCTAATTCATGACACCTTCTCTGAAGGTTGTTGTGGCGATTACATCGCCAATCGCTTTCGAACTGCTTAACAAAACTTCAATCCTACAAACGACCTTTGGTGTTGCACGAGCATTTACTATCGAAACATCTATTAACACTCATTTAGCTGTTGCAGTAACCGAGGGCGATGCCCACCGTGTTACAGATCTTGGCTGCGAGATTCTTGTGTGTGATCCCAACTCACCGGCTTCTCTTGCGGCAGCACTTAAAACCTCAAAGCCATTTGATCTTGTTTCTATTCATGATTCACAGCG
>NZ_JBBAMW010000033.1:2859-6728 GCF_040402275.1 Candidatus Planktophila sp. | reverse complement strand
ATTGTCTTCCCACAAAACTCCTGTGGTGTCACCAGCATTAAACTCTCGTGTTGCTAGCCACAATGCACACGCAGCGCCCTCTTCGGCACTTCGTGGTGCATCAGCGCCTCCCATATCGGTACGAGAGTGATTAGGACACACAGCATCAACTAAAACCCCACGGGAGCCAAGGCCAGTTTCATGTGCAAGATTTCGAACAAGTGCGTTAACTCCGGCTTTACTAATTCTGTATGGAGCAAGGCCACCTGCATTGCCAGGCCCTGACATTCGGCCAAGACATGCAGAGTAAATAATTATGCGGCCACTTCGCGCTTCAACCATTGCTGGTGCAAGTCCATTAACTAGCGTGAAAACAGAATCTAAATTAATTGCCATAACTCGGCGCCATTCGGCATCATTGGTTTTCAGAGTTTTAGACATTTTGTCACTCATCACACCATGAGCCAGAATCAATAGTTCCGGTGCGACAAGTTGCTGTGAAATCATTTCAACAACAGTGCGAGTAGCTTGCATATCTTCTAGATCAACTGCATAAGTGGTGAAATGTTGATTAGGGTGATTCTGCAGGAGTGACTCCTGAGCCTGAGATAGTCGGCTCGTGTCTTTTGCAATCATCACAACGTCATAGCCCAGCGCCGCTAATGACTTGGCATTTTCAAAGCCCAAGCCCCTGCTTGCACCGGTGACCACTGCTAAAACCATGGGCAGAGCCTGCCCCAGATGGGCCTGAAATGGAGACTGAAATCTGTGTGGCCTATCTCGCCTTGTGAGCGCCACATCGTGCATATGGGGGCCAGTTACTGCCGATAGGCTTAGGGATGTAATCAATGCAGAAGGAGCTTGCCAGTGTCGGCACAGGATTTTGGCGCAAATGATTGGCTCGTCGATGAAATGTACGAGCAGTATTTAGCGAATCCTTCTTCAGTAGACCTAGCATGGGTTGAGTACTTTAAAAATAATAAGCCGGGTGCACCAGTAACAGCTTCACAACCAAGCAAAGGTGTTCCACCCGTACCAAAGGCGAAACAAAAAGCTGCGCAACCTGCACCTGTTATTTCACAACCTGCACCCGTGGCTCCAGCACCACAGCAACCAATTCTTCGAGAGACAGCATCTGCACAACCAACTCCTGCAGATCCAATCGTCAAGCCAGTTCCAGTTTTGATTACTCCAGCAGCATCCTCACTTGAGCCAATCCGCGGAGTTTCAGCTCGCGTAGTTCAAGCAATGGAAGGATCTCTTTCAGTTCCGACAGCAACATCTGTACGAGCAATTCCTGTCAAGTTGATGATCGATAACCGCATTGTGATTAACAATCACTTGAAGCGCAGTCGTGGTGGAAAAGTTTCATTTACTCACCTCATCGCTTTTGCCATGATCAAGGCGGTTCGTGCAATGCCAGAGATGAATGCATTCTTTGGTGAATTAGATGGCAAGCCAGCTATTGGAAAGCCCGAACACATCAACTTAGGTGTTGCAATCGACTTGGCTAAAGCAGATGGATCTCGTCAATTATTAGTTCCTTCAATAAAGGGGTGCGAAGAATTAGATTTCGGACAGTTCTGGAGTGCTTACGAAGCTATTATTAAAAAAGCTCGTGGCGGTTCATTAACTGTTGAAGACTTTGCAGGCACCACAATGTCTATTACTAACCCAGGAACTATCGGAACAGTTCACTCTGTTCCGCGGCTAGTTCAAGGTCAAGGTCTGATTCTTGGCGTTGGAGCAATGGCTTACCCAGCAGAGTTCCAGGGTGCAAGCGAGCAAACTCTTATAGAAATGGCTGTCAGCAAGGTTGTTAACCTTACAAGTACATACGACCACCGCATTATTCAAGGTGCACAATCTGGTGATTTCTTGCGTCGCATGCACGAGTACTTGCTAGGTGCTGAAGGTTTCTACGATGAAATCTTTAGCTCTCTACGTATACCTTACGAGCCAATTCGATGGGCCACAGATTTTGCTTTCTCACGCGATGAAGAGATCAGCAAGACTGCGCGAGTTCAGGCGTTAATCCAGTCATATCGAACATTTGGTCACTTGATGGCAGATGTCGACCCTCTTGAATATATTCAACGCTCACACCCAGATTTAGATGTTGTAACACATGGCTTAACTCTGTGGGATCTTGATCGTGAATTTGCAACCGGCGGCTTTGGCGGCGAACGCTTTATGACACTTCGCAAGATTCTTGGCATATTGCGCGATGCATATTGCCGTTCAGTTGGCGTTGAATACATGTATATCCAAAATCGCAAAGAGCGTGAGTGGATTCAAAACCATGTTGAGGTGGGCTATGCCAAACTACCTCGCGATGAACAATTGCGCGTGTTACGTAAGCTCAATAGCGCAGAGTCCTTCGAGTCATTCCTTCACACAAAGTTTGTTGGACAAAAGCGATTCTCACTTGAAGGTGGAGAATCTGTAATTCCACTACTTGATGCAATTATTTTGTCCGCTGCAGAGCAAGGGCTAGATGAAGTGTGTATTGGTATGCCACACCGCGGTCGTCTGAATATTCTGGCAAATGTTGCCGGAAAGTCTGCTGGTCAGATCTTCCAAGAGTTTCAGGGACACTACACAGAAAATCAGGTTCAAGGCTCTGGCGATGTGAAGTACCACCTTGGAACATCAGGGGTATTCACAGCAGATTCAGGTGCAACAACAAATGTGTACCTCGCAGCTAATCCATCTCACCTAGAGGCTGTAAACCCAGTATTAGAGGGCATTGTTCGTGCAAAGCAGGATCGCATGAATGTGAAGAACGCTTACTCTGTAATGCCAATTCTTATGCACGGAGATGCATCATTTGCCGGTCAAGGCGTTAACGCTGAAGTCCTGCAATTGGCGGGTCTTCCTGGTTACCGTACTGGTGGAACAATTCACATTGTGGTTAATAACCAAGTTGGATTTACGACATCTCCACATGCTGCACGCACTTCTGTGTATTCAACTGATTTTGCAAAGATCACACAAGCTCCGGTATTTCATGTCAATGGCGATGATCCAGAAGCATGTGTCCGTGTTGCACGTTTAGCTTTCGAGTATCGTCAAAAATTTAAAAAAGATATTGTGATTGACATGGTTTGCTACCGTCGTCGTGGACACAACGAAGGCGACGAGCCAAGCTTTACTCAACCATTGATGTACAAGATGATCGATGCAAAGCGTTCAACTCGTACTTTGTATACCGAAGCACTTGTTGGCCGTGGAGATTTAACGCCAGAAGAAGCAGATGAGATTGCACGCGAATACCAGGCACAGATTGAATCTATATTTGCAGCAGTAAATAACATCGAGCCTGATCATGATGCGAACTTCAAGGCTCCTGTTGCTCCAGAGCCTGATTTAATTTCAACTGCTATCACCGAGAGCCTCGCACAAGAAATTGCTGCAACTCAGTTAGCAGTTCCTGAAGGCTTTAGCGTTCATCCTAAGTTGACACCACAACTTGCAAAGCGAGTTGAGTCCCTCAATGATGGAACGATCGACTGGTCGACTGGTGAAATGTTGGCCTTTGGTTCACTTCTTAAAGAAGGTCACCCAATTCGACTTGCTGGACAAGATGCGCGCCGTGGAACTTTCTCAAACCGCCATGCTGTCATCATTGATAAAGAAAATGGCAACGAGTGGACACCTCTTCGCGGACTTATTAGCGATGAAAACCAATTCTTTGTCATCGACTCATTGCTCAGCGAATACGCTGCTATGGGCTTTGAATATGGCTATAGCCTTGAACGTGAAGAAGCATTAGTTCTATGGGAAGGCCAGTTCGGTGACTTTGCCAACGGTGCTCAAACAATTATTGACGAATTCATTTCATCCGCTCTTCAAAAGTGGGGTGAGCGTTCTTCTGTTGTACTACTTCT
>NZ_JBBAMW010000033.1:0-2759 GCF_040402275.1 Candidatus Planktophila sp. | reverse complement strand
TCATTTCATCCGCTCTTCAAAAGTGGGGTGAGCGTTCTTCTGTTGTACTACTTCTGCCACATGGCTATGAAGGACAAGGACCAGATCACTCTTCTGGGCGTATTGAGCGCTTCTTGCAGCTATGTGCAGAGCAGAACATGACTGTTGCACAACCAGCAAGCCCTGCAAATTACTTCCACTTGCTTCGTTGGCATGCAAAGAATCCTGCTCGACGTCCGTTGGTTGTCTTTACGCCTAAGTCAATGCTTCGCCTCAAGGCTGCAGCATCTGCTTTGTCAGATTTCACAACAGGTCACTTCCAAGAAGTAATTGGTGATGATTCAGTGCAAAACGCTTCTCGTGTGATTTTCTGTTCAGGAAAGATTTATCACGATCTAGTAGCAGAGCGCACAAAGCTTGGTGAGACTGGAACAGCAATTGTTCGAGTTGAACTTTTGTATCCACTTCCTGTTGATGAAATGGTTGCAGAAGCTAATAAGCATCCAAATGCTAATTTGCTGTGGGTTCAAGATGAACCTGCAAACCAGGGTCCTTGGTCACACATTGCACTTCGCACTTCAGAAGCACATGGTGGACATGGATTTGGTGCTCGCACATTGCGTCGCATCTCTCGTCGTGCAACTGCTTCTCCTGCAACAGGTAGTCATCACTTGCATGAAGATGAGCAAAAAGCGTTGTTGCTAGAAGCCTTTACGCGCTAAAGGTTTACCTTCTACTTTTCTTGATTCGCAACAACACAACACCTACAACCTGATTAGCCGGAATCCATCCCCAGGTGCGTGAATCAGTACTTTCTTCATTGTCACCCTGCACCCAGTAATTTCCTGCATGAAACTTTTGCACACGCTTGATGAGAAATATTCCTGGACGTTCTTCGCGCTCAACAACTACAACCTTGCTAACAAGGGAGTTTCCGACCGCCTCTAAACCTGGCGCAGCATCTAGCCAGCTAACAAATAACCAGTCGCCATCTCGGTAGGCGGGAAGCATGGAACCGCCTGCGACCCTGACTGTGCCAAATTTGCTCACGGGCGGTAGTCTCGCACCATAAGCACTGCAATTCCATTACATCAATAAGTGCTTAATAGGGGAGATGAAAATGTTTGCACCAAAGACAACTGTCTACGCACACTGCGATCTTCCATGTGGTGTTTACGATCCAGCGCAGGCAAAGATTGAAGCGCTATCTGTAAAGGCATGCATGGAAAAGTACGCAGCTAACTCAGATGCAGATTTCCGCTCACGTTCAGTGGCGATCAAGGAAGAGCGTTCACATCAGGTCAAGGAGCACCTATGGGTGCTGTGGACTGATTACTTCAAGGCTCCACACTTTGAGGCATACCCACAGTTGCACTCATTGTTTAATGAGGCAACAAAGCTTGCAGGTGCTGCAGGTACAAAGGGAACTCAAGATGTTGCAGTTGCAGATTCATTGATCGCAAAGATCGATCAGATCGCAGAGATTTTCTGGGCCACTAAGAAGGCTTAGTTTTTATTTGTATCCTGAACAAGATTAAGAGCAGCGGTGCGGGCGAGGAAAGATACTCGCTCCACCGTTGATCTTTTTATCAAGGCTGCTGCAATCTGGCGATCATGCTCATACACTTCACATTCAAAGGTTAATTCTTTTCCTTCAATCTCAATCACGCGTGATGTGCCGCGTAGTTCGGCGCCAATACTTGCAGGTGATAGTGAAATGAATTCAACACTTATTGGGATGGTGGTCTCTTCCGGTTCTAGAAATAGATCTAGAGACAATATTGCTGCATGCTCCATTAAATTAATAAGCAGTGATGGCGCGATGATCGGGAGATCGCCAATACCGATTGCAACAGATGTGTCGCCAGGACGCACGATCATTTCAGTTAAACCAACAGCGCCAATAACCTCTTCTTCAGGATGCATAGTTATCGCCCTGAGTATCTGACTCGAAGCGGACAGCACGATCCGCTGAGTTCTCTTTAACTAGATCCGTTGACATCGCTCAAAACACTATCGCTAAAACAGGGTTTCTGGCTCTCCCAAAGGCGTTTCAACGGTTAACTCTTTTCCATTATTTGCCACGCTGTTTACCGCATCTGAAACGGGGCGAGCGATCACGATGGATTCTGGATGCTCAACAACCATCATCGATTTCAATTCATTCACATCGGTATTGCGAGGGTTAAGCCATAAATCCCAACGATCAGGTGGCATAAAAACTGGCATGCGGCTATGAATACTTTCTAGCTCGCCTTGTGCTTCTTGCGTGATGATCGATGCGGTTTCAATTACTTCGCCATTTGGCGCTGTCCAACTACTCCAGATTCCGGCAATGGGAAGTTGCAGGCCATCACGAGCTGAAATATAGAAGGGTTGCTTTGGTCGGTATTGACCTAAGGCCGTTGCCCACTCGTAATACCCAGATGCAGGGATCAAACAGCGTGTAGATCTAAATGCATTTCTAAATGTTGGCTTTTCATGAATAGATTCACTGCGGGCGTTGATAGCCCTAGATTGTGAGGCACGTGCCTCTTGCATATCTGTTAACCAGGGACCAATTAATCCCCAAGACACTGTTGCAAGGGCTTTCTCGCTCTTTACGTCTTTGCCAGAACGGTCATTGGCACGAACTATGTAAATTGGATTTGTTGGTGCAATATTCCAATTCAGTGGCAGTGAGCTTTCTGGCGATGTGCCGGTGACCTCAAACCGCTCCATTAGCTCGCGCATATCGGCTGTTTGCGCATAACGACCACACATAATTCAAGGGTATCGCA
>NZ_JBBAMW010000032.1:0-6849 GCF_040402275.1 Candidatus Planktophila sp. | reverse complement strand
ACGACCTCTGGGTTATGAGCCCAGCGAGCTACCGAGCTGCTCCACCCCGCGTCGGTGGAGCAATCTTATGCGTACCAATAGATAAAGACCAAATCCTTGCGATTGCCCGCATGAACTTGGCCTTTATCTGATGCAGTAAATATTTACAGCATCACATCTTTATTTCTTATTTTTTGGTTTGCGCACTGATTGCAGCATCAAGTGCTGACTTCAATCGCTTTTGTGCCTTGTCGTATTCAACAAAGTCTCCCTTTGAAAGAGCGGCTAAGCCATCGGCATAAGCCTTCTTTGCACTAGCAAGTGAGTTTGCAAGAGAAG
Organism: Candidatus Planktophila sp.; assembly: GCF_040402275.1. Classification (GTDB taxonomy): domain Bacteria; phylum Actinomycetota; class Actinomycetes; order Nanopelagicales; family Nanopelagicaceae; genus Planktophila. The sequence goes on along the minus strand of NZ_JBBAMW010000032.1, from coordinate 6,531 downwards.
TATTTGATGTTGTTCCGGTAGTACCAGAAGTTGTTGTGTTTCCGGCATTAGTCCCAGAGTTACCACCAAATACTTGATCCAATGCGCCCTTGAGAGTGTCGTCATAACCAATTTGATCTCCGAAGGAAACAAGTACCTTTTGAAGTAATGGATATGCAGATGTATTTGAAGTTGCCTTTACATACACCGGTTGCACATAGAGCAATCCTCCACCAACAGGTAGTGTCAACAAATTACCAAGCACAACATCTGATCCACCACGACGGAGTAGTGATAGCGAGTTTGCTACATCAGGTTTTGCTTCAAAGTTCGAAGCAACCTGTGAAGGACCTGCAATATTTGTATTACGTGGCAGTTGAAGTACAGAAATCTTTCCGTAATCTGGACCTGGATCTGAATTGACCACGGCGAATGCAGAAAGGTTTTCACGTCCTCCACGAGGCACAAATGGTGTTGTCAGTGAGAATGAAGGAGTTTTAGCTCCTGGCATTTGCAATGTTAAATAGTAAGGAGGCTGCGCAGATGCGTTACCACCAAATGTTGATGGATCACGTGGCACGCGCCAGAAATCTTGTCCACCATAGAAGGCTGCTGCGGTCTTAACGTGATACGAACTTAAAATATCGCGCTGGACTCTAAACATATCTTCGGGATAGCGGATGTGGTCAAGGAGACCCTTTGAGATTTCACTCTTTGGTGTAATTGCACCAGGGAAAGCCTTTGACCAAGTCTTCAGAACTGGATCCTTTTCATCCCATTGATACAAAGTCACGGTTCCGTTATATGCATCAACAGTTGCTTTTACAGAGTTACGAATGTAATTAACTGTTTTATTGCCCTGTGCAGAAATGGAGGCTGAATTAGTTGTAAGAGCATCAGCGGTTGCATTTGAAAGTGATGTTTGGCGTGAGTATGGATAGCCAGCACTTGTCGTGTAGCCATCAATGATCCACAAGATCTTGCCATCTACTAATGCTGGATATGGATCTCCATCAAGGGTTAGCCAAGGCGCAACCTTTGAAACACGATCACGAGGATTTCTTTCAAAGAGAATCTTTGAATCCTTGTTGATCAGTGATGAAAGAAGAATGCGCTGCTCTTGGTACTTTAGAGCAAAGACAACCTTGTTGAGCAATGATCCAACAGGAACACCACCTGAACCAGAGTATGTGTAGTTTTTCTGACCATTTGCTGAGGCATCATCTGGATAATCGAATTCAACAGGTGCATCAGTCTTTACTCCACCAATAATTGAGTAGTCAGGAACATTCTCACCAAAGTAGACACGTGGTTCAAACTTTCCAAGAGTTCCAGTTGGTGGAAGATTTCCAACTGTAAATGATGGCTTTCCATCAGCATCCCGCTCATTGCCATACGCTGCAACAAAACCAAAGCCGTGTGTGTATACAAGGTGGTCGTTAATCCAGTTACGAGATGGATTACCTTGTATGTTCAATTCACGAACAGCTACAACCACATCGCGCTTAACGCCATTGACGGTATAGCGATCAACGTCTAATGACTCAGGGAAGCTGTAGTAGGGGCGAATTTGCTGAAGTTGTCTGAAGGTGGCAGATAGAACATTCGGATCCATTAAACGAATATTTGCAATAGTTGCCGCATCATTCGCAAGTTGGCCGCTTGAAGTTGAAAGAGTTGCCTGATAATCATTAACTGTCACATCTTCAAGGCCGTATGCAGCCCGAGTTGATTCGATATTGCGTTGAATAAATGGAGCTTCTTTTGAGGATTCACTTGGCTTAACTTGAAAGTTTTGAATTGCTGCTGGGTATAGACCTGCGATTAACACAGATGAGATAACTAGTAATGCGGTGCCAGCTGCAGGCAAAACCCATGAGCGACGAATGATATTTGCGAAGAATAAAAGCGCACAAACAAGTGCGATTCCGGAAAGGATCGCCTTGGCGGGCAGCACTGCGTTTACATCGGTATAGGTAAGACCTGTGATGATCTTGCTTTCCTTCAAGGCCAATGCAAAACGATCAAACCAGTATGCAACCGCCTTGAGTAGGACTACACCACCTAGTAACACTGAAAGCTGCAGACGAGCAGCAACAGTTGTTCGATCCTCTTGAACCTGCAGGCGAATTCCGCCATACAGGTAGTGAACAACTGCTGAGGCGATGATCGCCAAGACAAGCGTTGAGATTCCCCAACCAATGATTGTTTGCCAGAATGGAAGACGGAATGCAAAGAATGAAATGTCCATGTTGAACTGTGGATCTTTCACACCGAACTCAGTGGAGTTTTTAAAGAGCAACCATGAGCTCCACAATGTTGAACCTGATGTTCCTGCAAAATAGAAGAGTGCGACAAATCCACCGATAAATAAGCTTCGGCGAATTGGCTCAACCTGTGAACGGTAACGTTCAAGATTATCTGACTCCATTGTCATTGAAACATAAAGGGGACGACGCTTGTATGCGATCCAAACATTTACCAAAACTGTTGATGCAGTTAATAAACCTGTGACAAAAAATAGAAAAACCTTTGTACCGAGGATCGTTGACCATGTGCTTGTGAAATCCACGGACTTAAACCACAACCAGTCTGCGTAAAAACCACTGAGAGCGGTGAAGAGTGCTCCGGTGATTACAAGTACTCCGATAGTCAGGGCCAGTGGGCTCTTTCGTCCACGGATTTTAAATGTCGGGCGTTGGAACAGGGGGTTATTGGTCATGGGAGAAAACTATCGCAAGGCGATTAGGGCTACCAATTCAATCTTTGTGCCGCTCAAAGATGCACACAATGGAGGGAGTTAAGGCTAAATAACTCTCAGACTATGTGCGGGTGCGCTCAAGGTATGAAATGGCTTGAGCCAAGGTTGCAACGGTTATGACTTTAATTCCTTGGGGGACCTTGGCGACCTCTTCAGCGTTTCCAACAGGGGCAAAGAAAACAGTTGCTCCAACTTTTTTGGCAGAAAGGATCTTTTCGTTGATTCCACCTATGGGTCCAATGACCCCTCGGTTATCAATTGTTCCCGTACCTGCAATATGGCGACCCTGCATCAAATCCATCTCAGTCAGCAATTCGACTAGACCAATAGAAAATACGAGTCCGCCACTGGGACCACCTGTTTCACCTACTTTAAATTTAATTTTCTTGCCATCTAATGCATTTGCTCGTGCAACACCTAGAGCACCATCACCCATAACTTCAGGATGAGATTGCAAGTAATTAATTGCTGCACTTATCGCTTTATCTTGTGAACCAACCATGTCAGCTTTTGCCTGCTTGCTTTCCTCTTTGCTACTTGTGCCAGGGGGATAGATTGCAGATTTTGGATAGACAGCATGTTCTGCGTTAATCCATGAGTAAATGAGTTCAGGTCCAAAGATCCATGTATCTGGATTCGTAACCCGAATCGACATCAAATCAATACGTCCGCTAGCCGGATAATTGTCGAGATCTTTAATGGTGATAACACCTTTAAATATGTTTTGCGCTTGACCTGGTAACACAATTGCAAATGGAAGTGGGGCAATAGTTGCCAGTAGAAAAAATACTCCTAGAGTCGCTGTAACAACTTTAGGAAGGGGTGAAAATCGCACTGAGGGCTCGAACTAGTTTGCATCCGGACGAATCACTGAAATGCGTGAAGGCTTTTGCGCAGGGGGAGTAGAGTCAACAGTGATTTCTCCAGGGGCCTCTAGCGATTCGCTATCTTCAGCCACATCGCGGGCTTGTGAATCTCTCAGAGAATCCTGAAAGCGCTGAAATTGACCAACAGAGCGCTGAGTCTCTTGCTGATACTTTCCTTCAAATTTTGATACCCATGTGACATAGCCAAGTGCACCAATTAAGCCGACAGCCGGCACTACCCACCAGATGAGAGCTGAGAATGCGTTGGACATGTGCACACTCTATCGCGCTGGGAATGAACCCGCGTGCGAAGTTGTTCCAATGCTGGGAGGATTCAACCATGACGCCATTTGGTTTCAACCCAGAAAATCCAGAGGACTCTAATGAGCCCGTTGATTTTGCTGCCATGATGGAACAGATGCAACAACAGATTCAAGAACAATTCTCAAAGCTTGGAATGAATGGCCCTGGGTTTACTGGATCGACTGAAGCCTTACCTAAAAATATTGTCAGAGATACTGCAAAGAAATTTACAACTGCGCAAGGCTCTTCTCCTGTTGGTGCAAATGATGTTGTAGAGATGAAGCAGGCATTTTCAATTGCCGAGCTGTGGCTTGATGAAGCAACCTTTTTCCCAAAATCTCCCAACACTGGAAATGTTGCACTAGCCCGCACTGATTGGGTTGACACAACATTGCCTGGATGGCAAACATCAGTTGAGCCTCTGGCTATTGGTCTCTCATCTGCAATTGGGGAATTACTTAACCAAGCATCATTTGGAGAAGGGGAGGGGCCCGAAACTCCTGCAGATGAACAACCTCAGATGCAGATTCCAGTTGGGATGATTTCAGCGCTTCTTAATTCATTTATTGGCTCATTAATTGCAACACAGATGGGCCAAGCTATAGGTGGGTTAGCGGGCACAGTGACAGGTGCACATGATGTGGGATTACCACTAGTTGATTCTGCATTTCCAACTCTTGTGCCGCAGAACATTAAGGAATGGGCAACAGATTTAGATATTCCACTCGATGAGGTGCGAATCTTCCATGCATTGCGCGAAGCAGCAGTTGCGCGGTTATTTTCACACAATCCTTGGCTAGTTTCATATATCCGCACCGCAATTACGGATTACGGCAAGGGAATTAATATTGATTTAGATGCGATTCAAGAACAAGCACAACGAGCCTTTGAATCTGGCAATGGATTTGATCCATCAAGCCCAGAAAGCTTCACAATTGCCCTAAATGAAGGAATCTTCACACCGCAAGAATCACCAGCACAGCGCGATGCATTAACTAAATTAGAAACCGTTTTGGCATTAATTGATGGGTGGAGCGAAGAAGTTGTTGCGATGGCATCTGGAGATCGCCTTCCTAATATCGCAGCACTTCAAGAAACACTGCGCCGCCGCCGTGCAACATCTGCGCCAGCCCAACAGTTATTTTCATCGATGCTTGGATTGCAAGTCTCACCACGACTTGCTCGTGAAGCGAGTGTATTTTGGAAACAAGTTCGCGAATTGAAAAACATTGAGTCGCGAGATCGTATTTGGAGTGGAATTCTTCCAACAGCAGAAGACTTATTAACACCTGAGAGTTTCATGAAGAGCTTAGAGATCCCTGATGATTTGTCGGGTCTCATCTAGTTCATTGAACAGATTGAAATTCACCTGGAAATTGAAAAGCGAACTCCCCGGTCACTTGCTCTAAATCAGCCTTCCCCTTGCTGATGTAGAACTGTTATCCGAGGAGCTCGTAGTCGTAAAGTAAGTCTTTGACAGAGGTTTATCAACTCGGCACTACGTTGACAAAGGCTAAATTATTGAGGTAACGAAGATTTTTGTGCCGACTTTTTTCACTGAAAAGTAGTACGACTCGCGACCTCAACTGCTCAATCTCTCAAGGTTTGGTTGAGAGATGACATAACATTTCGGTGTGCAGGATTTTAATGAGACCAACCCATTTTTAGAACCATCCTTGGTTGAAACAACCCTTGAAGACCACACCCTTCCTGGAATCTCAGAGGGCGAGATAATTGTCATCAGATCAACCCGACGAAAGAAAAATATCTCTGCTTATCGTCAGGGTGGGCGAATCGTGGTCTCAATTCCAGCCCGAATGAGCAAAGCTGATGAGCGTGCGATGGTTCCTGAAATGGTTGCCAAGATCCGTGCCCAAGAGGCTGCCGCGACGATGAGTGAGGAAAGCCTGACCAATCGCATAGGCGAACTATTAAGTGAACTGGCCCCAGAAATCATGGTGCGGCCATCTTCGGTGAACTGGCGAGGGATGCGCGAGCGCTGGGGTTCTTGCACAGGCATTGATGGCTCAATTCGGATCTCTGACCGGCTCAAGGGGGCTCCTGAAGAGGTCCTGGATTACGTCCTTTTCCATGAGGGGATCCACCTGCAGTTCTTTGACCATGGCCCTGAATTTAAGGAGTTGTTAGCCCGTTTCCCGGAGGAAAAGGTGGCGCAAGCGTATCTGAATGGGTATGAGGCGGCTGAAACCGCCCTCACCGCCCCAGAGGCTCTAAAAAAACTCCTAAATAAAGGTGCCTAGATACGCTCAATTAAGCGTGTTGGCGAGTAACCTCATACACGAACGCCTGCCCCACACGGGGAGCAATCCCGATGGGATCGCACGCGTCGATAGGAGGAAAAGAATGAGTGCAGAGACATACAAAGGTGACGCTTACTGCGTTAAGTGCAAAGAGAAGCGTGATTTCGAAGGAACTGTAAAGGTTTCTGAATCTGGTCGTCGCATGGCACAAGGCATCTGCCCAGTGTGTGGCACCAAGGTCAATCGTATTCTTGGCAAAGCACAGTAATTAAATTTCGTTTCGCGTAGGTGAGCTCTCGTTCACCTGCGAACGTCTAGCGTTACAAAAGACCCTCACACTTAACGGTGCGGGGGTCTTTTG
>NZ_JBBAMW010000031.1:0-6867 GCF_040402275.1 Candidatus Planktophila sp. | reverse complement strand
CCAAGTCACCAGGTTGCACAAAGCAATGTCCAGTGCAGGTTCCGGTGCTCACATATGCCGCTAATGTGGCAAAGGCGTCTTTTATTACTTTTTATTACTTCGCTGCGCCAGCTTCCTTTGCTCCTGGAACTTCTAGCAACTTTCCTGTTTCTACTTCATATACAAAGCCGTGAATTGGAATGTTCTTTGGAACCAATGGGTGACGACGGATGCGCTCCACATCTTCAACAACTGCCTTGTTGCGATCTGCAATTGTTAGCCAGTCGATATATGCAGCTTCCTCTGATCCAGGACCCTTGCCGACATCATAGAAACCTTGCTCACCAAGGGCTGCAGTCTCAAGACTCTTTGACAGTAGTCCACGCATGATTTCATCGGTGAAGAACTCCATGCCACAGTTGCTGTGGTGGATTACAAACCACTCCTTTGTGCCAAGCAGCTTATAGGAAATCACAAGTGATCGGATTGCATCATCTGATGCGCGAGCTCCAGCATTACGAATAACGTGAGCATCTCCCTCAGAAAGACCCGCATACTTTGCTGGATCTAGGCGAGCATCCATGCAGGTAAGTACTGCAAATTGACGAGCAGGTGGCAAAGCTAACTTGCCCTTTTCTCCAAAGCCTTCTACATACTTCTTGTTTGCATCTAAAACTTCATTTAGAACTGACATTAAGCAATCTCCGATTTCAGGTCTAACAAGAGTGGTTCTCTCGTTACGTGGAGGAAATTAGCAGCATGAAACACAAAAGAGAACTCAATAACTTCTCGCAGTTGCAAATCAGATGCAATTGGTTCTGCAAATTTTGAACTTTAGATTTACAATTCTCACATGCTAGGTGGAATCAATAATGGGCTGTTTCTGCAATCCTTTGGCGGCTTTGTGGGACTTGCCTTATTGATACTTGTTTTGAAGTGGGGATTTTCAAGTAACAGGAAAATGATCATTACTCCTATAAAGGCAGGTAAGAAAGATCAGTACGGATTACTAAAGCCGCTTCCAACCCCTAGTAATTACATTGAAGCTCAAATGGCACTGCAAAAGCTTGTTGATTCCAATATCAAGGCAACGCTCACGCAAACTCTAGATGGCCCGCAGTTAATGGTCTTTGAAAAAGACCTAGACACAGCCGCATCTGTTTTGAAATCCTAGAGATGCGCCTAAACCCAAGGTGTTCTAAGGTTTCCCCATGGAAAAAGTGAGAATCGATGAAGCAGCCCTTAAAGCTCGAGTTGGCGATCTTGCCTACGAAGTTTTACGCAACGCTGCTACTGAACGTCCCTTTACCGGCGAATACACCGATACTGAATTAGTTGGCTCTTACCGCTGCAAGGCATGTAACGCCGAACTGTTTAAGAGCGAGACAAAGTTTCACAGTGGTTGTGGATGGCCATCTTTTTACGCACCATCTTCAGATGATGCCGTTACATTGATTGAAGATCGCTCACTTGCTCCACGTATTCGCACTGAGGTTCGATGCGCTGCCTGTGATTCACACCTGGGCCACATTTTTAAGGGTGAGGGTTATGACGTCCCAACAGATGAGCGCTGGTGCATTAACTCTGTGGCTATGTATCTAGAGGAAAAGAAGTAACAGGTAAACCAAGATTTAACCTGACATTCACTTCGACTCATAAGGCCTCTACACACTCACGACGATAATTAAGGTGCTTCCCCAACCTTGTTCGGTACTAGAAGGGAAGTTGTCATGTCGTCACTAATTGATTTTCCAACTTGCTATGTATGCCGTTCTATTGAGTTGGAAATTGTTACAAATGATGAGTTTGGTCCCATGACCCTGTGCGGTGAATGCGGATACTCATGGATTGCTAAGTTCGAAGATTTCGAGCAACCAATCCTGCGCAGCGTAGCCTCGTAAGGTAGCTACCGTTAGTCGTGGTGGAAGTCTTCCCCACGTCCCTTTTTAAAGCGCTCTTTCTTAAATCGTTGGCTCATTCGTATCCAGCGAAGATACTCTACGAAGTCTTTTAGTTTTTTCACTAGACCAACGACCCTCGCATCTCAAAGGCCTGCGCAACGCGCTCTACTGAAACAATAAATGCAGCGGTGCGCAGGTCTACTGAGTACTTCTTGGAAACCTTGTGGACGTTTCCAAAAGCCTTCTCCATGCGCTGATCTAGTTCGCGGCGGAATTTGTCAATGGGCCAACTAAACTCTTGAATGTTTTGAGTCCATTCAAAGTATGAGCCCATAACACCACCAGAGTTAGCCAAAATATCAGGAACAATGAATACTCCTTGAGCGCGCAATTCGCGGTCAGCTGCGATCGTGATGGGTTGATTTGCACCTTCAATAATGAATCCGGCGTTGATCTTATCCATGTTACTTTCATTAATAACACCACCTAGGGCAGCTGGGATTAAAACATCGCACTTAATCTCAAGCACTTCGGCAGCCCCAATACGCTCTTCTGCCTGAACATCTGCCAGTGATTTCTCCTTAAAGATTGCTGCAATATCAATACCCTTTTTATCAACAATTCCTCCAGAAACATCGGAGATAGCGATTACCTTCATACCAAGTTCTTGACACACAAGTGCTGCATATCGTCCGACGTTTCCGAAGCCTTGAATAGCAACTATTGCGCCTTTAACTTTCACATCGTTTTTTTCTAAAGTTGCTGCCGTAATTTGTGCTACTCCACGACCTGTTGCTTCCTCACGTCCCGGTGCTCCGAACAGTTCAACTGGCTTGCCAGTTACACATGCAGGTTGGAAGCCTTCAAGTCTGTGGAACTCATCCATCAACCATGCCATCGTCTTTGCATCGGTTCCCATATCTGGAGCTGGGATATCACGATGGTGACCAAGTACGTGGACTAGGGAACGGGTCCAACGTCGGATGATTTCTTCTTTTTCGATAGGAGTTAGTTTTGAGGCATCGACTGCAACTCCACCTTTTGCTCCACCAAATGGAACATCAATCAGAGCAGTTTTCCATGTCATCAAAGATGCTAAAGCACGGACTTCATCAAGATCTACATCTTGGTGAAAACGGATGCCGCCTTTGCGTGGTCCGCGGGCGCTTGAATGCTGGACTCGATAACCCGTGAGGACTTCCACATCGTCGCCTCGACGAAGTGGAATAGAAATGACTACTTCTCGTTCACAACTACTTAAAGCAGAGATAACCCCGGGTTTAATTCCAAGAATCTCTCCTGCTTGGGCAACTTTTTCATTAACTTCGCTAAATGCAGATGATCCAGAATGTGTCATGCAAGGAGAATAGAAAAATTGTCTATAGCAAGAAAGGCCTTTTGGGTTTATTTCCTATGAAATCGGGGTGAACGACTCGCCCGTTAGGCGGGAAGTAGATCAGAAAGCAATGCCTCTACTCGTGCTTTAATCTCATCACGAATCACGCGGACCGATTCAATCCCCTGTCCCGCAGGATCTTCAAGCACCCAATCTTCATAGCGCTTACCAGGATAAAACGGACAGACATCGCCGCAACCCATTGTGATCACAGCATCCGATTCTTGGACAGCCTCTGGTGTTAAAACCTTCGGCGTGTTATTTGCAATATCAATTCCTAGTTCAGCCATTGCTTCAACTGCAATTGGATTGATTGAATCTTTTGGCGCACTTCCTGCTGAAAGAACTTCTACCCGACCTTGTCCAAGCTCACGCATGAACCCCGCCGCCATTTGCGAACGCCCTGCGTTGTGAACACAGACAAAAAGAACTGTTGGTTTATTTGTCACTCTTCAGACTCCTAGCAAGAAGTAAACCCATACCAGCGCCAATTAATTGCGCCAGAATAAATGCTGGAACCGAACTTAGTTCGATACCAGCAAAGGTATCTGAGAAAGCACGGGCAAAGGTGACTGCGGGGTTAGCAAAAGATGTAGAGGAGGTGAAGAAATAAGCAGCTCCGATCCATCCTGCAACAGCAAATGGAATGTACTTGCCACTCTTTTGAGCACCGACAAGTTGAATCACAAGAATCAGACCAGCTGTTGCAACAACCTCGCCAAGCCATAAGCCTGCACCTGATCGAGCATGTGCTGAGGCTTGAATCCCTGGAAGCTCAAACATTGCATTAGCGGTGATAACTCCAAGAACTCCACCGAAAACCTGGGCAATAACATAGAGAACTAGTTTCTTTGCTGAAAGGCCTTTGTTGAGAAAATCAACCAGCGATACGGCGGGATTAAAGTGTGCACCACTAATTGGTGCAAGCATTTGAATCAAAACAGCCAAGATAAAGACTGTTGCGATCGCAACGATGAGTAGCTGTAGGGCAACATCCTTAGTTAATGAGGTTGCCATGATTCCTGAGCCAACTACCGTGGCTGCAAGAACACCGGTGCCTACAAACTCTGCGATTAATTTATTAATTTTCATTATGAAACTGCGATGATGTCAACGACGAAGATCAAAGTTTCATTTGGTCCAATTGGGCCTGATCCGTTTGGACCATATCCCTTATCAGCTGGGATAACGAGCAAACGACGTCCGCCAACCTTTGCACCTGGTAAACCTTCTTGCCATCCTGCGATAACACCTGAGAGGGGGAATGTCGCTGGCTGTCCACCAGACCATGAAGACTCAACAAGTGCGCCATTTGACCATGTCATCAATGTGTAATGGACCGTCAAAGTTGAAGTTGGCAGAATTTCTGTGCCAGTACCAACGATGATGTCTTGTGTCTGCAATGTTGCAGGTGCTGCACCTGTTGGTGGTGTGATTGTTGGTGCTTCACCTGCGTTACCTGTTACCGCTGGCAATCCTGCTGCTGATCCTGACACTGAGTCATCTCCTCCGAATGTAGTAATTGATGCAAATGCAATTGCTGCTACGGCTAATACCGCAAATATTTTTACTAGAGTCTTCTTTGGCATTACTCTCCTCGTTATTCGATTTCGCCTATTAGTTTAAATTCCCCATCACCGATCTGACCCTGCGCGCGATAGAGCTCTAACTTGGCGCGGGTATCGGCAATATCAAGGTTTCGCATCGTTAATTGACCGATGCGATCTACTGGTCCAAAGGCAGCGTTTTCTGTGCGCTCCATTGACAGTTTTTCTGGGTGATAACTAAGTCCTGGGCCAGTTGTGTTGATGATTGAGTGATCATCACCGCGGCGCATACGAATAGTTACTTCACCTGTGACAGCAGATGCAACCCAACGCATGAGTGATTCACGAAGCATGAGTGCTTGTGGATCAAACCAGCGACCCTCATATAGAAGACGGCCAAGACGGCGACCTTCTGCGTGATAGTTAGCAATAGTGTCTTCGTTGTGGATTGCACTGATTAAACGCTCGTAAGCAATAAAAAGCAGCGCCATTCCTGGAGCTTCATAAATTCCACGGCTCTTAGCCTCAATAATGCGGTTTTCAATTTGATCTGCCATACCAAGACCATGGCGACCACCGACAGCATTTGCTTCCTTCATCAAGTCAACAACATCATCAAAAGATTTGCCATTGATAGCGACGGGGCGACCTTGAACAAATGAGATCTTTACATCTTCACTATCAATCTTTACCGCTGGATCCCAGAAGCGAACACCCATAATTGGTTGAACTAACTCAACTGAAGTGTCTAAGTTTTCAAGGCTCTTGGCCTCATGAGTAGCACCCAAGATGTTTGCGTCCGTTGAGTATGCCTTTTCGGTGCTGTCGCGATATGGCAAGCCATGTGCAACTAGCCATTCAGACATTTCTTTACGTCCACCAAGTTGTGTTACGAAATCTTGATCAAGCCATGGCTTGTAGATTCTTAAGTTTGGATTTGCAAGCAGGCCATAACGATAGAAACGCTCAATGTCATTACCCTTATAGGTTGATCCGTCGCCCCAGATTTCTACTGAATCTGAATGCATCGCGCGCACAAGCATTGTTCCTGTGACTGCGCGTCCCAATGGGGTTGTATTGAAATATTGTTTTCCGCCAGAACGAATATGAAAGGCACCGCAAGCAATTGCAGCTAGACCTTCTTCAACAAGTGCGCTCTTGCAATCAACAAGGCGTGAAATCTCTGCGCCGTATTCCTTTGCGCGCACTGGCACTGACTCAATATCTGGCTCGTCATACTGGCCAAGATCTGCTGTGTAGGTGCAAGGCACAGCGCCTTTGTCGCGCATCCAGGCAACAGCCACTGATGTGTCGAGCCCACCAGAAAAGGCGATACCTACTTTTTCGCCAACTGGAAGGGATGCAAGGACCTTGGACATGTGCCAAGTCTAACGGATGTTAAGAGTCGGAAGTTTCTTCTCTAATGCAGGAGTAACGCCCCACTGGGCCGTTATTTCGAGATATCTATCAATATCTATCCGCTCGGGCTTTGCATCTGTCTTGACTGCACGAATCATCAAATTGCGAGGAGTGTGTTCTCCTCCAACAAACTCAATGACCTCGACGCGGTATCCAACGATTCGTAACAGCTGAGCACGCAAAGAATCGGTCAAAAGGTCACCAAGGCGTTCTTTCATTAAACCAAACTTTGTGAGCGCTCCCCACGGCTCTGGCACGCTATCTATTTGCTTTTGAATATCATGATGACAACAAGGCGCAATCAACAAAAGCTTGGCTCTGCCGTTAACAGCCCATGCAATTGCATCATCTGTTGCGGTGTCACATGCGTGCAAGGCAATGGCCACATCTGCCATATCTGCCGTTGTCTTTGAAATCTCTTCTGCTTTGAAGTTAATTGTTTTTGTAATACCCAGTTTTTGCGCAATAGTGTTGTTGCGATCTCTTGAATCTGGACGAACATCAATACCTGTTACCAATACTGGGATTCCAGATTTCATCAGGTACTGATGGGCTGCAAAAGTTAAGTAGGCATGTCCACAACCAAGATCTGTAATGCGCAAGGGGTTTTGCTCAGTGGGTTTAT
>NZ_JBBAMW010000030.1:0-7043 GCF_040402275.1 Candidatus Planktophila sp. | reverse complement strand
AGGTTGCTGATAATTCTATGAATTGCTCCGCGGACAGGTGTTACAACAATTGGATTGATTGAATGCTTGTTTTGTAATGCGTAGAGAGTTTGGATTCTCTTTGCAACGGTGTCACTGCGTGGACTTAATCGCTCATGCGGCAATGTTTCCCATGCTGGAAACTCCAATACATCGTCATAGAGCTCACGTAATTCATTGACAAGATCTTCACTGCTACGACTTGAACTAGTGACAACTAATAACGGATGTGATGATGCGCGTGCGGCAAGTAAGAATGGATACATCGATTGCGGTGCCACGATATGAGATGCATCGGGTGCAATTGGTAGGACAGGAATAAGTCCGCGCATGCGTGCCTCCAATGCCTTAAGGCCCCATTTCCTTTTGGAGGGGGGTCCAAATGGAGGGGCTTGATGTGCCAAGTGTAATTTGTTTTGAGCACACCCCAATACCTGAGAGGATTGCCCAATGAGCCAGAGCCCAATCGCTGCAGATGAGGCAGGTTTACGTAGCGATGTGCGCCGCCTTGGTGATCTATTAGGTCAAACACTTGTGCGTCAAGAAGGTCCCGAACTTTTAGCGTTAGTAGAAGAGGTTCGAAAGTCTGTTCGCGAAGGAAATGGCGCTGAGATTCTTGCAAAACTTTCAGTTGAAGACTCTGTTCAGTTAGTGCGTGCATTTAGTACATATTTCCACTTAGCAAATGTTGCAGAGCAAGTGCACCGTGCTCGTGTTTTAGCTGATGCACGTGCCACCGGTGGTTCATGGCTTGCTCGCGCAGTTGATCGCATTGAAGTTGCCCTAAAGTCCCAAACGCCTGGACATGAATTAACCAAAGAAGATATTGAAAATTGGGTCGGTGCAATGTCGGTACGCCCAGTCTTTACTGCCCACCCAACTGAAGCCGCACGACGTTCGGTATTAAACAAACTAGGAAGCATTGCAGAATTACTAGATGACCCACGTAATCCTTCACAGCAAGCTCGTTTGGCAGAGACAATTGATTTATTGTGGCAAACAGATGAGCTTCGTTTAGGACGACCAGAACCTTTGGATGAAGCCCTTAACGCTTTGTATTACCTCGATGATCTATTCACCCAAACTGTTCCTGAAGTTCTCAATGATTTTGCACAAGAAATGAAGCGCATCGATGTTGAGGTTCCGATCACCGCTCGCCCACTATCTTTTGGTAATTGGATCGGCGGAGATCGAGATGGAAACCCAAATATCACAGCGCAGGTGACGACAGATGCCATGGTGCTACAGGTTGGGCATGCAATTCGTGTAACTATCGCCGCAATGAATGACTTGCGTCAGATGCTTTCCGTTTCAACAAAGATTGTTGGAGCAACACCTGAACTGACTGCATCTGTTCAAAAGGATCTCACTAACATTCCAGAATTTGAACCACGATTTTTGCGCCTTAACACTGAAGAGCCATATCGCTTAAAGGCAACAGCAATCGTGCATCGTTTGGCAGCTACGCGTGATCGCCATGCAAAAGGTGCAGCACATGTGCCAAATCGCGATTACGCAAACACAGCCGAACTACTCGCAGATCTAGTGTTGATGCGTGATTCACTCATGGCAAACCGCGGTGAATTAATTGCTACAGGCTTACTTGAGCGCACTATCCGCACTGTTGCGACATTTGGAATTACACACGCAACGATGGATGTTCGCGAGCATTCAGATGCTCACCACAATGTATTAAACCAAATCATTGGTGTTGATGGATATCTAGCTAAGTCCCACGATGAAAAGTTTGAACTATTAACAAAAGCACTTGCAGACACAACGATTTGTGACACATCAAAGTTGGACGCATTAGGCAAGAAAACACTAGATACCTTTATCGCAATTAAAGATTTAGTGGATCGATTCGGACCAGAAGCCATTGAAACCTACATTGTCTCGATGACTAAGGGCGCGGATGATTTAGTAGCAGCTGTTGTACTTGCTCAGCATGCTGGCCTTGTTTCACTCAAAGATAAGAAGGCAATTATTGGTTTTGCGCCTTTGCTTGAAACAGTTGCCGAACTACGAGCTGCGGGACAAATACTTGAAAAGCTATTGAGTAATCCTGCCTACCGCGCAGTGGTTTCTTTGCGCGGTGATGTGCAAGAGGTAATGCTTGGATACTCAGATTCTAATAAGGATGCAGGTATTGCAACTAGTCAGTGGGAGATCCACCGTGCTCAGCGTTCACTGCGAGATGTTGCAATGAAGTACGGCGTCAAGCTTTGCTTATTCCACGGTCGTGGTGGTTCTGTGGGTCGCGGTGGCGGACCAACATATGAAGCGTTGATCGCATTGCCATGGGGATCAGTTGATGGTCATATAAAGATGACAGAGCAAGGCGAAGTAATAAGTGACAAGTACGCACTGCCTTCACTTGCTCGCGAAAATGTTGAGTTAACTTTGGCCGCATCATTAGAAGCAACTGTTTTAAATCGTGGTCCACGACAAACTCCTGCAGAGTTAAAGTCCTGGGGCGATTGCATGCAGTTGCTCAGTGATGCATCATTTAAGCAATACCGATCATTGATTGATCAACCAGATTTACCTGCTTACTTCTATGCATCTACACCGGTTGAACAGCTGGGAGATATGTTCTTGGGCTCACGTCCATCACGTCGCCCCGATGCTGCAAGTGGTCTTGATTCACTTCGTGCGATTCCTTGGGTATTTGGCTGGACTCAATCACGCCAAATTGTGCCTGGTTGGTTTGGCGTGGGATCGGGACTTAAAGCAGCGCGCGAGGCAGGTCATTCAGATCTATTGGCTCACATGCTTAAAGAATGGCACTTCTTCACAACTTTTATTAGCAACGTTGAAATGACACTTGCAAAGACAGATTTAGTTCTTGCAAAGCGTTATGTAGAAACACTTGTCCCTGCAGAACTCCATCACTTCTTGGATGAAATCCAAGCAGAATTTGTGTTAACTGTCGAAGAGATCTTGAAACTTACACACAAGAAGGCTTTGCTTGGTGATCAAGAAATTTTGGCAAGAACATTGCAGGTCCGTGATGCTTATCTTTCACCAATACATTTATTGCAAATCAATTTATTAAAGCGAGTTCGCGATGCGGGTGATTCTGCAGATCCAGTGCTGCGCCGTGCTCTATTGCTAACTATTAACGGTGTTGCTGCAGGCCTTCGCAATACTGGCTGATTTAACTATTGAATGTCGACTGGGTTACTTCTAAGCCTTTTGTAATTAGGGATTCCACAACATCTGCGCCACGATCAATGAAATCACCTAATTCTTTTTGTTCAACTTTTGAAAATGCTTTCAACACAAAATCTGCTGGATCTTGCTCACCCATGGGTCGGCCAATACCTAAACGAACACGGTAGTAATCAGGCCCATCAAATGCTGATGTCATTGATTTCAAACCATTGTGGCCATTGTCCCCGCCAGCAAATTTGGTACGAATAGCAGCAAAAGGAATATCGAGTTCATCATGTAAAGCAATTATGTTTGCAGTTTCTACCGAATAGAAATTAGCTAGTGCCTTAATTGGTCCGCCAGTTTCATTCATATAGCTCTTTGATTTAGCAAGAATTATTGAATGTGTGCCAGCATCTAATTTATAGGCGGCAATATCAGTGCGGGATTTGTGTGATGAAAACTTGATTGAATGGCGACTTGCTAACTCATCAATGACCATCTGGCCGATGTTATGACGTGTGGCAGCGTATTGATCTCCTGGATTACCCAGACCCACTACCAACCACGTCATAACAACAAAGCCTAAGGGTTAAGCGTCCTTCTTCTCGGCATCTGCAGCAGGTGCTTCAGCATCTGTTGCCACTGGTGCTACTACTTCTTCTACAACTGCAGTCGACTTCTCAGATAGGTGAACAACGATTGTCTTTGGATCAGATTCGAGTTCAACGCCTGCTGGAAGTACAACATCTGATGCGTACTTTGAAGAACCTGCGGTAAGACCTTGAATGTCCACTTCTAGGAAGCTTGGGATAGATGAGGCGTCAACACGTACTTCAATTGTGTTGTGTACGTGCTCAAGGATTCCATCACGATCGTGCTCACCAACTGTGTGAACAGGAACTGAAACAACAACCTTCTCGCCACGACGAACTAACACTAGGTCAACGTGCTCAAGGATCTGCTTGAGGAAATCGCGAACGATTACCTTTGGAAGAGTTAACTCATTCTTGCCATCAATTGTGATGTCCAAAAGAACGTTTGACTGCTTGAGAGCAACGCCAAGTTCCTTTGCAGGAAGAGTGATGTGTAGAGGCTTTTCTCCGTGACCGTAGATAACAGCAGGAACTAAACCATCGCGACGTGCACGACGTGATGCGCCCTTACCAAATTCTGTACGAGTGGTTCCGACGATCTTTACTTCTGCCATTTTTTAAACCCTTTACTCCTAGTAGTCCCAGTTCTTCGGTGCGTACACAAAGTTCCAGCAGGAGAAAAATCCCTTACCCGTCGATCACGGAAAGCTATTCGCTACCCTCGCCGGAACAGGTCGAACAGTATCTTTTAGACAAGCAATGAAGCAAATTGAGGCTTAGGAATGACCATCAAACAGGCTTGTAACTGATCCATCCTCAAAGACCTCACGGATTGCGCGGCCCAGAAGCGGAGCAATTGAGAGCACGGTCAAATTGTCGAATTTTTGATCCTCTGTAATTGGCAGAGTATTTGTGATGACAACTTCAGAGGCACGGCAGTTCTTCAAGCGATCAACTGCAGGACCGCTAAATACGGCGTGAGTTGCCGCAATGATTACATCTGCAGCACCTGCATCAAATAACGCATCTACTGCCTTTGTAATAGTTCCGGCTGTGTCGATCATGTCATCAATAACTACACATGTCTGTCCAACAACATCACCAACAACGCGGCCTACTATGGATTCATTAGGAACGCGTGGGTCACGAGTCTTGTGAATAAATGCGATTGGGCATCCGCCAAGAAGATCTGACCAACGCTCTGCAACACGAACACGTCCTGAGTCAGGAGAAACAATTGTTAAGCGTGTGCGATCAACCTTGCTGCCAACATAATTTGCAAGCATTGGGAGAGCGAACAAGTGATCAACGGGACCATCAAAGAATCCTTGAATCTGTGAAGTATGTAGATCAACAGCCATCAAACGATCGGCACCTGCGGTTTTGAAAAGATCGGCTATCAAACGAGCTGTGATTGGTTCGCGTCCGCGGCTCTTCTTATCTTGACGTGCGTAACCATAGAAAGGTGTAACCACTGTGATGCGTTTTGCAGATGCACGCTTTAACGCATCAATCATGATCAACTGCTCCATGATCTGCTTGTTAACTGGATCTGTGTGGCTTTGAATTACGAATGCATCGCAACCTCGAACTGATTCTTCGAAGCGAACAAAAATTTCACCGTTTGCAAAATCATATGCAGACATTGGTGTTAAAGGAATGCCAAGCTCGGCAGCTACTTCATCAGCTAGTTCGGGAAATCCGCGGCCTGCAAATAGGCGCAATCTTTTTTCAGAAGATAAACGGATCTCGCTCATATATCTAGCCCTTCT
This sequence comes from Candidatus Planktophila sp., assembly GCF_040402275.1. Lineage (GTDB taxonomy): Bacteria > Actinomycetota > Actinomycetes > Nanopelagicales > Nanopelagicaceae > Planktophila. The sequence goes on along the minus strand of NZ_JBBAMW010000030.1, from coordinate 1,501 downwards.
TATTGCGTGCTTCGGCGGCTTGGGCGGATTTACTTCCTGGGCGCTTGCGCAGTACCCAATCTAATACATTTCTTTGCTTTGCTCTGCCAACACCAATTGCTCCAGCCGGAACATCTTCTGTAATAACTGATCCAGCAGCCGTATAAGCACCATCTCCGATTGAGACCGGTGCCACAAGCATTGTGTCGCTGCCAATGCGGACCTGATCACCCACTGTGGTGTGATGCTTTTCAACGCCGTCGTAATTAACAAAGATCGTTGCTGCGCCAATATTGCTGCCCACACCGATTGTTGCATCGCCAACATATGACAGATGCGGAATCTTTGAACCTGTACCAACGGTTGCATTCTTCATTTCAACAAATGCGCCAGCCTTAGTTGAATCACCGAGCTGTGTTCCTGCTCGCAAATAAGTAAATGGACCCACTGTGGCACCTTCACCGATCACGGTTTGGATAGCGATTGATTCAAGAACCTGTGCGCCCTCTTTAACAACGCAATCGGTCAGGGTGGTGCGAGGTCCAATAACAGCCCCTGTTGCAACCTTTGTGGAGCCAAGGAGTGCGGTGCCAGGGTGCAGAGTTACATCATTTGAAAGTTCAACAGTTGCATCAATCCAGGTAGTTGTTGGATCAACGATTGTGACGCCTGCGCGCATCCATTGATCATTAATACGATCTCTAAGCATTGCGGCACTTTCAGCCAACTGCACGCGATCATTGACGCCAAGTGTTTCAGTGAAATCATCAATCATGATTGCAGCAATTGATTCACCCGCTGACTTTAAGATTCCGATGACATCGGTTAAATACAATTCACCTTGTGCATTTGCCGTTGTTAACTTGCCAATTGAGGCAGCAAGCTTTTCGCCATCAAAGGCATACACACCACTGTTAATTTCATAGATGAATTTTTCATCATCTGTTGCATCTTTTTCTTCAACGATGCGCAGTAGCTCATCACTATCGTCTCGAATAATGCGGCCATAACCAGTTGGTTCTGGATGCTCTGCAGTTAGTACTGATGCGGCGAATTTTCCAGATGTGTGGGCTTCTACAAACTGCGCCAATGAATCACCAGATAGCAGTGGTGTATCGCCAGCTAAAACTAGGACTGTTCCTTTAGGTGCTTTGCCTGCGAGCGCTAACTGGGCAGCATGGCCCGTGCCACCACGGTGTTCCTGAAAAACAGTTGTTGCCTTTGGCGAAATCTCTGCGATGTGCGCTTCGACTGCTTCCCGACCTGAACCAACAACGATTCGAAGTTCAGTTGGATGTAGGTGATTAACTGCGTGGAGAACATGTCCAAGTAGCGAACGTCCTGCAACGCTGTGTAGAACCTTAGGAGTTGCCGACTTCATACGTGTGCCTTCGCCTGCGGCTAGGACGATCACGGTTTGTACGGTCACAACTGAAGTCTATCGGTGGCTCCGCCACCAGGTATCGATCCTGGACCCTGGGCTTCAAAGGCCCATGTGCTAGCCACTACACAATGGCGGAAC
>NZ_JBBAMW010000029.1:0-7132 GCF_040402275.1 Candidatus Planktophila sp. | reverse complement strand
TGGAACTCACTTGTAACGCACAACTCATATCCATCATGGGGTGCAAAAATACAATTTGATTACATTCTTAGCGACACATTACAGCCAGACCAGTTTGAAGCTCTTCCTACCGTTGTTACTGGAATGAGTGATCACTTACCAATTAGTGTACGTATCAATTAAGGCGCTTCTAAGCCTGGTCGATAGAGCTAATTAACTTAATCAAGGCTGCTTCATCCAAAAGATCTGCTGGCTGATCAGTAACCCCCGTTGGCACGTAATGGAATGCCGCAGAAATCTTAGAAATATCGCAGCCAGATAACTTCGCCCACGCCAAGCGATACATCGCCAACTGAACTTGGGCCGACTTACCTAACTGCTTTGAACCTGTCTTCCAATCCACCACCTGGAAACCATCTCCATCAGCATAAATAGCATCAATGCGACCACGGATTAACACGCCAGCAATGGTTGTTTCAAAGGAAACTTCAACCCGAGCAGGCGTGCGATTGGCAAAGGTGCTCTTTAACCAGGAAGCCTTTAGATCTTCTAACTTTGAGTCATCATCCAGTGGATCTAGGTAATCTAAGTACTCGTCGCCAAACAAGGTAGCTGCTTCTGTGAATTGGCGTTCAACCCATAAGTGGAAGGCGGTACCGCGACGAGAGTATTGATCTTGACCACGTGGCATTGGGCGGCGAATATTGAGTGCAAGCTCTTGTGGGTTCTCATGCAAAGCAACTAGCGTTGATGTGGACATGCGAGATGGCAACGCAACCTCAACCACATCTATCGCACGCTTTTGTTGCTCGGTAATCAAACTATGAGCGTCCATGATCCAGGAGTTCACTTCACCATCTTGTGAATCAATCAGCGGGTGAACATCAGAGGCATTTACTAATTCAATTGCCGCATCGAACTGTGCCCGCTTGTCCCCTAGGTAATCTCGTGGCCACACAGCGGTCAATGGATTTTCAAGAGTTGGGTTTTCAACTCCATCCTCAGGTGCTGCAATATCTGAGATTAATCGTCCGCCGTGTGCACTTGCTGCACCTGCAATAAGTGTGAAGATGTTAGATGGTGAAACAGATTTAGATCCATCACGCCACCAAGAGGTTGTGCAGATCAAGTGTGTTCGTGCACGGGTAACTGCGACATATGCCAATCGCATTTCCTCGCGCATTTTGATCTTATCCACGCATTCAGATGCAAAAGCTTTAATCACCTTACTTGCATCACTGTTCTTAGTAATGCCATCTAGAGTGAAATAAGGAAGCTCATGGGCATCACCGCGCAGTGCAAATGGCACATGCTTTTCATTCTTTAACCAATTATCTGGATCGCTTCTGTTTACGCCAGGGAAAGTGCCTTCAGATAATCCAGGCACTGCCACAACATCCCATTCGGCGCCCTTTGCCATGTGAACTGTAAGGATTTGAACCACATCCGTGCGTACTTCAGGGGCTCCAACCTTTAAGCCACCTTCTTCATCTGATGCAACATCTAACCAATCCAAAAAGGCAGAAACAGATCCACCGCTGCGTTCAAACTTTGATGCCTCATCCAAGAAACGATCTAAGTGTCGGCGACCTGTCTGTGAACCTTCACGCAAGGTAATTTCAGATTCAAGTGTTAGGTAGTTTTCAATCTCTGTTGCTAAATCAGTGATTTGCCCCCCGGCGCGTGAGCGTAAACGTCGAAGATCTTGCGCAAAAGTAACCAGACGCTGATATCCAAGATCGCTAAAGCCACTCTTCTTAGCCGTTGTGATTTCATCTAGCGCATCGATGATGGAGCCAGAGAATTGATCATCTGCTTCTAATTGATCAGGATTTCCGGCAGCGATCTTTTTGATAAAGCTCTTTGAGTCGGCATGCGTTGCCTTTGCGCGCTCTCGACTAAATGTGCCAAGTGCTGCAATATCTCGAGGTCCTAAATTAATTCGTGGTCCTGTTAAGTGGCGCATCAAAGATGAGCCTGCATCAGGATCGGTAATGATCTTCATGAGAGTCACAACATCTGCAACCTCTGGAATGTGGATCAAGCCACCAATACCGATTACTTCGACCGGTAAACCTTGTTCACGTAGAGCATTTTCAATACTTGCTATTTGACTGCGCTTTCGCACCAAGACGGCAAAAGATTTATTGTCATCTGGATTCCAGAGCGTTTTAAAGTATTCACCAATTGCTTGAGATTCGGTTTCAACAGTTTCATAAATACCGTAGGCAAGTTCGCCTGCGCCAGCGCCTGTGCGTGCCTCAAGTTCAACAACTTGTTGTCCGCCATCAGCTTTGATTTGCGCGCTAATTGCATTTGCTGCATTCAAAATGATTGTGTCGTTACGGAAAGTTGTTGGAAGGGAGAACTGCTCTATTCCTGTTTGCCCTTGCACCTTTGGGAAGTACTTATTAAATGAGGCCATAGTGCCGGCTGATGCTCCGCGCCAGGTGTAAATAGCCTGAGATGGGTCTCCCACAGACATAACTGGATGGCCTGCCCCATAGAGTGAAGAGAGCATGCGCACCTGAGATTGAGAAGTATCTTGATACTCATCCAGTAAAACAACGGTGTATTTGCCGCGCTCTAAAGCGCCCACATCTTCAAAGTTTTGCGCAATATCTGCAGCCAACGACATCTGATCATCAAAAGATAACTCGCCGGCAGCTTTGCGGCGTTCCATAAATGTTTCAACTATGGGTAGCAAAGAATTACGTTGCTGCATAGCACGAGCAACTGCGCGAGTATCTTCATTTGTGCTGCCACCAAGCAATTGCAACTTCTCAAGCATTTCGTTGCCGATAGCTTCAATATCTGATGCTTTGACTTGGTGCTCTAACATCAACTTAGAAAGTCCGAGCAAATCCTTAATCACGGTACTCACCGCGCTGTCATTGCGATAGGAATCATCTGCCCAGTTGCGCACAACATCTGATGCAATCTGCCAGATTGCTGCTTCTCCCAGTGGATCAGCATCAGCATCAATTCCATAACGGATTGCATGTTCACTGAGTAACTTGCCTGCATATGAGTGATAGGTAGTAACTGCAGTGCTAGTTGATGTGATGTGTTTGAACTCTGGTAATTGCGATAGTTGACGCAAACGCTTACGAATACGAACAGAGAGTTCACCAGCAGCCTTGCGGGTGAAGGTAAGACCCAAGATTTGATCGGGTGTGGCAAAGCCATTGGCAACCAAATACAAAACACGATTACTCATTGTCTCTGTTTTGCCAGAACCAGCACCTGCGATAACGACGGCAGGCTCTAGACCGCTACTAATAATGGCTGATTGATGCTTGGTAATCGGTTTGATCTGTGAACCAAACTTGGGATGTGCCTGAAGCTTGGCGATGATCTCTTCAGGTGTGTACTTCGCGCTCATTCGATCACCGCCCGTCCATCACTTTGAACAGGGCAGGATTTCCTTACTGGGCAGCCTTTACAGCGCTTATTGACTGTTGCAAAGAAGGTTGCAGCTCCCATGCCTTCACCAATAGTTTCAATAGTTGCCTTTGTCTCTTCGACATCGATTGCATACTGCTGGCGAATCGATGCACCAGCACTGCCAGTACCCAAATACACAAGTTCTGCTCCTGCGGATTTATTACCATCAGTAAATCCGCCCTCATGGACGCCCAGCTGATAACTAGCAAGCTGCAAATTCTTCTTGGCATCTTCTTTGCTAATAGCCGTATTGCCTGTTTTAAAGTCAATGATGAACAAAGATCCATCAGCTTCTACTTCAAGACGATCCACAGTTCCAATAATGCGAGCACGACCCAACTTCACATCAAAACGTAATTCAGCACCCTTTACTTCGCGCTTTGTTTCCTTGTGGTACTCCACAAACTTTTCAAGCATTGTCACTGCAGATTCCAGGTGGGACGCACTGACCCATCCACTGTCAGGATCAATCAACTTCCATGACTTTTCCAAAGATTTGATTAATTGCTCACGGCTTGTGCCGGGCTCTTGCACCATCTTTGCCGCAAAAGCGTGGATAGCAGAACCTAAAACTTGTGCAGTGCTGTCGCCATCTGAGCCACCATTGTTTTGCAAGAACCACTTCACACCACATTCCACAAAGGATTCAGTCCCCGATGGTGAAACAACGACCTCTTTGTCAGGATCAATAACAGGTGCATCAGTACTAAGTGGGACAGAGCCAATCCAGCTTGTCGGGTTTGCTAGATAAATGCCTTCAGCACTCATCGCCTTTAATAACGCAGCAGCCTCTTTTGCTTTCGGACCAGCTAATTGGGCACGAAGTTCTGCTACCAATGCAGGAGCGGTAATAGGACGAGGAACATCGGTTAACACATGTTCCTCATCATCGGTTTTGTTGACCATGACTTCGATTGCTTCAAAGAACTGTGACGGTTCTTCATCTTCGCGCTGGACTGCAGTAACGAAAAGTGATTGCTGGGCGCGGGTTAGGGCCACATGGAATAAGCGCTGCTCATCCTGCATCAGACCATTAGCTGCAATGACATCTAGCTGGTCACGTGGAATATCAGGGTTGCGCTTTCTTTCAACCAAGCGCTCTGCACCTAACAATGATGATCTCTGCTTCAGGTTAGGCCAAGTGCCCTCTTGTAAACCTGCAATTGCAACAACCTGCCATTGACGACCCTTTGCGCTATGAACGGTAAGGATCTCCACAAAATCTGGGCGAACACCTTTGGCGGTAATAACATCTCCTGCAATGTCCTCATGTGCAACCTCATTAATGAAGGCTGCAGGACCAGACAAAGGGAAGCGTTCTGAATAACGCGTAGCAGATTCAAACAACTGCATCATGGCATCAAGATCTCGATCTGCAGCTGCCCCACGAACGCCAGGACGTAGTGCTTGGTTACGCCAAGCAACAGATAGTTTCTGGCCATCACTTGTCACTGCGTTGTCCCAAATAAACCACAACAGATCATCTGCCAGCGCAGTCTTATTGCGAGCAATCGCCTTTGCACCTTTTAGCAATGCATGGACACGCAGCACGCTGTCCGCACCTTCAATAAACAATTCTCCATCATTAATCGCATCAAGAAGGAGCTGTGTGCCTGAGCGCTCATCACCTTCAGGACGGGCTGTGATCATCGCCCGGCGGATTCGGCGCAATGAAATTGAATCTGCGCCACCAAACTCTGAAAGCAGCAAGCGCTCTGCCGTATCTAAATTAAGTGATTGTGCACCGATTGCAACACGTGCCAATAGAAGGAATGGTGTGATAGCGGGGTTGCCAGCTAGTGCTTGTAGCTCTGATGCAACTGGGATGCCTACCTGTGAAAATGCACGACGCAAAGCAGATGCTTGAACACCCGGAGAGCGCAAGATAACTGCCATGTCACTGTAAGAAACCCCTTGTCGCAAATGAGCACTACGGAATTGATGAGCAATAAAGGCTGCCTCTTCCGCGCCAGATCTAAAGCGGTGAACCCCAACGAAACCGACACTTTCTGCCACACACGTGCGCTTGCGGGTTACCGGTGATCCTCGGAATCCTTGAACATATTCATGTCCAACTTCAAAGATTGCTGGTGAATTTCGATACACACGGTTTAGAACAACTTCCTTTGCCCGATAAGGATCTAAAGCAGCAGCTAATCCATCGGGATCTGCTCCACGAAATCGTCCAACGGCGCTATCGGCGTCCGCGCAGATGATTACATCGTTACCAGCAAGCAACACCAATAGTTCGCGCTGTGCTGGATCACTTTCCTGAAACTCATCAACCATGATCGTTGTGAATCGATTTCGTAGTTGATCCAACAAATCAGTGTTATTGCGCAAATGAATAGATGCACGAGAGACTAACTCAGAAGGGTCAATACGTAACTTTGCATCTTGTGCGCTGAACTCGCGCATGATCATAGAATTGGTATATCGCTTCCAGAAAGCAGCCGCCGCCTCCCAATACTTTTCACCCTCTTGCTTGCCAAACTTTGCTAACTCATCGGCATCGATTCCGCGCTCTGATGCACGCAATATCAAATCTCGTAGTTCGCGAGCAAAGCCATTGGTAGTTAACGCCTTATGCAGATCTTCAGGCCATTCTTTAAAACCATCGTCGATGTCACCTTGCAGTAATTCGCGGATATAACTTTCTTGTTCTGGACCACTGAGCAAAATCGGATCAGGATCACCCTTTGCCTTCATCTTCAAGATTGAAAAAGCAAGTGAGTAGAATGTTCTGGCCAATGGCTCAAACATTGTCTTGGTTGTGTGCAGCGCAATTGCATCACGAAGTTCGGATGCTCGCTCGCGACCATAGGTCAGCAGCAATATCGAGTCTGGATTTTGTCCCTCGCCAATTCGAGCAAGGGCAGCTTCAACTAAAACAGTTGTCTTGCCTGTACCTGGTCCGCCTTGAACGACAATGGGGCAACCGCGGTGTGCGACAACGGATCTTTGCTCAGCATCTAGAGCAGCAGGGGCAGGCTGAAGTACCTGTCGTACAAGGCTGAATGGCTGCTTACTCACAGTCGTAATTCAACCGTAATGGACTGACGAATCAGGGATGTGAGCATAAAAAAGCCCGTACCAAGTGTTTGGTACGGGCTTCTTGTAAAACTCTTTATGCGTTCAGGTTCGCCTTCTTCTGACGAGAAGTAGCACGTGCGCGCTCGTCACCGTTTAGAACAACCTTACGGATGCGAACAACAGCAGGCGTTACTTCAACGCACTCATCTTCGCGACAGAATTCAAGAGCACCTTCCATGTTGAGCTTCTTAGGCGGAATCAAACGCTCTGATTCATCAGTTCCTGAAGCACGCATGTTTGTCAGCTTCTTTTCACGAACACAGTTAACATCCATGTCATCGTTGCGAGAGTTCTCGCCAATAACCATACCTTCATACACTTCATCGCCTGGTTCTACGAAAATAGTTCCGCGATCTTGTGTTCCATACAATGCATACGATGTAACTGTTCCCATACGGTCTGAAACAAGTGATCCAGTTGCACGAGTACGGATATCGCCGTGCCATGCTTCATAACCATCAAAGACGTGGTGGAGTAAACCAGTTCCGCGAGTTTCAGTTAAGAACTCAGTTCTAAAACCAATAAGTCCACGTGATGGAACCTTGTAATCAAGACGGACCCAACCGGTTCCGTGATTAACCATTTGCTCCATGCGACCCTTACGAAGTGCCAT
>NZ_JBBAMW010000028.1:0-7201 GCF_040402275.1 Candidatus Planktophila sp. | reverse complement strand
TCGCGCAGTACCTGACTACGTGATGGGTGACGAAGCTTTGACATTGTCTTTGATTCAATCTGACGAATACGCTCACGTGTAACACCGTAAACCTTTCCGATCTCATCAAGTGTCTTCGGCTGTCCATCAGTTAAACCAAATCGCATTGCAACTACGCCAGCTTCACGTTCTGACAATGTGTCTAGAACTGAGTGAAGTTGCTCTTGTAGCAATGTGAATGAAACCGCATCCGCCGGAACAACAGCTTCACTATCCTCAATCAAATCACCAAACTCTGAATCTCCTTCTTCACCCAGTGGTGTGTGAAGTGAGATTGGTTCGCGGCCATACTTTTGAACCTCAACAACCTTTTCAGGTGTCATATCAAGTTCTTTGGCTAGCTCTTCTGGGGTCGGTTCGCGACCAAGATCTTGGAGCATCTGGCGCTGAACACGTGCCAACTTATTAATTACTTCAACCATGTGAACAGGAATACGGATTGTGCGAGCCTGGTCTGCCATCGCGCGTGTGATTGCCTGGCGAATCCACCATGTCGCATACGTTGAGAACTTGTAACCCTTTGTGTAGTCAAACTTCTCAACTGCGCGAATAAGGCCCAAGTTACCTTCCTGGATCAAGTCCAGGAAGAGCATTCCACGGCCGGTATAGCGCTTAGCAAGCGAAACAACTAGACGTAGGTTTGCTTCTAGCAAGTGGTTCTTTGCACGCTTTCCATCTTCGACTAGCCACTCAAGTTCGCGCTTGTACTTCTTTTCTAACTTCTTTTCATGTTTCAATTTCTCTTCTGCAAAAAGACCAACTTCTACGCGTGTAGCAAGCTCTACTTCCAGCTCTGCATTCAGCAATGCCACGCGACCAATCTGCTTTAAATAATCCTTAACAGGATCTGCTGTAGCACCAGCTGTCATAACGGTCTGAGCTGGAGCATCATCTTCTTCAGATGCCTTTAATGTAAAGGCATCTTCTTCCTTGCCCTGTGTTGCTTCATCAGAAAGATCCACAACGCGAGGCTGAGCACCCTTTTCCTCTTCGCTGTCGATGATCTCGACAACTTCCTTGATCAGAGTTTCAACATCTTCTAATTCAACTTCTTCTAGCTCTACCTCTTCGCCATCAATCTTAGTGATAATTGCCTTGCCAATTTTTGCATCAACCTTTGGTGCGCCTGCCTTTATGACTTCAGGCTTTGGCGCAACTAACTCATACTCAGCCTTTTTCAAAATACGTGAAGGAGAACCCAGTCCACCCTTACGAAGCTTCTCAATGATTACTGGAATCTCAGTTGCGAGCGCACGGGCCTCATCAACTAGATCTTTGTCAGCCTTCTTGGGGATTCTGTTGATTGATGAAACACCACGTGTTTCAAGTTCAGCCAAAACTTCGTTCTGGCGAAGTACCGCGTTCTTCGCATCAACAATCTGCTGCACATCTTTTGCAGTTAGTACTTTTTTGAGTTCATTTTTCTTTGCAGGCGCTGCCTTTTTTACTGGCGCTGCCTTCTTTGCAACAGCCTTTTTCGCAGGTGCTGCTTTCTTAGCTACCGCTTTCTTTACAGGTGCTACCTTTTTAGCAACTGTGGCTTTCTTTGCTGGCGCTGTTTTCTTTGCAACAGACTTTGTAACAGGTGCGGCTTCCTTCTTCGCAGAAGTTTTTGCCTTCACCTTGTTTTTGAGCGCACTAAATACAGCCACAATTGTCCTTTGATTTTTTCAGCGAGTCCGCTGAAGTGATAGGTATATTATAATTTGTCCACAGACCAAATTGCACATCGAAAACCCCTATTTGGCCAGTTTTAAAGCCTCTCGGATCACATTTCCAACGCTTTCAACCTCCACCAGGAAGCCGTCATGGCCAAATGGGCTGCTAATCGTGACCAGCGGGGCTGCTGCAGGGGCTAACTCGGCAATCTCAGCCTGCAGGCGAGGTGGGAAGAGTCTGTCTGTATCAATGGAAACCGCAACTATTGGAACCTGAATCGTGGCCAAAGCTGCAGCAACTCCTCCACGATCTCTACCAATGTCATGGCTATTCATCGCCTCTGTCAGGGCGATGTAGGTGTTGGCATCAAAGCGCTGAGCTAACTTGTCAGCCTGGTGATCTAAGTAGGACTCAACGGCAAAGCGGCCGGTGTCATCACCTTGTAGCTGCCGACCAAAACGAATATCCATTTCAGCCTCTGTTCGATATGTCAGGTGGGCAATGCGGCGGGCAATGCCCATCCCCTCATCAGGACCCACTTCTTGCTCGTAGTAATCACCAGAGTTGAAATGAGGATCAGATTTAATTGCTCTAATTTGAATAGATGCGGTACCGATTTGATCTCCCGTTGCAACAGCTGATGATCCGATGGTGCAGATAGCACCAACCCGATCTGGTAACTGCACCGCCCATTCAAGTGCACGCATACCACCCAGTGATGGACCGACTGCTAGTAAATACTTTTTAATTCCAATGGAATCTGTAAATGCAACCTCTGCTGCAACCATGTCTCTGATTGTCACTGCAGGAAATCTTGAACCCCAACGCTTACCATCTGCTGCAATAGATGATGGCCCAGTTGATCCTTGGCATCCACCAATCACATTGGGACACACAACAAAATACTTGTCCGTATCAAAAGGTAATCCTGGGCCAACCATCGATGGCCACCAGCCAGGAACATCAGACCACCCAGTCATCGCATGGTTAACTAAAATCGCATTATTTTTGGCGGCGTTTAATACGCCCCAGGTTTGATATGCAATGGTGACATCCGGCAAAGTTTCGCCGTTTTCCAGAAGCAAGAAACCGATTGTGATGAACTTTCGTTCACCAGGATCATGAGTCTCTAGCCATGCACCTGTAACCATGAAATAAATATCCTTAAACTGCGCTTGCCACCGAGGTAGCCTGTTCGTCACCCGGAGCACCCCGCCGCGGTGGAGGGTTGCCGCCTACTAAGCCGGGGCTAATACGTAGGACTCGTGAACGGTGTAATTCTAGCCACTACCCTTCAAAAATCCCAGCCGTCACTTTGGGGTGTAGTTCTAAGCGCATTGCAGCAAAAGCTGCAGCGGGCCAGCCTGAACCAAAGACCCTACGCAACAAAATGGTCAAGGCATACTTGGGATCATCAACTGTTGCTCGATCTAGCGCCCTATAGGCAAGTTCATTATCACCACGTTCATATGCCAATGTGGCAAAAAGGCAGGCAACTGGTGCAACAAAACCATTGGGAGCAATGCGCAGGAGGTAGAGCCACATATTCCAGTAATTATCAAAGGTTTCAGCGTTATGGGTGCCCATCGCAAAATCACGGACCTGAATATCTGAAAGACGACCAATGACCTGAGACATCAACTCCACATCGCAGTTATAGCCACGATCTGCAAACTGCATGGACAAATCAATCACAGCTGTTGCCCCATCTCGCTGCAGTAGATTGAGATCTGGGCTATCCACCGGCAACGCAAAGGTATTAACACTTTCTATAAACTCCTCATCTGTTGCAAGGGCAAGGGCTGTAATACTTACATAGGTGTTTTCAGTAGTCATGGTTTCTTATCCTTTGAAGGTAGTAGGTGCGTTAACGATGGTGATCAGTGCGATAGATACTTTTTTGACAGTGCCTGTTACTGCGCGCGCAGCAGCGTTATGTGTGTAGGTGCCGTTCCAGGTTGTTAGCAGTGAGACTTGATACGTACCTGGCTGCTTATAGGTGTGATGGATGGTGCCGGCCGGATAAGGACCACCGTTTTCGGTAGTGGCATAAAAACTGCCGTCACCAAAACTCCAGACAAAAGATGGACGAAGTGCAACATCTACAACTTCTCCGATGATGTCGACCCTGCTTTGGAAAAGTGTGGGCAAGTCACACCAGAAATACACCGGCACCTGCACTAATGGTTCAAACTCAGGTTGATATGCAACACCTGCAGTTGGAACCAACTTCGTTAATCGATCACTCAAGTTGACCTTGGTCACAGTCTTTTTGATTCGTGGCTTATAGGTGCGTTTTACTATTGGTTTTTTAACAGCTGGCTTTGCAGATGGTGGAAAAAACAAAGGCACAGCCCTTGGCTTAGGCGCTACCTTTACTGCAGCCTTTTTTGGAGCTTGCGCAATAGTTTTCTTCACCGTTGTATTGCCCTTGCGGGCTTCTATGATGATTTGATTGTCATCGGTATAAACAGTGATGCAGGCAGTTTCCTGGCATTGATCAGCAACCGCTACCTGCATGCCAGAAAAGACAAGTGCCAGACTCAGAAATATTATGACCATGTGCGGCACCATAAATTGCAGCTGTGACCGAACTGGAGGTCATTGCACTAACTGTGGATAGTTGTGACAGGCTAGGAACATGGCAGCGCGCGATGGTGATGGATGGGTTGAATGCGCCTGCGGCAATAAGCATTGGGGCCTGAACGGGGCTGCTGGAATCTTGATCCTTCGCGGCCATGAAATCTTGTTACAGCACCGCGCCCCGTGGGTGCATAACGGTGACACCTGGGGAATCCCAGGTGGTGCTCGTGATTCTCATGAAAGCACGATCGAAGGTGCTTTTCGTGAAGCAATCGAAGAAACTGGAATTGATACCAAACTGCTAACTCCGCTTCACACATTTACCGATGATCACGGCAGCTGGAAATACGACACCGTTATCGCACGCGCGACAGCAGGATTAGTTGCTCACGAAGTAAATGATGAATCCCATGAGGTCAGATGGGTTCAGATCGATCAGGTTGATCAGATGGCTTTGCACCCTAGCTTTGCCAAATCCTGGCCAGAATTAAAGGAACTGCTTAATAACTTTGTCAGCCCACGTTAACTCTGATTCATTGCTGTGAGCCACAACAACAACTGTTACACCATCTTCTGCTAACTTCTTCAAGACTTCAATAATTCTCTTTCGGCTCTGCACATCTTGCGCCGCAAGGGGTTCATCTAAAAGCAATACCGGAGTTTTTTGAGCAATAGCTGTTGCAATACAAACTCTTTGGGCCTCCCCCCCAGACAAGGTTGTCACCGCTCTATCTGCCAATGAGGTTAATTCAAGTGCCTGCATTACTTCTTTAGAGGGACCAGCCATTTCAATGACCTGCTGAACCGTATAGCCCAGTGTGTAGCTCTGATTTTGAATTGCCACCGCACGAATCTGTGCCAGTTGGGCTGGTGATGTCAGGATGGGATGTAGCTCATCAATTGTGATCGTGCCCTTTATTGGTGCGATATCGCCAGCAATGGCAGCTAGCAACGTTGATTTGCCAGAGCCATTGGGGCCAACAATTGCCGTAATTGATCCAGCAGGGATTTGTTCGCTGTAATCATAAATAATTTCTCGCCCATCAACAACGATAGTGATCTCATTGATAGTAATCATTGAGTTTTCCAAACATTATTTTTAACTGTAACAAGTGCGATCAATACTGGCGCACCTAAGAGTGAGGTAATAAGACCGATAGGCAGTTCATTTGGTTGGGCAACATTTCGTGAAAGAGTATCTGCCACAACAACTAAGAGTGCCCCGATGATGGCGGTGTGAACAATCAAATTGCGATGGATGGGTCCATATATAAATCGTGCAATGTGTGGGGCGGCAAGGCCAATAAATGCAATAGAGCCAACGGTGCTAACAGCCCCTCCTGCAAGTAGTGATAGAGCAACGAGTGCAATGAGTCGAACACGTGGGACATCAATACCTATGTGAAAGGCGGTGGCATCACCCAAGGAAAGCCGATCAAGTGATGGTGAGATCTTCCAAGCAATCAGTCCACCCATAATTGCGGTGATGCTAACTCCCACCAAATTATCCCGGGTGATTAAAGCCAGAGATCCAAAGTTCCAAAATGAAATAGAACGAGCATCAGCCCTTGTCACCATTGCTGATAACAGCCCAACAATTGCTGTGAGGCTGGCCGACACTGCGATACCCACAATGATTAATGTAAAAGATGAAAGTTGTGATCGCAGATTTGCTAATTTAAATGTCAGAGAGGTTGCAGCTAGAGCACCTAGTGCCCCGCATGCAATTGCACCCACAGATCCCACCCGCACAAGTCCAGTTAAGACCGCCACCACTGTGCCAAGGGCTGCACCTGCTGTTGTTCCTAAGATTGAAGGTTCTGCCAATGCGTTATTGCACGCACCTTGTGCCATTAATCCAGCAAGTGCCAATGACGCACCGACAATCAGTGCTGCTGTTACACGGGGAATACGAATCTGCCACAAAATCTCGTTGCTCCCAGGTGAGAAGAGCGCTGACCAAAAGTCATCAATTTGTGCACTGCCAACATAGATAGCGACAAAAGTGGCTATAACAAGTGCTATTGCAGGGGCAATCTTCTTCACTTGCCCACCGCACTTACTTGCTGAGCAAGGGCAACAACTAACGATGGCGTACGAGGACCAAATGAAAGAAGTAGTGAGTCATCAACATCAATAATTGCGTGATTCTTACCTGCCTGTGTCTGTGCCACACCCGGTAGTTTGAGTAACCCTGACACACCACCAACAGATTCCAATCCCTTTGTCATAACAATGATTACATCAGGATTAAGCGTTGCCAGACTTTCAGCGGTCATCGTATTAAAGGGACGTGGCAATGACGCAGCTCCCACATCAACAGCACCGATTGCAGAGATCAAAGAGTCTGCACCTGATCCAGGTCCACCAACTAGATAGATAGATGATGTTCCACGAAGATATAAAAATGCAATCTTTGTTTTTTCAGAAAGCGTCTTAGTCTTAATCGCAGCATTCATCGCAGCATTGAGCAGCACTCCTTGTTGCGGCGCGCCAATAGCAGCGGCAACAGCTGCAACCTTGATAGAAATATCTCCCAAGGTCCAACTCTCTGGTGTTTGCACAACTCGTATGCCCGCGCTCTTTATTTGCTCTATTGCAGCTTTAGGTCCAGTGGATGCATCAATAATTACCAGATCTGGTTTAAGAGCAATTACCTCTTCAGGTAAAACTTGATGACCTGATGTTGCAAGTGGAACATTCTCTAACGCTTTTTCTGTGCTTGAAATATCTCGACCAACAATAAGTGATTTGGCATTCAGGGAGTTCATAATCTCTGCCACACCATTGGCAAGAACTACAACTCTAGAAACTGAAAATGTAGTGGGTGAATCAATTGAGATTGCTGAAACATCATCTTGGGAGATTGTGTAGTTGTGAGACATCTGTGAATTAGCGCACCCCGTTAACAGAATTGCGA
>NZ_JBBAMW010000027.1:0-7467 GCF_040402275.1 Candidatus Planktophila sp. | reverse complement strand
GAGAGCAATTTGTTGCACGCTACCTAGAGTTAAGTGGGCGAAAGTGTGATGACTTTACATTTTATGAAGTCTTTGGCCTTTTTAGATTAGCGGTCATCATTCAACAGATCTGGGCTCGCTATAGGGCTGGGCAAACAACAAACCCAGCATTTGCTGGCTTTGGAGAAGCAGTTAATACTTTGATCAACCGAGCAGAAGGAAAGATCGCATGAGAGCTGGACAGATAACGGTGTCAACACGTGGCTTTGCAGTTGTTGATGTTCCAACTCCTGATGCTGGTGCGGGACAAGTGCGCATCAAAGTAGAAGCAGCCGGTGTGTGTTTATCTGATGTGCATTTGCTGGAAGGCATCTTGTCCCCCGGCTATCTAGAGGGTGATCAGGTGACGCTAGGTCATGAAGTTGCAGGTGTGATTGATCAAGTAGGCGCAGGTGTTACAACATCTACCGTTGGCGACCGGGTTGTTGTTATTGCTGGCCAGCGCAATGCTGCTTCACAAATAACAACTATGGGTTTTGATTACAACGGCGGTTGGGCCGAATACGTTGTTACAAGCGCCGAACTAGTTGCCACAATTCCTGATTCACTGCCATTTGAACAAGCTGCAATTATTCCTGATGCTGTTTCAACTCCGTGGGCTGCAATCTCATCTACGGCCAAGATGGCAGCCGGTGAAAGCGCTGTGGTCTTTGGTGTGGGAGGACTTGGAATCCATGCGGTGCAACTATTAAAAATAGTTGGATGCAGCAAAGTTATTGCTATTGATCCACGCGAGGATGCACGAGCAAATGCTTTGGCTAGAGGGGCAGACTTTGCTTTTGCCCCAGATGATCCTGAAATCAAAAGGCACCGCGGGTTAAACGCCGCCTTTGATTTTGCAGGTGTTACACCGGTTAGAAAACAAGCATTGTCACTTCTTGGTGAGCAAGGACGGCTAGTTATTGTTGGTATTGCTAATGAGCCTATTGTGATTCCTAATGACATGGCCTTTACCTATATGCGCACCCAGATCTTGGGTCACTACGGCTCAGAAGATCACCATGTGCGAGAGCTCATTGAGTTTGCGCGTGAAGGCAAACTAGATTTATCACAATCAGTAACCGAAGTTATGCCGCTAGAAAAAGCTGCTGAAGCGTTAGATAAGTTGGCCAACAAAGTTGGCAACCCAATTCGTATTGTTTTAAAGCCCTAGCCTTTTCATGGGGGTAGCCCTAAGCAGGGTCATAAATCCTGAGAATCCATGTGTCTGACTAGTGAATTCGAGGTGCCAGAGGGTGAAATGGGCATTTTCAAGTTGCTGGCCCTCATACCCGAACCTAGGGTTTTCCCGATAGATAAACCCAAACTAAGGAGAGAGTTATGAAGGTTTTGCGTCGTAGCGCACTAGTTGCTGCAGCACTTGCCGCATTGTTGACACTGTCAGCATGCTCAAGTGATTCAGATACAGCAAGTGACACAATGACAGAAGAAACAGCTGTAGGAACAATTGTTGATGTAGCAGTTGGAGCCGGTAATTTTACAACTCTAGTCGCAGCTGTAACAGCTGCTGATCTAGTAGAAACACTGAGCGGAACTGGTCCATTTACAGTATTCGCACCAACAGATGAAGCATTTGCCGCTCTACCAGCAGGTGTTCTAGATGCACTACTTCTACCAGAGAACAAGGCGCTACTTGCACAGATCCTTACCTACCACGTTGTTTCAGGAATGGTAATGGCAGCTGATGTAACAGATGGCGATGTTGCTACTGTTGAAGGTCAGAAAATTAAGCTTTCAACAATGGGTGGCGTGACTGTTAATGGAGCAAAAGTTGTTGCAGCAGATGTTGCTGCCTCAAATGGTGTAATCCATGCAATTGATGCAGTAATCCTTCCACCAGGTGTGGATGTGTCAAAGTTCGTAAAGAAGTAATTGATTAAATAGTTCGAAGTTTCTTCACGGTTAGGGCCACCTCAGATATTGGGGTGGCCTTAACTATTTAGTTCAGCCAGTTTGTCTGTTACCTGCTTGGCAGATGGGTTAGTCATTGCAGCGCCATCACTAAAGACCAATGTGGGCACTGTGCGATTGCCACCATTTACCTTCTCAACGATCTCTGCAGTGCCTGGAACCTCTTCAATGTTGATCTCTTCAAAGGTGACACCAAGGTCTGCTAACTGGGACTTAAGGCGCTTGCAGTAACCACACCAGGTAGTTGAGTACATAACAAAGGACATTGGTTTCACTTTCTGTTGAATTAAAGAAAGTTTAGTTGCAAATAATGATTCTCGCTATCCACAGCTTTTTTAGCAACATCCACTCTCGTCACTTCTGCGCCCTACTTTGCACTCGCCTGAATCTTTATCTCACATCATTAAGCACGCCGCCAGCGATTCTTAGTGATTTCCAGACATCCGTTTGGAATGGAGAAAAGGAGTGCAAACGAATGAATCTAAATGATGTTGTGACGCTATGCGTTGCAATAGCCACTCTCATACTGCGCGTATGGGAGATGCGAAGGAACCGTCGGGCTAGACCCGACGAGACCGATCAGTTAGGCGACTGAGTTCGTATAAGGCAGTTGGGTCGGGATTGGCACCCCGGCTCAACTTCATTAATTAAAGCATACTTGTGTGTTACGCACAGTAACTTTAACGAGAAGGCAAAGCCCCGCAGCTTAATCTCTGTGGGGCTTTTGCTTTCAAGAACTACTTAATGAAGGTAATTACTTCACCATCACCTAGCTGTTGATCAGGCATTCCCTTTAATACATGCACCTTTGCCTCACCCACTACTACCCAGTGATCATCTCCGCTGCGCTTGACGATGGCTGTTAACTCATCAACGCCAATAAGTATTGAGTCATCAGGAACATGGAGCAATACTTTGGCCGCACTGTCAGGAATCCATCTAAAGAACTTATTAAAGTGTGGGATTACCCGGATCTCTGGAAGCAGGTTAAGTCCTGCTGTGGGTGCTTTTTTAAGTAGGCGAAGGTTAGGAATGTGAGAACTTAAAACCATCGCACCTGCGCTGCATCCAGCAAGTGAGGTTCCTATGCGCCAGTTCTCTTGGATTGCACTCCATAGCGCGGTGCCCATAAGGGTTTCTGTCAAGTAGTGCGGGTCTCCACCAGACATATAGATCAGAGCCGAGTTATGAATCAGCGTTGCATACTCAGGGTTGTTGGCATCTTCTCGCGTAAAGATCGGCAAGAAAATAGAGTCAACACCTAAGCGATCTGCTTGAGCTTTTCCTAATTGTTTCCAGTACTCAAGTCGATCATCACTTTCTTGACCGGCAGCTGTTGGGATTTGAACATAGATGGGTCTTTTACCGTTTTTGATTCCATCATCGATTAAAGATTTCTCAAGGCTAGCCATTGCAGGCAGGTACTCACCAGATCCAACGAGGGCAATTGATCCAATCATGCGGTGAAGTCTAGGTGTTAAAGGCTTAGCCGGCAGTGCTCACATAATCTTTAAGAGCCTGGCGCTCAGAATCAATTTCACTGACGTAGTTCTTGACCACATCGCCAATAGAAACAATAGAGAGCAGGTTGCCTGTGGCATCGACAACTGGCACGTGGCGAAAGCGAAGTGAGGTCATCATTGCCATTAATTCTTGAACTGTTGAATCTGCTGTGCAGGTGTGAACATCGACAGTCATGATGTCTCGCACATGCATGCCCACTAGTTGATCTAGCTTGCCTGGCATTGCCCGCACAACATCTCGCTCAGAGACAATGCCATCAATTGTCTTTCCATCACCAGAAACAACGAGTGCCCCAACGTGGTGGGTGTTAAGTGCATTGACCAAATCATGAACACTGGCACTTGCTGAAATAGTTTCAACTTTCTTACCTGCAATGATGCTGCTGATCTTCATGCTCTCCCCCGCGCTAGTAGGTGAGGTAATAGTGCGCCTGTTACCTGAAGAAATCAATAGGCAAGCACGCCTAGGCGCTCTTGCTACTGGTAAGCCACTGAACAACTGCATCAGCAAATCCACGATCCAAACCTGGAACATGGACTCCTCCATTGAGTGTCCATAGCTCCAGAGAACCTTTGGCGCAATTGAACAAAGATGCTGTTGTCTCAGACCCCGACATAGAGGCGATCAAATCTGACTTTTTCTTAGAATCTGGTGTGCACTGATTGTTCTTGCTCCATCGCTTTACTACTTCATCAACTGAAGGATAGTTTTGAGCAAACAATGCTCCACCTACATATGAAATCGTTGCATCTGCATCGCCATGAATATGTAGAACATTGGCTGTTTTACCCGAACATTGGCCAGGATCACTATCCATAGAGCCGGCTAAGCCGGCAATTGCTGCGACTTGATTTTTGCTTGTGCACAGGTACTGATAACTCATGAAGTGGCCGTTGGAGTGACCAAACAAATAGATGCGTGATTTATCAAGGTTGTAATCATTGGAAATCTCATCAATTAACTCATCGATGTATGCGACATCATTAACACCGGTTTTTGCAAAGTCACAGCATGCGTTAGAGGCATTCCAGTAACGATTGCCCGAACCATCCTTCAATCCATTTGGTGCAACGTATGCAAGGCCGGCGGCCATTGCAGATTCCTTGAGGTAGGTGTAATTAGTTTGTGAAATCGAGTCACCTGAATACCCATGGAGATTAATTAAAATCCCTGTTAATTCTTTGGAATTATCAGGGGAAGGCAAGAACAGTTCAGTAGGACGATCCGCACCGATAATGATGCTGGTGCTATCGGCAAACTCTTTATTTCCAATTTCGGTATCTAGGGCCGATATCAACAACACTAAGTTTGCTAACGCCACCACCATGATTGCTTTAAAGAGAATAGATCGTGGCGCTTTGAAGGTTAACAACGCTCCGATTACACCGACAATTAATAGCGCTGGTCTAGAACTAACCGAGTTCAGCAATAGCGTTGTTGCCAAAAGAATCACTGCTATTGCCGCCCTTGATGCTCTTTCTCCAATAATGCGCGGGAAAGAACGAATGCCAGATTGCCCATCTTCTTCAAAGTCTTTTAAAACATTAGCAATGTGTGCAGCAACGCCAAGTAGTGAGCCTGCCCCCATCATCCATAGTGGTGGGGTTTCATCCACAGCTAAAACTATGGATGCAGGTAGTGCAGCAAATGCAATTACATACGGCAAAGGTGAAAGGGTTGTGTATTTAAAATAGAAGTTATAGGCAAGACCAAAGCCAATACCAAGTAAGTAAACAGCTCCACCTTTTAATCCCAGTGGACCAAAGAGATTAATGATTACCGCTAATGGTGTGACAACAAAGATTGCAGTACGCAGTTGCTTAGGAGAAATTAAGCCAGAGACTAATGGTTTTGAAGTACGGTTATGTTTTAGGTCATCTTCATAATCATGTAAATCATTTGTCCAGCCAACAATCAACTGTCCCAAGAGGACACCAATAGCTATGACATAGGCAGGTCCCTCCCACCACAAAGCTCGGGCAATAAGAAAGGCAACAGTGGTAACCATCAAGGAAGGGGCAAAGTGACAAGCCTGAACAAACCCGCGCAGCCTTTTCATAGTGTCAAGTCTAACCAACCAAGGCTTCAGAGTACTTATATGGAGCTAGCGAGAATAATTACGGTCGCACACACAACGTGCGTGCCACCATCTGCGCCAATTTTCAGGAAATTTTGACCTAGTCGCTTAGCTATCGGTCGCGCGCGCTGTGCGCCAATGATACAAATACAGAGGAGCAGCTATAGCAATCGTTGTGAATGAAGTAAAGATTCTCTTTAGCGCCTGAACCTGATTGTTCTCTTCTTGCTGGGCAAGCAAAGCTGCAGATGGAGCACCTTCAGGCTTTGCGTAAATGTCTATGTAGCCAGGATCTGGAAACACTGCATTCATGATCGAGTTGATCAATGAGACGGTGGCAAACAAGGTGACCAGCAAAGTAATTAAACACACCGCATACACATACAGAGAACGCCAATCAACCCGATCATGACGGGGTTGAACGACAGGTGCGGCTGCACGCTTTGCAGGTCCCTTCTTTGCAACCGCTTTCTTTGCTGTCGCCATCGTTGTCTCCTTAGTTAGTAATGGACTTATCTTCCCACATCCATTCAAGTATCCTTCATTCTATGGCTAACAAAGAAGTGCTGGCAGTTGATCTGGGTCAATCGGGATCTCGTTTCCGACAAGGTCAGGTTTCTGTGAGCAGTGAACGTGGCAAGTTGGCTGGAGAAAATACTTTACCTGCTTTGCGCGCAGTCTTTGAATCAGCCCAAAAGTTCTCAGCAGATGTTGTCGCACTATCTTGCACTGGTTTTTATGGAGTTGTCTCTGAGCCAGAAAAATACTTACAGCTATGTAAAGAGTTCTTTGGTGCCAAAGAAGTAGCAGTTATAGATGATGGTCTGGCTGGTTTTGTTGGCGCATTAGATGGCCGCAATGGTGTTGTGCTCTCTGTTGGTGGCGGTGTTGTTTCAATCGGCGGCATTGATGGGCATTACGCACATCGCGATGGACTGGGCAATACTTTTGGTGATGAAGGAAGCGGATTTTGGTTAGGAAAATTAGCAATTACTAAAGCGTTAGCTCTTCGACAAGGTCGAGGCGATGATCCTGAGATGGTTGATTACTTTGCAGATGAGATTGCTGCCTACTTTGCTTTAGAGATTAGAAATAGCGTTGATGCCGTAAACCTCGCAACAAAGACAGCTAAAAAGGTATTAGATGCAGCAGATGCAGGCATTTCAACTGCGACTGCGATAGTTGATGAGGGTGCATTCTTATTGGCACAAAGCGTGGTTGCTGCTTGGTATGGATGTGGTGGAAAAAAGAGTGATTCCCCAGAGATAGTTATTCAGGGCGGCCCAGCACGAAATACAACGTATTCGACAAAGATTGCATTAGAAGTTAACGCCAAACTACCTCACGCAGTTGTTGTTGAATCTTCCGGCGATAACTTAGATGGAGCAACCTGGATCGCAAACAATATGCGCCAGGACGCACCGCCACTACTGCTTTGGGCTGCGCTTTAATTCAGTAATCGGATTCCACTCATTAAGTGGTGTGCGAGTCTTCTTTGGCGACAACATCAACGCTAGCAAAACCCAAAAAGTTCCTACAAATCCCAATAACATCCATGGCAAAACACGGCGTCCAAAAATATATGCACACAGCCCTGCAAAAATTCCAAAGAACAGGTGCTTAAGATCAAATGCGAACATAGGTAGAGATTAACTGGTTTACAACAAAAATCTCCTCTCCCGCACAATTTCTGTGAAAGAGAGGAGAGATTAGTTGTAGCCCCGAAGGGATTCGAACCCTCGTAGCTGACTTGAGAAGCCAGAGTCCTAGGCCGCTAGACGACGGGGCCTTGCCTGTAGATATTTCTAGGACAAACCATATTAAGTTGTATTTCTGTACTGCGCTGGGGTACCAGGACTCGAACCTAGACTTACTGAACCAGAATCAGCAGGGCTGCCAATTACCCCATACCCCAA
>NZ_JBBAMW010000026.1:0-9792 GCF_040402275.1 Candidatus Planktophila sp. | reverse complement strand
TTACCGCTTGCGCAACATCTGTCAGTGTGGCGACACTGCACGAAAGTGAAGATACGCCTAAACCAACAAGCACTGAAGCCAGCGCTGCATCAGATGCTGCTTCACCGCACACACCAACCGGACAATTATTTTTAATGCCAGCTTGTGCAACTAGGTGGACAGCGCGCAGCAATGCTGGTTGCCAGGGGTCGTTAAAGCTGGCCAACGGTGCAGATTCGCGATCTGCAGCATGCAAGTACTGTCCTAAGTCATTAGTACCAATCGAAACAAAGTCGCACACCTTTGTAATTTCATCTGCGTGGAAAATTGCTGCAGGAACTTCAATCATCACACCTGCTTTGTTCAAACCATATTCGCGAGCCATGGCAACAAATGCTGCAGCCTCACCTGGCAAGGTCACCATCGGTGCCATGACCCATACCTCTGCCGTTGTGGCTTTGGCAGCATTTGCAATTGCTTGTAACTGAGCACGAAGCAAATCTTCATGACCATCGATGGTGCGATATCCGCGTACACCAAGTGCCGGATTTGGTTCTTGAGCAAAGTTAATAAATGCCATTGGCTTATCTGCGCCAGCATCTAAGGTGCGGATGACTACTTTTTGGCCATTAAAGGGTGTGAAGAGTTGGGTGTAGATCGCAGTTTGCTCCTGCAAAGTTGGCGCATCGTTTCGATCTAGATACAACAACTCTGTGCGCAGCAATCCAACGCCATCGGCCCCGGCTGCAACAGCTGCAACTGTGTCTTCAAGGCGACCGATGTTTGCATAGATCGGAACAACTGTTCCATCTGTTGTGACATATCCATCTGCAGAACGGGTGATAACCCTTGATTTACGTGCCTTAATGCGCTCAATTTTGGTTGCGATCTCACTTTTTAACGCATCAGTGGGATTAAAGGTGATGAGCCCAGTTGTGGCATCTACTGCAACGGTTGCACCAGCTTGTGCTGTTGCTACTTCCACAACGCCAGGACAAGCAACGATTGCTGCAATTCCATTTGATCTGGCAATGATTGCGGTGTGGCTAGTTGGTCCACCACCTGCTGTGACAATGGCCAAGATTTTATCTGTTGCTAAATCGGCAGTATCTGCAGGAGATAAGTCTTGTGCGATTAAAACTGTTGGCACATCAAAATGTGGAATTTCAGGATAAGCAATACCTGCAATTTCGCATAAAACCCGATCTCGGATATTTGCAACATCACTGACGCGCTCTGCCAAGTAGCCACCGGAATCGGTTAACAACTCTTGAAAAACCCCTGTTGCCTTAACCATGGCATAACTTGCAGTGTGACCACTTGCAATAAATCCTGCAGCCTCTTCTGCAATTGCAGGATCAGTTGCAATCTCTGCTGTTGCTAACAAAATTTCGTGTAGCTCGCCAGTTGTTCTGGCAGCACGTGCTTCTAAATCTAAGCCAACTGTCTTGATGGCAAGGTTTAAAGCATGACCTTCTGCTTCAAAACTTTGGTGTGATGGCTGACCGGTTGGGACAGGAATATTTGTATTGAGGAGAAAGAAAGGACCGACTGCGGCTCCAGAACTAGCAGGTATTCCCGTAAGAGTAGTCACACGCGTCCTTTACTGAGTGCTTCTATAAAGAAGCAACGAGAGCATCTAGTAATAGTGCACCATCATAAAAGTCACAGAAGTTTAGATCAATAGTCAAGGAAACAATCTTTGTTGTTGCGCTCTCATATCCGATGGTCACTGATGTAACTTGGTTAGGAAAGAGTAACGGAGTTGCAGAGCTCATTGAATAGGTTGTCAGATCAAAAACTGTTGTTGTTGCCCCTGAAAGCATTGCCACAGGCACCTTTCCGTTCTTGGCAGCATCCGTTGTGGATGCAACCAAGGCAGCCAAATCAGCAATTTTTAGTTGGTCTGGATCTTTAAAGACCGGCAGTGCACTGCCGTATTTGGATTCAATAATCAATGCGACGCCAACATGTTGGTGTGCTGCAAGATCTGGGCGATTGCGCAAAACCTTGGCCCAGGCAGCAATGAATGTGGCATGATCAAAGTTGGCGTTCACACTTCGTGTAAATGAGGCTTGGGCAATGCTGCGAGTCATTTCAATACCCTTGGCAATCAAAGCTTTGTTAGCAGCTTGGCGCTTTGCGATTGCTGGATCTAACTGTGCGCCATTGACATCTTCCATCGTGATGGTGCGATCAGGTCCTGTCGCACGCACCGTGCGCAAATCAATTCCGCGGTTAGCTGCTTCTACTCGTGCCTTTGGAACCGCCTTAACTGTTTCATTAAGGATGACTGGGGCAGCAGGTGCAACCGGGGCGGCAACAACTGGTGCTGGCGCAGCTACTACTTCAACAGCTGCTACAGGTTCATTATCTGTTCCAAAATCAAATGCCATCACTTCAGTGTCTGTCAGCATGATTAATACAGGTTTGCCAATTTCAACAACATCACCTGGGTTTGCAACCAAAGCTTCGATAACACCATCTGCCGGTGCTTCAACTTCCATATCGATTTTGTCGGTCATAACCTCAAATAAAACATCGCCGTTTTTAACATGATCGCCAACTGCAACATGGAAATTGATGAGCTCTCCAGTTTCCATAGTCATGCTCATCTTTGGCATGACAACTGGATATTTAAAACTCATCGCCAGTTTTTAACAATCTCGCGAGCAGCAGCTTCGATGTCATCAAGCTGTGGCACAGCAGCCTTTTCTAACTGCGGAGCATAAGGAATCGGAATATTCATGCCCGCAAGACGCTTAATTGGCGCTATTAATGAGCCAAATGATGAAGAACCAGCTAGCTGGGCAATGACTTCGTTGATGAAGCCTGCCTGGGCTGGGCCTTCTTGAACAACCATTAAGCGACCAGTTTTTTCAACTGATTCAAATACTGGGTTCATATCAAGTGGAGAAATTGTGCGAGGGTCAATTAAAGTAATTGAAATTCCTTCAGCAGCTAATTTTTCGCATACCTCCCATGATTTATTAACCATGATGCCGGTTGCAACAATTGTTAGATCTTTTCCTTCACGAACTACTTTAGAAACACCAAGTGGAATTCGAGTTGCACCTTCAGGGACAGGATCTCTGCCGGGGATCTTGTAGAGAAGTTTGTGCTCTAAGAAAATTACTGGGTTGGGATCATCAATTGCGGCAAGTAGCAATCCCTTGGCATCTGCTGGATTTGATGGAACAACAACTTTTAATCCAGGAACGGATGCAAACCATGGCTCCAGGTTTTGTGAATGCTGGGCTGCAGCACCTGTGCCTGAACCTTGTGGAGTTCGCAAAACCATCGGAACGTGTAGTGCTCCGCCCAACATGAAGTGAATCTTTGCAGCTTGGTTAGCAATCTGATCCATGGCTTGTGCGGTGAAATCTGAAAACTGAATTTCAACAATTGGTCGCATGCCAGATAAAGCCGCACCAACAGCTGCGCCAACAATTCCAAGTTCTGCAATAGGTGTATCTAAAACGCGCTCCGCCCCATAGCGGTGATACATATCCCCTGACACACCAAATGCGCCGCCGTAAATACCAACATCTTCACCGAGTAAGAAAACTTCTGGGCGTTCATCAAAAGCGATAGACATGGCTTCGCGAACTGCCTCTGCCATAGTTAACATGCGATCGCTCATGCTGACACCGCCTTAAACACTGCGTCTAATAGCCCTGATGGCTCAGCAGATTCAGCCTTTACAGCCTCATTAACAGCGGCCTTGATTGCCTCAATTGCTTCATTTTGAATGACATCACACTGCTCTTGAGTAAGAATTCCTTCTTCTATTACACGGGCAATGAACTTTGGAATTGGATCCTTAGTACGCCACTCTTCAATTTCTTCCTTGGTGCGATACAAATTCTTATCTGAACGGGAGTGACCCTTCCAGCGGTAGGTCTCAGCAATAATTAATGTTGGACCTTCGCCAGCTTTTGCGCGATCAACGGCTGCTTGTGCAACTTCATAGACTGCAACAACATCGTTTCCATCAACATTTACGCCAGGGATTCCGTATCCCTTGCCGCGATCTGCCAAGTTATCAATTGCAAAAGCTTTTTCAGTAGATGATGACATTCCGTACTTATTGTTTTCACAGAACAAAACCATTGGCAGCTTCCAGATTGCCGCCATATTTGCAGCTTCATGGAATGCACCTTCATTCATTGCACCATCTCCAAAGAAGGAAACAGCAACAGTTCCGCGCTTCATCATTTTGGAGGCAAGTGCTGCGCCAGCTGCAATAGGTATTCCGCCACCCACAACACCATTTGCGCCAAGGTTTCCGGTTTCAACATCTGCGATGTGCATTGATCCACCGCGACCACCGCAGTAGCCAATTTTCTTTCCTAGCAATTCTGCAATCATGCGTGTGAGGTCGGCACCCTTTGCAATGCAATGGCCATGTCCACGGTGTGTAGATGTGATCTGATCTTGCAAAGTCATTGCCATGCACATGCCTGTTGGAGATGCTTCTTGTCCGATAGATAAGTGCATCGTCCCGTGCATCATTCCGCGACCGAAGAGATCTTCAACGGCTTCTTCAAACTTGCGAATGCGCCACATGTAGAGCAGCGCGTGACGCGCATGCTCAGGAGAAGATAACGGGTGGCCCATCAACAACGGATTGACGCTCATAATCCAACTTTCACATTTGTGCAGCAGCCTGAATAGATGTTCCTATTAAACACCACTCCCGCAACGGTTACGCTATGGCCTATGAAGGAATTCCGCTCAGTAGTCGCCTCAGCCGTTGGCCTGCACGCTCGTCCAGCAGCACTTTTTGCATCAACAGCCAAAGGTTCTGGAAGCGTTGTTCGCTTAGCAAAGATCGTTGATGGCCAGGCAACTGCAGCCGTTGATGGTGCCAGTGTTCTTCGCGTTATGACCCTTGGCGTTAAATTCGGCGATGAGGTCGTTGTAACTGTTGAAGGCGAAACTGAAGCTGAAACTATTTCGAAGTTACAGGCGATTGTAGAAAGCAATGATCATTGATTTCTAAATTACGCACCGGCGTTGGAGTCGATGCCCACCAATTTGGCGAAAGCGGACCATGTGCGCTCGCAGGCTTGTTGTGGGATGAAGCCCCGCGTTTAGTCGGTCATTCAGATGGAGATGCCGCAGTCCACGCACTGTGTGATGCAGTCTTGTCTGCTTGCCAACTGGGCGATATCGGAACTTTTTTTGGTGTTGATACACCCGAGATGGCTGGAGCATCAGGTGTTGCCATGATTGAAAAGTTACGTGATTTTGTCACAGCTAAAGGATTTGTCATTAACAATGTTGCATTACAAATTGTTGGCAACACACCAAAGATCACGCCTCGTCGCGCAGAAGCACAGAAGGTATTGAGTGACGCTCTTGGTGCCCCAGTTTCTGTTGCTGCAACCACATCTGATCAAATGGGCTTTACCGGTCGCGGCGAAGGAATTTATGTCATTGCAAACGCTCTGGTGCAAACACCATGAGTTTGAATCTTTATGACACGGCCACCCGTGAAGTAAATGAATTTAAACCGTTAGTCGCAGGGCAGGTTTCAATGTACATCTGTGGTGCAACTGTGCAATCAGCACCACACATTGGACATGTTCGAAGCGGTGTTAACTTCGACATCTTGCGACGGTGGTTAACAAAGAGCGGCTATAACGTTACTTTTATTCGAAATGTCACCGATATTGATGACAAAATCCTGCAAAAGGCAGCAGTTGAAAAGATGGCCTGGTGGGCTCTGGCAATGAAATACGAGCGTATTTTTAGCGATGCTTATGCATCATTAAATGTCTTGCCACCAACCTATGAACCACGTGCCACTGGCCACATCACACAGATGATTGAACTCATGGATCAGCTCGTTGAAAGTGGCGCAGCATATGCACCAGGTAATGGCGATGTGTATTTAGAGGTTCGTAAATTAAAGCGTTATCTAACCTTGTCTCGTCAAAATCTTGATGATTTGCAACCTGCTCAAGATGCAGATGAAAGATACAAAAAAGATGTTCGTGATTTTGCATTATGGAAAGCTGCAAAACCAGGTGAGCCATCATGGCCAACACCGTGGGGACCAGGTCGTCCTGGGTGGCACCTCGAATGTTCTGCAATGGCGCACGCATACCTTGGAGAAACTTTTGATATTCATGGCGGAGGATTAGATCTTGTATTCCCACATCACGAAAATGAAATCGCACAATCAGAGGCAGCTGGTTATGGATTTGCTCAACGTTGGTTGCACAACGCTTGGGTTACACAATCTGGCGAAAAGATGTCAAAGTCTTTAGGTAATGCATTACAAGTTCATGAGATTCTAAAAGTTGTTCGCGGAATTGAACTGCGTTGGTACTTAGGCGGCGCGCATTACCGTTCGATGCTGGAGTATTCACCAGAAGCGTTGCAAGAGGCAGCAACCAACTTTAAGCGGATTGAAAACTTCTTACACCGCGCAACTGAACTTGTTGGAGCACAACCAACACCACGCATCAACGCAGAATTTACCGCGGCAATGAATGATGACTTAGCTGTGCCGGCAGCACTTGCAACGATCAGTGAAAATCTGCGACTAGGTAATCAAGCAATCACAGATAACGATAAATCTGCAGTTTCTAAAAATGCTGATGAAATCCGCGGAGCGCTAGAAATCTTGGGTTGTGATCCATTTGATGCTGTATTTGCTTCATCTGGTGGAACAGACCTAACAGAAGCACTAGATGGAGTAATTAAATTAGCTCTTGCAGAGCGGGCATCTGCGCGTGAGCGTAAGGATTTCGCTGCCTCAGATGCCATCCGTGATGGGCTCGCTGCTTTAGGAATTACAATTGAGGACACTGCTCAAGGGCCTCGCTGGTCTATTTCTTAACAAATACCGCACGACGAAACGAGAAAAACAATGGCTGGCAATTCATCCCGTAAAGGCGCTATTCGCCAATCAAAAAAGGGACCATCTGCCGGTACTGGTGGAAATAACAAGCGACGTCTTGAAGGAAAAGGACCAACTCCAAAGGCTGAAGATCGTCCATATCACGCAGCTGCAAAGCGCAAGAAGGCTGCTGAAAAGAAAGAGGTTCGTTCTCCTCGCGTTGCAAAGGGAGATCGCCCTCGTGGTGAAATCGTTGCAGGGCGTAACGCAGTACTTGAAGCACTTCGTGAGAATGTTCCCTCTACAGAATTATTAGTTGCCCGCAGTATCGATGTTGATGACCGCGTTGCCGAAAGCCTAAAGCTTGCACTCCACCACGGTCTGCCAATTCGCGAAGCACACCGTGCAGAAGTTGAAGGCATCTCACCAAATAGCCAAGGAATTATTCTTGCTATCAAGCCATTCCAGTATTCAAGTTTTGAAGAAATCATGGAACGTGCAAAGTATCCATCATTAATTGTTGCCCTAGATGGTGTTACAGATCCACGCAACCTTGGTGCGATTATTCGTTCCGCTGCAGCATTTGGCGCAGCAGGTGTCATCATGACTGAACGTCGCGCAGCAACAATGACGGCATCTGCCTGGAAAGCATCATCAGGTGCGGCAGCACGTTTGCCTATCGCACAAATTACAAACCTTGCACGCACCATTGATGCAGCTAAGAAAGCCGGCATGTTTGTTGTTGGTCTAGATGGTGAGTCAGATGACATCATCAGCAACATGAAGGTTGCAACAGAGCCATTGATGATTATCGTTGGTTCTGAGGGCAAGGGACTTGCACGTTTAACTAAAGAAAAGTGCGATCTTGTAGTTTCGATTCCGATTAGCGCGACCACTGAATCTCTTAATGCAAGCGTTGCAACTTCAATTGCACTCTTCCACGTAGATCAGCAGCGTCGCGCAAAGTAGGCAAAAAACTGTGAAATACAATCGTTTTATTGCTATTGGTGATTCCTTCACCGAAGGCATGTGTGATGAGAAAAAATATGGCCAATATCGCGGCTGGGCAGATCGGGTTGCCGATGTTATGGCTGAAAATCAAGAGGGTTTTCAATATGCCAACCTCTCAATCCGCGGCAAGTTACTCAAGCAGGTAATCGATGAACAAATCGAACCAGCAATTGCACAGGTAATTGATGAGACAACTTTAGTTTCATTTCATGCTGGTGCAAATGATGTTATCCGTCCCAAATACAACCCCAACCAGACATTGCCAATGTATGCCGAAGCGGTGCGCAAGGTTGCAGCCTCTGGTGCAACGGTAATGTTGTTCACCGTTCTAGAAGACAGCGGCAGTACGGGACGTTTGGCAGAATCGTGGCAAGCTCGCTTTAAAGATTTTAATGAGAATGTCCGCGCCATGGCAGAAGAAGTTGGCGCAATTTTGTGTGATGCAAATGGCGAAGTAGCCTTCAAAGACCCACGCTTTTTGGCATTTGATCGTTTGCATTTAAACCCAATGGGACATGATCGCGTGGCACAGGCTGTTTTAGAGACTATCGAACTTCCGTTTGATCCATCATGGCGTCGTCCCTTAGCTCCACAAGAGCCAACTTCACAGTTTGTTAAGTCAGCAATTACTATTACTTGGTTTGTAACTTTTGCACTGCCATGGATGTGGCGGCGTGCTCGTGGCAAATCATCTGGTGATGGGCGAACATGTAAGTATCCAATTGCAATTAATTGGCCGTTGCATCATCTTGATTAAATCTGAGAAACGGTCCACTCCCAGGTGTGAACACCAGTTTTGATGATGTATTTATCTAAAGTATCTGGACCACAAGAGGCAGTGCCCACACCGCGGTGAGCAGCATCAATATGCACAACTGTGTTTCCACATGCCTTCACTTCAACATCATGGGTTGCATCGGCTAATTCTGCATCCCTGTTAGGCGTTACAGAGACCTGAGCAGGCTTGGACATTGCAAAACGCAGACCATTTCCGGCTGTATTTGTAACCTCAAACCAACGAACCGCAGCATGCCCACCATTTTCTTGTGGTCGAACATATGGAATGTATTGAGCAGCAACTGTTGAGACATAGCGCGTGATGCGACCAATTTTGCGGTCAGGATATGACTCGTGTGAACCGGTGCCAAAATAGACAAGATCACTCAAAGATCCATCTAGCTCAAATAATGTTCCAACACGCGCAAGATCGTCAAATGCTTTTGGAATCGTGACAGATTCCTTCACGTTAAATCCACCAACAACTGGTGTGATCAACTGTGTGTGCTTGAAAGAAACACCAGTACTTGTTTCCCAGGTGTTGCTTACCTTGATCGATGTTGGAGTTTGTCTGACAACACAATCGGTGCGAGAGATGTCACGGACGCCATAACGCTCCCACTTAGATGCAATATGTCCGATGCGATCATTATCTGTTGGTGCTCGCCATAGTGAAACAGATGGTGCAACGATTCCGTATGGCAAAACTATTTGTCCGTGCTCATCAACGACATCGCCAATTTCTTTTGCCTTCTTTGCTGGTGCTAGCGCTGTTGATGGCAGTGCAATCTGACTCCAGCCGACCTCTGACATTGGCAAGGCCCATGGCGTAGTTGCTATGCAAACTAGCGAGAAGGTAATGAAACGTTCTCCGCGGGTTGTGCCCTTTGCAAACTTCTTTGATGACACTTTAAAGTTAACTGACTTGCGAGGTACAACTTTTGGCAGTTTCACAACGCCACCATCTTGGATCAAACCATCGCATGTAATTGACCACTGAAGTTGGTACCCACTCAAATCCTTAAAGAAGTTCTTGTTAAAGATCTTGAATTGACCTGATGCTGGCTTAACTCCAGTGATGACAACAGGTGCGGCAATAGCCTTAAATTCATGCATTGCAGGCTTAGCTGTGCGGTCTGGGAAAACCATTCCGTCGCAGCAGAAGTTACCAT
>NZ_JBBAMW010000025.1:0-10143 GCF_040402275.1 Candidatus Planktophila sp. | reverse complement strand
ATAGAGCACTGCCCTCCGGAGGCAGGTGCACAGGTTCGATTCCTGTCGGGGGCACACTTGAGGAACATCACTCATATTTTCAAAAACTCTTTGCTTACATCCTTGTATAGCGACGCCGCAGCATGGATAATTAAGACCTTGCACGCACAACTGTGTGTATTCACACCACGTAACTTTTGAATAAGTTGTACTTCCCTAAGGAGACATGCGATGGATTGGCGACATCAATCAGCCTGCCGTGATGAGGATCCGGAGCTTTTCTTCCCTGTCGGAAATACAGGACCTGCCCTAACTCAAATCGAAGAAGCAAAAAAGGTGTGCAATCGTTGCATTGTTAAAGAGCCTTGCTTGGCATGGGCACTTGAGAGTGGCCAAGATGCAGGTGTGTGGGGCGGATTATCTGAAGATGAACGTCGTGCGCTAAAGCGTCGTGCAGCACGTAACCGTGCGCGTCTAATGGAGCAGCAAAACCAAATTTAAAGTGGGAAGCGCAGTTTTGCTTGGGTTCCTTGGTGTGTAGATTCCAAATTCAGTTCACCCTTTAATTCATTTTCGATAAGCGTGCGCACAATTTGTAGACCTAAATTTGCCGACGTTGATAGATCAAATCCCTCTGGCAATCCCACTCCGTCATCAGAAATAGTGATCAGGCCTTCATTGCTATAGCGCTGAAGCTCGATTGTTAAACGAGTTCCAGATTCACACAAGCCATGCTCAAGGGCGTTATGCATGAGTTCCGTAACAACTAAAGACAAGGGTGTTGCAATTCTTGACTCAAGTGAACCAAGGTATCCTTTGCGTTCAATACTCAACTGACCCATGCGAGGACTTAGCTCTAGGGCATGAGTGACTAGTGAAGTAAGCACCTCATCAAAGGCCACAGTATTTTCGGTGCTATTTGAAAGAGTTTCATGCACCAGGGCAATGGATGCAATACGTCGAACCGCTTCATCCAAGGCTGCAGCTGCCGCCGGGTCATCTATTCGGCGGGACTGTAAGCGAAGCAGGGCAGAGACAGTCTGCAGATTATTTTTTACGCGGTGGTGAATCTCCCGAATAGTTGCATCCTTAGTGACAAGCTCGCGATCTCGTCGACGAAGTTCAGTAACGTTTTGCAGTAGAACGATTGACCCAATTCGATCTGTGCCTTGAATCAGTGGCAAGACCAAAAGATCAATTGTTGCGCCTTGATTATCTATTTCTACACGACGTAATGTTTTGCCATTGAGGCGGGTGCGAATACCTTCTTCATGTGCATTTGGCGAGGAAGTAACAACTTTTTCTGCAACCTCGCCAAGATTGCGACCTTCTAGCTCACTGTTCCATCCCATGCGAGAAAACGCTGACTTTGCATTAGGGCTAGCAAAAGAAATAGCACCATTTACATCCAAGCGAATTAACCCATCTCCCACTCGAGGAACTGGTTCAAATAAAGAACCTGCAGATTGGTATGGAAAATTTCCTTCAGCAACCATTTGATATAAATGTTTTGCAATTTCTCGATAATTTAGCTCTAGTTTTCCAGGCGAACGCATCTGCTCAGCATTGCGGTGCCGAGATATAACAGCAATAACCTGACCTTCAAAGAACACAGGAATTGTCTCTTCTTTAATCAATAACTCACCGACACGTTCAGGCTCGGTATTGCGAATAATGTCACCTGTTGAAAGTGCTTCATCAATATTTGGACGTGCACCCCATAAGACTTCATCCCCGATTACATCGTTGATAAAAACAGTCGACGCTGTTGTTGGGCGAATATGAGCCACAGCAATATGACCAGTTGGCCAGAGTTTTATATCTTTACGAATTGGAACCCACAAGATTAAGTCTGCAAATGAAAGGTCAGATAAAAGTTGCCAGTCTGCAACAAGCTCGCGCAGTCGATGGGATTGATCAAAAGTTACCGTCGTTCGGCCGCCCAACAAATTATCTAACTGGAACATCGTTACTTCCACTCTGCCAAGTGAAGTTCAATTTCTTGGGTAGCAAACCAAATCAGTTCGTCATCACCTTGAAATGCAAGCAATGCACATTGCACTTGATCCCATTGTAATGGGGAAACAAGAGTGATTGATTGGGCATAGTGCTCACCAATCTGTTCCTTTTCGATTTCCAGTGCCACAACAATTCCTGGTGCCTTCTCAGATAGGCGAAGTTCTAAGGCTTCTTCGCCAGCGGCAACCGACAATAAATATTCAAGCTCTTCTTCATCGCAATCCGGGTTTTCAACTTCAAAGTGGATAGTTGGTGCATAGAGTTCATCAACCTCAAGGCTCTTGTTGATTACAAAGCCCTCAAGATCCTTGTGACTAATTGGTAGATATGCACGCATTGGGTAATAGTAATAGATCTCAACTTTTTAGTTCACGGGCCAGTTCTGCTATTGATTTACGCAGATTTGAGCGCTCATTAATCTCCACCAAGGTCGCGTGCTCATCTTCGGCGGCCATGACTGCGCGAGAGTCCTTGGCAATGCTCCTGATTCGTATTGGTTTAAGGGCGGTTGCACTGCTCAAGAATCTAGATTCCTCACTATCTCCCCTCTTGCCAGGAGATTTCATATTCATGACAAAGCTAAAAGCTGCGCGTACTGAAGTACTCTGTAAAAGATCAATCACTTGGGACAATCGATGTGCACCTAATTGATCGGCCCTAGAAACAATCATTAACTCATCTGCTTGATCACAACACCAGGTCGTCATCGTCGATGTCCACCTGCGATCAGTTAGTCGATTTGATAACCCTGAAATGGAGCCAAGATCAATGATGATGTACTCAAACTCTGCAGCTGCCCGATCCATAAATTCATCAATACTGCCTGCGTGCTCTTGATCTACTTCAGTTAAGGATAGGTGGGGAGCAATGGTTTTCCATGGCCCATCACTATTGAGATTTCGCATTGCTAAATAAGCGGCAATAGATGGCGCTCGATAATTTCCCTCGATTAATAATATTGATTTTTCAAGAATGCTCAGCTCCATTGCCAGATTTATTGCCACCATCGTGCAGCCGGTATAACTGCCTGCTGATCCAACTGCGATAACACGGGATTTTCGTACAGCACGTTGCGGAGTGTTAAGACCCCGCACCATTGGCGCACGCACAAATCCGCGGACCAAACTCACTAGATCAGTTGTTGATTGTGGTACATCATAGAGTTCAATCAAATCACTCTCCCGCTGCTGAGATATAGAAAAGCCAATCATTTGGCGGATCTTCGGTGTGATCGTATCTACTTTAGCTTTTGTAATACCTGGTAAATCTGAAGCAAATAATAAAAGTGCTCCCCGGGCAGCTTCCGGATTGGCGTTGATATAACGCTCTAGTGATTCCCAATCAATAGCTCGAAAAACTACGCTCCAACCTTGTGCAAACAAAGTTCCTGCAATAAATCCTTCAGTTTCAGAGGATGAAATCGCAGTTATGACTGTGGGCATTTCTAACTCAGACATGTGACCTGATCACCACTAAGCGCCCAAATGTTGTTGCACTCAAAAGTCGTAGTACCTGTGTCTCTTCTACCGCTACAGATAACCCAATATCGCTTCCAAAATTCTTGCCTCCATCGTCAAAGCTAAGCAACGTAACTCCCCCAAGAATCAATACTGGATCCATCACCTCCTCACCGTTTTGAGTGTCTAAGACCCAATAGATATCAACACCTTCTCCAATACGTAAACCTGTTGCAACATCAACGGAGCGAACGCTAAGTGGCACAGCACTAGTTGACATGGCATCAACGGTTGACGTTAAATCCAAACTGCCAATAATTTCGCCTGCATGCATGATTCGCGTTGCAATCATTCCGATTGGCTCGACCTCATCGCTCAAGTAGAACTGGGCACTTGCATCTAAATTCATATGCACAATAGAGACATCAGATGCAGAGATCTGATGACCGGGCGATATAGGAAGGTTAACAACCCAATAATCAGCCCCTTTATTAGAAAATGTTGCAATCAGAAAAGCTGAGACAAATGCGGCGGCAATGAGCGTTACTGCCAATGGAAGTCGTGAGGCGCGAGTTTTTTTATGTAGAGTCATAGGAGTACCCAAACTGCATCCAGGACATCTACTCACCCTTTATCCACAGTGGTACTTAAGTACTAGATCAATCCACCCTTAAGTCTGAGGTATGTGCACGAGTCCAGGGCAATTCTCACTCCATGACAACAGAACTCGAATACAGCCAGCAGCCATCCTTCTCAACCATTGATTTAGCACCCATCTCAAGTGATCCAGATGAAGATTGGCAACATCTAGTCCTTGAAATGTTTCGACCTGAATATCCCGGGCAACCTGTACAAAAACCACGACTTTATTTAAGCCCTTCAACATTTGGCGAAGAGTACGACCCAGAGTTTGCTCCTAAACCAACATCTGCTACAGATCTACCAGATATCAATGAACTAACATTTCAATTCATTCACAGTGTCGTTGAAATTTGGGCTGGACGCCGAACAGCATCACAAGTCCAGGCTATGTGTCATCATCTAATTTTTGCTGATTTACAACGCAAAGCAGGGCAGCAAAAAATGATTGGAAGAGTGCGAAAGATTAAAGTTACCGAACCCTTAGATGGCATCTGTGAGTCAACAGTGACTATTCGCTACGGAGATAGATTACGTGTTGTTGCAATCAGATTTGAAGGACTAGATGGACGTTGGTTATGTACGGCCTTAACTTTGATTTAAGTTAAGTAGCTCCACCGTGACAGCGCTTGTACTTCTTGCCTGAGCCACATGGACATTGAGCGTTTCTAGAAACATCACCAGTTGTGCGAACACCAGATTCATCTGCTGCCGTGTACTGCAATCCAGCTGCAGGAAGTTGCTTAGCCTCAAGTCCTGGTGCAACAACAGCATTGTTTGAACTCTCAACAGTAACTTCGATGTTAAACAAGAAGCCAGCAATCTCTTCTTTGATTGCATCCATCATCGCGGCGAATAGGTCAAAGCCCTCTTTTTGATACTCAACAAGTGGATCACGCTGTGCCATCGCACGTAGCCCAATACCTTCTTGCAGGTAATCCATCTCGTATAGGTGCTCGCGCCACTTACGATCTAGAACAGATAGCAATACCTTGCGCTCTAGTTCGCGCATAACTTCTTTGCCAAGTGCCTCTTCGCGCTGTACATACGCTGCCTTGCAATCGTCAACAATACGAGCAGTCAAATACCCAGCATCTAGCCCTGCACGAGAACCAACTTCGGCAAGTAATTGATCGATGGTAAATGAGATTGGATAAATGGTTTTAAGGGCTGTAAATAGGGTTTCTAGATCCCAATCTTCTGCATATCCATTGGCAGTTGCAGCTTGAACATATGCGGTCAAAGTATCGGAAACAAATCCTGCAACTTGATCCTTAATGTCTGCGCCTTCTAGAACCATGCGGCGCTCACCGTAAATAACGGTGCGCTGGCGGTTCATAACATCGTCGTACTTCAAAACATTCTTACGCATCTCAAAGTTTTGTGCTTCAACCTGTGTTTGTGCGGAGCGAATAGCGTTTGAAACCATCTTTGACTCAATTGGTGCATCCTCAGGAAGGCCTGCAGCGGTTAAAAAGCGCTCAACCATTCCTGAATTAAAGCGACGCATCAAATCATCTTGTAATGAAAGATAAAAACGAGACTCACCTGGATCACCTTGACGACCTGAACGGCCACGTAGCTGGTTGTCGATACGACGTGATTCGTGGCGCTCTGTTCCTAGAACATACAAACCGCCAAGAGCAACTACCTCTTCATGCCCCTTTTCAACTGCAGCTTTTTGACGTGCAATTTCTGCGGGCCATTCCTTTTCATACTCTTCAGCGTTATCAACTGGGGAAATTCCGCGACGTTGCAATTCAAAGTCAGCCATAAATTCTGGATTTCCGCCAAGCATGATGTCAGTACCGCGACCTGCCATGTTGGTAGCAACTGTTACTGCGCCCCGCACACCTGCGCGTGCAATGATCGCTGCTTCGCGCTCGTGATGCTTAGCATTTAGAACTTCGTGAGGAACACCTGATTTGCGCAAGAATGCAGAAAGTTCTTCAGACTTTTCAACGCTGACGGTACCAACCAATACTGGCTGTCCTTTGCGATGGCACTCTGCGATATCTGCGGTTACTGCAGCAAACTTTCCAACTTCTGTCTTGTATACCAAGTCAGCTGAATCAAGACGTTGCATTTCACGGTTAGTAGGAATTGGAACTACGCCGAGCTTATAAATCTGATGGAACTCTGATGCTTCTGTTGAAGCCGTACCTGTCATGCCAGAAAGCTTTGAGTACAAACGGAAGTAGTTTTGCAATGTAATAGTTGCAAGAGTCTGGTTTTCATCCTTAATTTCAATACGTTCTTTTGCTTCAAGTGCCTGATGTAGGCCTTCGCTATAGCGGCGACCAGCCAACATACGGCCAGTGTGCTCATCTACAATTAATAGTTCGCCGTTCATTACAACGTAATCTTTATCGCGCTTAAACAGTTCCTTAGCTCGAATAGCGTTGTTCAGATAGCCGATCATGGGCGTATTCGCCGCCTCGTAGAGATTGCCAATCTGTAGCATCTCTTCAACCTTAGTTACGCCTTCTTCAATAACTCCACAGGTCTTCTTCTTCTCATCAACTTCGTAGTGAACATCGCGCTGTAATTTACTGACAAGATTTGCAAACTCTACGTACCACTTAGTCGCTTTGTCAGCAGGACCGCTGATGATCAATGGTGTTCGTGCCTCATCGATCAAAATTGAGTCAACTTCATCGACTACTGCAAAGAAGTGTTCGCGCTGTACGCACTCTTCAAGTGACCAAGCCATGTTGTCGCGAAGGTAATCAAAGCCAAATTCATTGTTTGTTCCATATGTGATGTCAGCAAGGTATGCCTGGCGGCGCTCTGCTGGAGTCATATTTGCAAGAATTACATCAACTTTTAAACCAAGAAAACGATGTACACGACCCATCCACTCACTATCGCGCTCTGCTAAATAATCATTTGTTGTTACAACATGCACGCCGCGACCTGCAAGAGCGTTGAGGTATGAAGGCAGTGTTGATACCAAAGTCTTACCTTCACCAGTACGCATTTCTGCAATGTTGCCCCTGTGAAGTGCTGCCCCACCCATAATCTGCACGTCATAGTGACGTTGGCCCAAAGTTCGCTGTGCTGCTTCACGGACAACGGCAAATGCTTCAGGCAGTAAATCATCGAGTGATTCACCCTTTGCATAACGATCTTGGAAAATGCCAGTTTGACTACGGAGTTCAGAATCAGACATCGCAACACAGCGAGCTTCTTGAGCATTTACTAAGGCAACGACCTTGCTCAGATCACGAAGGATGCGTCCTTCGCCTGCACGCAAAATCTTGTCTACAAATGCTGGCATTGATTCTTACCTCTCATCGCGGCTCCCTGAGGGTGCCTTTTCACCCCCTTATCGTAGAGGTTGAGCCACACAGGCGGTAACCGCACAAACTGAGCCGAAGGCATGAAAACCCTGCGAATTCAGGGCCCTGGCCGCTTCTCGCAGGGTTGCACCCGTAGTGACCACATCATCAATCACAATTGCATCACCACGAAGAATTGAACCCGGCTTTAAAGAAAAGGCTCCATGCATATTTGATATTCGTTGCACTCGCGTCAGACCACTTTGATCAGAAACAGGTCGTGAAAGCTGAAGGCAATCATTTATACCTATGCCAGTGCGCTTGGAAATATTCTTTGTTAAATCAACTATGAAGCTGCGACCACGTCGGCGCTGTGATTGTTTACTGGAAGGCACTGGGACTAAGGTGAAATAACCTTTATCTAGTCGAGCCTTATCTAACACATGGATGATGGCCGCTATCAGCAAATCATCCGCCCCTTGCAAGCCACTTTCCTTTGCAGCAAGAATTATCTTGGATGCTGTTGGCGTATAAATCAAAGCAGAGTGAACACTTATCTCACTAGCATGGGTCTTGTAGTAATGCGGGATCCACTCGCGCCGACATAGGGTACAAATACTTAGACCCAATGCGTTACATCCATAACACCTAGTCGGAAAGACTAAGTGTGAGAGTTCAGATAAAAAGTGCATGAGCACATAGTGCTCACTTAACTGATCTCAGTTTACTTTCAAAGAAATTATGTGGAAATTAAGCTGTGTAATCTTCTGGTTGCAGTGCAATTAGGCGTTGATCAATTGACTCCCAAGTTTTTCGGGGCAAAGTGACCACAAAGTGGGCCCCTCTCCCAGGACGTCCCCATGCTTCAAGCTCTCCATTGTGTAAGCGTGCATCCTCTAAGGCGATAGAAAGACCAAGTCCAGTGCCTCCACGTATACGCGCTCGTGAAGGATCTGCGCGCCAGAAGCGATCAAATACTCTAGTCAAAGAGTTTTCATCAAGACCCACTCCGTAATCGCGAACGCCAATTGCAACATCGTGTTCACTTGCTGCAATCTGCACATCGATCTGTACCTCTTCTGCATGATCAATGGCATTGGCCAAGAGATTGCGCAAAATACGCTCAACACGGCGAATATCAGCCTTGATCATGACTACAGGCTCTGCAGACTTAACAAATATCTCTGTCTTTCTCTCTCTTGCCACAAGTGCCAAATCTTCTGCACAACGATTGACTAGTTGCACAATATCGAAATCAACCGCTTCAAGAACGGCAACCTCAGCATCAAATCGTGAAACCTCCAGCAAATCTTCAAGCAACCGCTCGAAGCGATCTAGTTGTGCCACTAATAATTCACTACTACGGGCAACTGTCGGGTCAAAACTGTCTTTAGAGGCGGCAATGACTTCAGATGCCATACGTAAAGTAGTCAGAGGAGTACGTAATTCGTGTGAAACATCTGATACGAAGCGCTGCTGCACGCGAGAAAGGTTTTCTAATCTCGCAATTTGTTTCTCAAGTGATTCTGCCATCTCATTAAATGCGTGGCCAAGAGTTGATATCTCATCCTGTGAATACACCTTCATCCGCTGTCTAAAATCTCCTGAAGTAAATTCAGTTGCAATTCGAGCCGCTTCGCGCACAGGCTTAACGACCTGTCGCACCACAACCCAAGTAATCAAAGTGATCAAAAGTAACAAAATGAGGCCAGCGATAAGCAGGTACGTACTAATTAGATTGAGGGTCTTCCCTTCATTAGTCAAAGAAAAAACAATATACATTTCATATTGACCAGCATTTGGTATCTGCACTTTTTGACCAATAGCTAATCCTGGAACACTTGTGCCTTGCAAGTAACGCATAGTGGTGTACTGCCAAACAATGTCATCAGATTTACGAACACGCTCACTCAGAGATTTTGGAATTGTTCCTGGATCAAGCAAGTTCGAGGCAATCTCATAATTCATAATTCTTGTATTACCGGGGCTGCGAAGGAAAACTACTTCGCGTGTGTTTTCATTTGATGTAATAGTCGTTGCAGAGCTAATAACGTCGTCTACAACTTTTTGAACGACTGAATCTTTTTCACCTTGGGCGAGCAAGAAACGGTAATCAGCTGTAAAGATAGTAGAGCGCGCCTCGACTACTGCAGAGTTCAGGTTTACTTCTCTAATACCGCTAGATAGACGTGAATTGAGGGCCGATCCAGTAATCCAGACAACGCCAAGAGAGAGAATTACTGTTGAAAGAATTACCTTGAATGCAAGGGAGTTACGAGCCTTCCAGAAAAAACGGTTCATGGTTAGGAACCGCCCATGACTCCAGCTTTGTAGCCAACACCGCGAATCGTGATGACAATTTCAGGATGCTCGGCATCGTGTTCAATCTTGGAACGTAAACGTTGAACGTGAACATTTACCAAACGGGTATCTGTGGAATGACGATAGCCCCACACCTCACTGAGCAACGCATCCCGTGTAAACACGCGACCCGGTTCTTTTGCCAAGGCAACGAGTAAATCAAATTCAAGACGAGTTAAGGCAATCTGCTTCCCAGCACGCAAAACTTGATGTGCCTGGACATCAATTGCTAAATCACCAATTGTGATTAGACCAAGAACATCTGCATTTGTCCGGCGCAGACGAGTTCTGATACGCGCGATTAATTCTGATGGATGACGAAATGGCTTAACCATGTAATCATCAGCACCGGCCTCTAAGCCTTTTACAACATCTTGCGTGTCACCTTTAGCTGAAAGCATGACGAT
>NZ_JBBAMW010000024.1:0-10550 GCF_040402275.1 Candidatus Planktophila sp. | reverse complement strand
AAGAAGGCAGCAAAGAAGGCTAAGTAAAGCCCTCAAGCATATTAAAAAACCCGCCACTCTATGTGGCGGGTTTTTTTATGCTCTTTTATTTTTTAACATTTAATCTTCTACAACATCTTTGCGTAGTGATTGCTCAACGCGTTCAAAGATCTCTGCCAATACCTGTTGATCTGCTTTTGTTAAATGATCCATAAATCTGCTCCGCACACTGTCAACGTGATCTGGGGCAGCTGCAACAATTGCCTTCCATCCCTTAGCTGTCATCACTGCAAAGTAGCCGCGCTTATCGATTGGACATGCTTCGCGCTTTACCCAACCAGCCTTTTCCATAACCTTCATGCGATGTGAAAGGCGAGATCTAGATAGCAGGGCGTTTGCTGCTAATTCGCTCATGCGCATTTTGCGATCAGGGGCTTCGCTTAGCTGGACCAAAATTTCATAATCAGGCATGGATAAATCATGCTCGCCAAGATCTGCATCTAATTCATCTATGAGGCGCCGGCTGGCCAGGATGTAGCGGCGCCAAGCCTTCATTTCAGTGGGGTTGAGCCACCTAGGTGCGGTAGCGTTTTCACGTGCCATGAGTGCAGTCTACGGCAAAGGTTGAAGCTTCAACTACTTTCATGCGTGCCTCTAAGGAGATGCTTTTGAGTTTTTCATTTGATATCAAGCACGCCGCAAGTGATTCACTGGCACGTGTTGGAACTATCAATACCCCTCATGGGCCAATTCAAACCCCTGCATTTATTCCAGTGGGC
This sequence comes from Candidatus Planktophila sp., assembly GCF_040402275.1. GTDB lineage: Bacteria > Actinomycetota > Actinomycetes > Nanopelagicales > Nanopelagicaceae > Planktophila. Next base: position 9,792 of record NZ_JBBAMW010000024.1, on the reverse strand, counting down.
ACCAAGGCAACTGTTAAATCAGTTCTGCCTGAAGCCATAGCAGATTTAGGTGCACAAGCTCTTTTATCTAACGCCTATCACCTGTATCTGCAGCCGGGCGCAGACATCCTGGATGAGGCTGGCGGGCTTGGCGAATTCATGAATTGGCCTGGGCCAACTTTTACTGACTCTGGTGGCTTTCAAGTTTTATCACTCGGTGTTGGATTTAAAAAAGTATTAGCAATGGATGCACAAACTTTTCGCAGAGATGATGTGATCGCTGGCAACAAAGATCGCTTGGCACATGTTGATGATGAAGGTGTGACCTTTAAGAGCCACCTTGATGGAACCATGCATCGCTTTACCCCTGAAGTTTCTATGCAGGTGCAGCACCAGATTGGTGCCGACATCATGTTTGCCTTTGATGAATGCACCACCTTGCATAACACCCGTCCCTATCAAGAGCTGGCTATGGATCGCACCTATGCCTGGGCCATTAGATGTCTAGATGAACACAAGCGGTTAACAGAAGAGCGCACCACTAAGCCCTACCAAGCATTGTTCGGTGTCATCCAAGGGGCCCAATATGAAGACCTGCGCAAAAAAGCTGCCACTGATCTTGGATCACTGGAATCTAGTGGGCAGTCCTTTGATGGCTTTGGAATCGGCGGGGCGTTAGATAAGGGACAGCTCGGAACAATCGTTTCCTGGGTCAATCAAATCCTGCCTGAAGATAAGCCGCGACATCTTTTGGGTATTGGTGCACCTGAAGATCTATTTGTTGGGGTTGAAAACGGCTGTGACACCTTTGATTGCGTTTTAGCGAGCCGTATTGCACGCACAAGTGCGGTGTACACGATGGAAGGGCGTTTTAACCTGTCTAACAGCCGTTTTAAGAGGGATTTCACCCCAATTGATGATGAGTGTGACTGTTACACCTGTACGCACTACACACGGGCGTATATGCACCATGTATTCCGCGGCAAAGAAATCATTAGCGCAACCCTTGCAACGATTCACAACGAACGATTTATTGTGCGCTTGGTCGATCAGATGCGCCAGGCATTACTCGATGGAAACTTTGCCGACATGAAGGCTGATTTCTTAGGCCGCTACACCCACAGAAGCGGTCAAGCCAGGGATTAATTACCCCTTAGAGACGGTCGGTAGGTTCAAGTTGAATTTGATGGAGAGCTCGCGCACCAACACCACAACGATCCCTGCAACGGCAACGGAAATGGCTTCATTCAGATCTAAAGAATCCAGGGCTAAGTAAATAACCGCCCCAGAAAGGCAGGCGGTGCCCACAGTTTCTCGGTGCAATAACACCGGCTCTGTTTGGCACATGATGTCTCTCAACAATCCACCAGAGACCGCTCCGATTAATCCAAGGACAGCAGCTGCCACCAAGGGTGCATCGTTAGACAGTGCGAACTGAACACTTGAAACTGTTGCAACGGCTAGTCCTAATGTGTCCAGTGATAAAGCAAGACGACCCACGGCTTGTTTCTTACCCAGTGCAACAGTAATCAAAAATGCAGCAACGATAGGTGCAAATAACCAAGGGCGCTGAACCCAGGGTGGTTGCTCCCCCATAAAAAGATTACGCAATGTGCCGCCGGAAATAGAGGCAACGGCTGCAATAAATAAGATGCCACCAAAATCTAAACCTTTATTGGCTGCAACTCTGGCTCCAACTAATGCAAATGCAAAGGTTGAAACAAGGTCTAGGCCAAAGACCAAAAGGTCTAGATCCACAAGCGGGGCTTACTTTTTAAGAGCTAGACGTGCCTCGCGGCGGATGCGTTGTTCGGCAGGATCTGGAACAGGAACTGCTGAGATCAAACGCTTGGTGTAGTCATCTTTTGGCTTCTTCAGAATCTGATCACGATCGCCAACTTCTACAAGTAAACCATTTTGCATTACTGCAATTCGGTGACACAGGATGTCAACAACTGCTAAGTCGTGAGAGATAAACAAGCAAGCAAAGTTGAGCTTAACTTGTAGCTCTTGTAAGAGATCCAAGAAGCGTGCTTGCACAGAAACATCCAGTGCTGATGTTGGTTCATCAGCAATCAAAAGATCCGGAGTTAGTGCGAGAGCACGTGCGATTCCTACGCGCTGGCGCTGGCCACCTGAAAGCTCATGTGGGTAGCGGTTGCGATAGCTACGTGGCAATTCAACCTGATCAAGTAACTCTTCAACCTTCTGTGCAAGCTCGGCACCCTTTGCAAGACCTGCCAAGAACAGCGGCTCGCCAATTGATTCACCAATAGGAAGACGTGGGTTAAGAGATGAAGCAGGATCTTGGAAAACAATTCCGGTGTGGCGACGAATTGTGAAAAGCTCTTTTTGAGTTGCATGGCTGATGTCCTTGCCAACAATTTCTAGTGAGCCTTCCTTGATTGGAAGCAATCCAATTGCTGCACGGCCCACAGTTGTCTTTCCTGATCCAGACTCTCCTACAAGACCAACAATCTCACCTGGATAGATTTCCAGGTTGAAGTTCTTAACCGCAGTAAATGCTGGTTGGCGACCCCGCTTTGGATATTCGATAGTCACGTTAGATAACTTCAAGACTGGGTCTGGCTTTGCATCCTCCGTATAAGGAAGTGCGCGCTTTTTTGTTGATCCCAGCTTTGGTACCGATCCCAGCAACTGCTGTGTGTATGGATGTTGTGGCTTATTGAAGATTTGATCAGCGGTGCCCTTTTCAACGGTTATTCCATCCTTCATAACAAGGATCTCATCTGCCATATCGGCAACGACACCCATATCGTGTGTAATCAAAAGAATGGCAGAGTTGAGCTTGTCCTTAAGACCACGCATTAAGTCCAGGATTTCAGCCTGAACTGTCACATCAAGTGCTGTTGTTGGTTCATCAGCAACGAGCAATGCAGGATCACAAGCAAGTGCTTGCGCGATCATCGCGCGCTGGCGCTGTCCACCTGATAGTTGGTGTGGATACTTATTAATCGATAGCTCCGGATCTGGAATATCCACCATAGTGATTAACTCCAAAGCACGAGCATGTGCTTCCTTTGGACCCATATCAAAGTGGTTACGCAATGTTTCAACAATTTGATACCCAATTGTGAACAGTGGGTTCAAAGCTGTCATTGGCTCCTGGAAAATATATGCAACTTCTTTTCCACGGAACTCACGCAACACAGCAGACTTTGCATTGAGCATCTCTTCGCCCTTGACCACAACGCTGCCTGCCATTCGAGCATTTGAAGCAAGAAGTGACATAAGACCAAGTGCCGTTGTTGACTTACCAGAACCTGATTCACCCACAATTGCGGTGACCTTGCCTGCAGCCAGTCCCAGGTTCATGTCAATAACTGCTGGGTACCAAACTCCATCTACCCAAAAATCAACATTGAAATCAGAGATCTCAAGAACATTTTTTTCAGTCATAACTACTCACCAGCCTTAATCTGAAGCTTCGCCTGAAGGCGATCCTTCTTTGTAATACGACGACGCTGGCGTGGGTCAAATGCATCACGCAAACCATCACCGATAAAGTTAACACAAAGTGCAATCGAAATAATAAAGAAACCGGGCCACCAAAAGAGCCAAGGGCGTGTGGTGAATGAGGACTCATACTGGCTAATTAATAGGCCCAGTGAGACATCAGGAGCAACAACTCCAAAGCCCAGATAAGAGAGTGCGGTTTCGGTCAAGATAGCCCCAGCCATGATGAGCGTTACCGAAACAATGATTTGACCTACTGCATTCGGCAGAATGTGCTTGAAGGCGATTCGAATATTTGATGCGCCAGCAACACGGGCTGCATCTACAAACTCCATCTCACGCAATTGCAGGAACTGAGCACGCACGAGACGCGCAAGACCAGTCCAGCCGAGCAAGCCGAGGAATAGCGCAAGAAATAAGGGTCCTACACGGCCTGCAGCCTTGCCAATGACTGCCGCAATAATGATCGTTGGAACGGTTTGAATGAAGTCGACTAGGCGCATCAAGACAGCATCAATTTTCTTGCCGTAAAAACCTGAAATGGATCCCACAACAACGCCAATAAATCCGGATACTGCCCCGATGACAAACATAATCATGAGTGATCGTCGTGCGCCATTCATAACCAATGCAAAGTAATCACGGCCGATGTCATCTTGGCCAAATGGGTGCGTACCCATTCCGAACGCCCCTGTCGGATTTAAAGAAATCGTTGGGCAACCAGTTGTGCCGCCAGGACAGTCTTCGTAACGAAGGTCTGGAATATCTTCAACTGTCCACTTCCACCAACCGGGAATTCGAACCGGACCAATTTTAGTCTCAAGGGCTGTCATCACAAAGATAACGATTGAAGCCAGGACCCCTAGAGCAATGACAGCGGCACGGTGTCGAAAAAAACGACGACGAACAATCTGTCCTTGGCTGAGGCCTTCAATCTCCTTATTGGCGATTGCATTCTCACCACCAGCGAGGATCTCGCCAGTTGAAATATCTTTACGACCAAATAGTTTCATGGTTACTTACCCAATCTAATACGTGGATCGAGGGCTGAGTACACTAAGTCTGCAATTAAGTTTCCGGAAATAACCAAGATCGACAACAATAAGTTAACGCCCATCAAAAGATTTAGGTCGTAACTATTAATCGCCTTAATACCCAAGGTTCCCATTCCTTGCCAACCAAATACGCGTTCAGTAATTACTGCACCGCCAACTAACCCAACAAATTCACCTACAAAGAGACTGGAGAGCGGTAGCATCATATTTCTGAAGGCATGTCGAGTAATTACGACTCGTTCATTAAGACCCTTAGCCCTTGCTGTACGAATGTAATCTTGATTCAAAACCTCGAGCAATGCACCACGAGAGAAGCGAATCCAGCCAGCTAATGAAATCAAAATCAAAGCCAAAGTCGGAAGGACTAAGTGCATAATGATGTCTAAATTATTTATCCAAAAATCATCGGTTACGAGCTGATCTTTGCGCTGTCCATATGTCGGAACAGGACGAAGGTTAACCGCATCAGTTGCGCCATATTCGGCCCAACTCTGCATAATTCGATCAGCAACTATGAGAAACCCACTGATCAGGCCTGTAATGATCGCCGTTCGCGCGATAGGGCCCCGATCAACCTTGCTAAAGACGCGCGAAATTCCCAAACCAGTCAGAACAATCAAAGTAATGAGAACAAAGATTGTTAAATACGAACCAAAGTTGTTAAAGATCCACTGTGCTGGGTAATACCAAAGTACCGCCAGGCCAGCCATCGTGAGCGCACCCTTCTTGGCAGTTTCATTGCTTAATCCAGTTGATATTGCGGTGACACCAAAAGCTACTCCGATAGATAGGAATGCAATCAAAATCGGGCCAAGACCTGGATTCAGGTACCAATTTGTGAAATCAATTGCCCACAAAATTATTGCGTTGGTTACAAATGCTCCTGCGAAAACACTCCAGAATCTCTTTCGCTCCCCACCGAGCAAAGAACTCCAAAAAATTCCGGTAAAAATCGAAAATATAAGTATCCATTTAATTGGGATATTAGGCTCACTTAAGAAATTATTAAATTGAATTGCCATAAACTCTTTAAGAAGAACGGCAACCCAGAAAATTGGAAGTGAGTACAAAAGGAAAGCAAGGAAAGTCATTCCATAATCAAATCGGCTGTACTGACGGAGTGCTGAAATGATTCCTAGTGCAAGGCCCAGCACGAGCGCCGTAATTGTTGCTACCAAAACTAGACGAAGTGTCACTGGAATTGCATATGCAAGTTCTTGTTGTACCGATGTCGCTTCGCGAGTCATTCCCAAATCCATTTTACCTACGAATAAGCCAAGAGCGCCCTTGAGCCACAAAAAATAACGAATAGGTGGGGGTACGTTTAATTGAAGATCGCGTGTCAACGCAATAATTCTTTGCTTAGCACCGTCATCGGTACTAAGTCGAAGCTCAGCTAGTGGATCACTTGCATATGCGGCAAGGTTGTAGACCAAAAAACTGGATCCAAACAAGATCATCACTGATACGCCGATTCTGCGCATGATGTAGTTCAGCATTAAAAGCTCCTTGCAATTATTGTTGGTGGTACCTCAATGAATCCCCAGCTACGTAGTAAAGAGTAGCGCGAGCGGCACCTGATTTTTAAACCAAGTGCCGCTCGCTTAGTACTTAATCTGCTGTTGAAAGCAGAGGTAATAGCTTACGAATCAAGCTATTAGTACGCCCACTCCCAGTAGTTCCAAGCAACATCGAGGGAAAGTGGTGATGGTTTGATTCCCTTGAGGTTCTTGTTAACTGCAGCTACTGCTGGGTGCTGGAACACACCGCTTGTTAGGCCTTCAGCATGGATGATGCGTTCTGCCTGAATCAGTAGTGAGATGTATGCCCGATTATCTAGTGGAACCTGCAACTTATCTAGAATTGCATCTAGTTGTGGCAAGTTAATGCCGTTACGGTTGTTTCCTCCACCTAGGTGGAAGTTGGCATTTGATCCAGCCTGAGTTATTGCCGATGGGCAATAAGCAAAGAACTGTGCGTCGTACTTGCTTAGTTGAATCTTTGGAGACCATGATGCCTGAACATCTCCAACTAGATCAAAGCCAGCCTTGAGTGCATTTGCCTTTGCAAGTGCGAACTCTGCGGCACGACGTGGGTTGTTACCCGGAACAAGTACGTTGACCGTTACTGGGTTTGTTGCACTTGCACTTGGGTAGTACTTCTTTACTAGGCGAAGTGCCTTAGCGTTAAGTACATCCTGTGGTCCGACGTAGTAACCGGAACCGTTTGCTGCAACTAGACGATCGTAACCTTCAACTCCTGGAGAGATAAATGTTGAGCCTAGAGTTGCATAATTTGGATTAATTGGGGCAATTAGCTTCTCGTTAATTTCTGTACGAGGAACTGCTAGCAAGAATGCCTTACGTAGATCTGCACCCTTACCGCCATGTCCCTTGAATAGTCCGGTGTAATCAGACTGTCCTGAAGTTGCATTCACACGGGTATCCCAGTGCTCGTAGCAAGCGTTAATTCCGCCTAGTACGTTGACGTTTGTTAACTTCTTCAATGCTGCTACTGAGTCAGCTGTTGGCTGGCCTGAGTACACATCGAGTTCACCGTTAGCAAGTGCCTGTGCAGCAGCTGTACCGTCTGAAATGAACTTGAAGATAACTGTGTCAACTGATCCGCTTAGCGCAGGACCTGAGTTGTACTTAGGGTTTGACTTAAGTGTTACAGATGACTTTGTCACTGCGCTGTCAACGATAAATCCACCGTTACCTACGAATAGGAGTGGATTTGTTGTTGCATCAACCTGAGTGATGTTGTAAGCCTCTGAATAGACCTTACCAAGAGCCTTTAGTACTGCAGTGTTCTTTGAAGTGTATGCAGCAAAGAAGCGATCACGAGCAGCTTCGTTATCCTTAACTGACTGTAGACCCTTCTTTCCTTCTGCAATTAGAACCATCGCGTGTACAGCTGATGGTCCAGGACCGTAAAGATCCCAGTTAGCAATCTTCTGCTTCCACTGAAGTGTCACAGTCATCTTGTCAGCTGAAAGTACTGGCGCTCCAACGAGGTTATCGTTGTAAGTTCCACCGTAGCCATTTGAGTTAAATGCTGGAACGTTGTCGCTGTCTGGATCTCCAAGACCAGCTTCAATTGAGTACTTATTGCTTGAAAGAACGTGTGATAGCAATAGATCAACTGCGTTGATTGGAGTTCCATCTGACCAAACGCGTCCTGGTGCAATTGTGTACTGAACGCGGAAATCAGTTGCGTTGTTCTTTATAATCTTGTATGAACCAAAAATCTTATTTTGGATGACGTTCTTCTTATTATCAACATAATTAAATCCAGATCCCGACAAATATCCCACTTTGCTATTGATTGTGAGGTTTGTATCTGGTGTACCTGAGTTAAATGACGTTAATGAGTTTGTATCGTGAATCACGATAGTTGAACGTGTTGCAGCCTGTGCTGGTGTTAGCAGTGAAACTGCCAACGCCGCTGATGCTGCAGCTGCGAGCGCAAACTTTGCGCTACGTGTGAACTTCATAGTTCCTCCTTGAGGGTTGAATAAAAGCGTCTGTGGAGAGTCGACCTACCCCATAGGCGCTTTTGGTGGTGAAAGTGTGCCTTAGTGAACAGCAGATGAGCAACAGGAGAACAGCTCGCGTATGCGCCTGCTTTATAACAACCAGATAAAGATTTAGTGCAATCGGGGTGATATCTCGGCTATTTCGAGGGCTTGGCTGTCTCGGCAATATTGAGCAGGAAGCCGATAGATAAGAAGGCAAGGGTCGTGGCTATAGCCCCACCCACATACATTGGCAAGCGAAGGCTGTAATGGGCAAGAACCCCGCCCATCAATGATCCGATCGGCATCATCCCCCAGACCAAGGTTCTGCGGGTTCCATGGATGCGTCCATAGAGCTCGGTAGGAATAACTGTTTGATAGGTCGCCATCAACAAGATGTTCCATTGCGAGACTGCGAAGCCGCCAAAGGTGGCAAGGGCCACGAAGACATAGATATTTGGTGAAAATCCTTGGAGCAATAACACAAGTGAACTTGAGGTTATGCCAACGGTCATCACGCGACTTCTGCCAAATTTCTTGGAAAGTCGTGGGGCCATAAATGCGCCCGTAATGGCACCAATACCTTGGATTGTAAGAATCACGCCAAAGAGCTGTTTGGGAAGTTCTAGTTCTTTAATGATGAGCAAGACCATAGTTGCGGTGCCCATGGAGTAACACACGCCAATAGATGCTGTGGTCACGACAAGTCTGCGCAGAACTTTTTCATTAAATAGGTATTTGATACCAAACTTCATATCTGCAACAAACTTCTTTTTTTCTTTCTCAACGTCATCTTTGCGCACATTTTGTAGATACTTAATGGGAATTGAAAGTGCTAGCAATGAAGCCACTGCCAAACCAAGACTGTTAATAAAGAAAGGTAGGGCGATTGCGATGGCATATATGAAGCCACTTATAGGTGCACCTACAAATCCTTGAATGACAGTTTCCGAGATTTGCAGACGTGAATTACCTTTTTCGAAGTTCTTCTCTTCCAGAATCTGCGGGATCAAAGATTGCGCAGTTGTATCTGCTGCAACCTCACACACACCAATAACAAAGGAGGCAACAAGCAACCAATAAATAGTCACGTGATCTGTGGCAATGAGCAGGGCAAGCACCCCAACCACCGCACTTCGTGTGGCATTTGCCCCAGCCAATATAAATCGGCGGTCTACGCGATCGACCAAGACTCCAATTGGAATAGCAAAAAGAAGCCACGGCAGCATCACGCTGGCACCAATTGCTGAAATTAAGACGGTGCTATCGGTAAGTGAGATGGCCAGCAAAGGTGCGGCTGCGATGAGGATGCCGTCTGAGAGGTTAGAAACAATGCTAGATGCCCACATGCGGTTAAAAGCTGGACCCATATAACCAAGGCTAACTCAGGTGTCTACCTACTTATTACTAGGCCAAATTCTGCTTGATTTGATCCGCGTGGTTATTTGCATGGCGTGTGTAGGTCTCAAGCCAACGCTTCAAGGAGTACTCCCCAGCTTCAGTGTGAGTGCCCGTTAACTCTAATTGCTCAGGCTTTAAGCGCTTGATGATGTCTAACGATCCAGCGCGAACAGCAGTAAAGACTGCAATTGAATTTTCAATAGGCAACTCTGTGTACCCAAGAGTTGCATCCTGCGCCCACAAGTTCTCGTCATATCCCTGAATTACTGGGTTGGGCTCTGCCACTAAACGACGTAGGCGAGCGTATGACTGCGCTTCACTATCTGCGCAGTGGTGGATTACTTGGCGAGAACTCCAGTTTTC
>NZ_JBBAMW010000023.1:0-10917 GCF_040402275.1 Candidatus Planktophila sp. | reverse complement strand
CCCAACCGGTTCCGTGATTAACCATTTGCTCCATGCGACCCTTACGAAGTGCCATTAACTGAGTCAAAACACCAAGATATTCTTCTGGTGCATCAATTGTTAAACGCTCCATCGGCTCATGAATCTTTCCATCGATCTTCTTAATAACTACCTGCGGCTTACCAACAGTTAATTCAAAGCCTTCGCGCTTCATGATTTCAACAAGCACAGCCAGCTGTAGCTCGCCGCGACCCTGAACTTCCCATGTGTCTGGACGTTCAGTATTGAGAACACGCAATGAAACGTTACCAACGAGCTCGGCATCAAGGCGGCTCTTTACCTGACGGGCAGTAAGCAGCTTGCCGCTTTTGCCGGCCAATGGCGATGTATTAATACCGATTGTCATCGAAATAGATGGTTCATCAACGATGATTAATGGAAGTGCGTGTGGATTTTCATTATCAGCCAGTGTCTCGCCCAATGTAATTGTCTCGATACCTGCCACGGCGATGATGTCGCCAGGATGGGCTTCAAGGGTTGGTACGCGCTCAAGAGCCTCTGTAATCAAAAGCTCTGAAATCTTCACTCGCTCTGTTGTGCCATCTGTCTTAATCCATGTAACAGATTGACCCTTTTTAATAACACCTTCGCGCACGCGACATAGTGCAAGACGACCCAAGAATGGAGATGAGTCAAGGTTTGTAACGTGTGCTTGCAACGGTGCACCTTCATGGTACTCAGGAGCTGGAATTGCAGAGAAGATAGTGTCAAACAAAACATCGAGGTTTTCTTCTACCGGCATTCCGCCATCTGCAGGGCGTGTCAATGATGCACGGCCAGCCTTTGCGCATGCATAGACAACTGGAAACTCGATCTGTGATTCATTGGCATCTAAGTCTAAAAATAGTTCGTACGTCTCATCGACAACTTCGGCGATACGTGAATCTGAGCGATCAACCTTATTAATAAGCAAGATAACTGGAAGATTCTTTTCAAGTGCTTTACGCAAAACGAAGCGAGTCTGAGGCAGTGGACCTTCTGAAGCATCGACTAACAAGATAACGCCATCGACCATTTCTAATCCGCGCTCTACTTCGCCACCAAAATCGGCGTGGCCCGGAGTATCAATAATGTTAACGATCGTATCCCCGCGCTTAACAGCTGTGTTCTTAGCAAGAATCGTAATTCCCTTTTCGCGCTCTAGATCCATTGAATCCATCATGCGCTCTTGGCCTTCGCCCTGCTTCTTATACGCTGCAAATGCACCTGACTGCCACAACATCGCATCAACGAGAGTTGTTTTACCGTGGTCAACGTGAGCGATGATCGCAACGTTACGAAGGTTCTCGCGCTTTTTAACTGGCAGGTCTTTAAGGTGTGCTTGGGTCTTGGCCACGAAAACTACTTTCCTAGTGAAGCCAGCCGTTATCAGGCCCTGCCTCTATCAACGATTTGGTAGTGCTGAGGCCAATTCCATCGGCCGCACCTAGTTATTCTACCTTTTGCGGTGGATATGGACTAATTGCCCCAGGTACGTGCTGATGTTTGCTGCCTGTTAACCGTGCGTTCAGGGCATAGATGCTGCTTGCACTTTTTTAGCCTTTATCTTCTCTCTAATTTAGCGAATAGAGGAGATTTAGTGAAAAAATTTATTGCGGCTTCATTTGCTGCCGTGGCACTTGTGGTTCCACAGGCGGTTTTTGCAGCAGATGCACCGGTACTAGTTTCTTCAGCGGTCGTACCAGATGTGGCTCTGAAGTTAGCATCTAACGGATCGATCGCTGATTCAGTTGCAAATGACCAGGGCGTCTTACTTGGCGGATTGGGCTCAGATCTTTATCACATCCCCGGTGATGCAGTAGATATTTTTTACGCCATCACAGACCGCGGGCCAAACAGTGACACAGTACAACCTGACAAATCTGCCGGAACTGGATTTGTGGTTCCAACTTTCTCTCCCCTCATTCTGAAGGTCCAGATTTCAGGGTCCAACGTTAAAATCCTTGAGACACTAGCGATTAAGACAAAAAGTGGCGTTGGCGTCACAGGTTTGCCAAACATCAAGGGTTATGACGCTGTTCCAACAGATGTTAAGGGAATTACTGCAGATACTTTGTATAACCTTTCTGGTCTAGATGCAGAAGGAATTGTTAAGACCGCAAATGGCGATTTTTGGATTGTCGATGAGTACGCCCCAAGTTTGGCTCAGCTTTCATCAACTGGAGCTATCAAGGCTCGTTACGTTCCAACTGGCTGGAAAGGAAATCCAACAACTTTTAAGGCCGTAAAATCGATTCCTTCGCTTTACTTAACTCGTAAGGCAAATCGTGGTTTTGAAGCGCTTGCTTTGTCACCAGATGGAAAGACCCTATTTATCGGTCTACAAAGCCCACTACTAAATCCAACAAAGGCAATTGGAGATGCGAGTCTTGCAACTCGTATCTTGCGCTTTGATCTTGGGTCAAAGTCATTTACAGGTGAGTTCGTATTCGGATTTGAAAAGGTTTCACTTGTTGATGCTAAAGCGACGAAAAACAGTGATTTGAAGTTATCTGCAATGGTAGCTTTGGATTCAAACACTTTATTAGTGCAAGAGCGCACCGATAATTCATTCTTGCTATCAACAATCACAATCGATGATTCAGCGAACATCTTGGGAAGTAAGTGGGATTTAGCTGCTACATCACCTTCACTTGAGTCATACACTGGTGTTGGCACCAACGCCGAAGTTGAAAAGTTGATTGCTGCAGGCAATAAGAAGGTTATTTTCAATAGCACCTCAATTGCAACGATGCCGAGCAAGATAGAGGGCGTTGCAGTACTTGATGCTAATCACATCGTGGTTGTAAATGATAATGACTTTAACTTCGCATACAACACAACTTCAGGTTTGGTTGAAATCGGTAAGTTGAAAACTTCATTCCTAACTATCAAATTGCCTGTTGCGCTTCCAACATATCCTGAAGCTGCTGCAGCCAAGTATGGAAAGAAGTGTTCCAAGGCTGGTCTAGTAGCCCTTGACTTAACATGCAAGGCAATTCAGGGTGACCTTCGCTGGAGAAAGTAAATTAGAAAGAAAAAGCCCCGCAGATTAATCTCTGCGGGGCTTTTTCTTTCCCTTAATCATTTTGCGGGAAACCTAAGTTGATTCCACCATGGCTTGGATCTAACCAGCGGCTTGTAACAACTTTGCCGCGTGTAAAGAAGTGAACACCTTCGGTGCCATGTGCATGAGAATCACCAAATAATGAGTTCTTCCATCCACCAAATGAGTAATACGCCATCGGAACTGGAATAGGAACGTTGATGCCCACCATTCCAACCTCTACCTCGTTCTGGAATCTGCGAGCTGCGCCTCCGTCATTTGTGAAGATCGCTGTTCCGTTTCCATATTGATGTGAGTTCACTAAGTTCAAAGCCTCGTCATAGGTGTTTACGCGAATAATGCTTAAAACTGGACCAAAGATTTCATCCTTATAAATAGACATTTGTGGGGTCACATTGTCGAACAATGTTGGGCCAAGCCAGAAGCCATCGCCAGCTATTTCTAATGTGCGACCATCAACCACAACGGTTGCACCTTCTTTACTACCTGCCTCAATATAAGACGCAACTTTGTCGCGGTGAACTTTAGTAACAAGGGGACCCATGTCAGAGCCTTGTGTGCCATCACCAGTTTTAATAGATGACATACGAGATTTAATCTTTTCAACGAGCGCAGATGCAATTGGTTCTACTGCAACGATTGCAGAAATGGCCATGCAACGCTCACCTGCTGAGCCAAAGCCAGCGTTAATTGCGGCGTCGGCTGCAAGTTCAAGGTCAGCATCAGGCAAAACAATCATGTGGTTTTTAGCCCCACCTAGCGCCTGCACGCGCTTGCCAGCTTTAGTTCCAGTCTCATAGACGTAACGCGCAATAGGCGTTGATCCCACAAATGAAATTGACTTAATTCCTGGGTGAATAAGAAGTGCATCAACAGCTTCTTTGTCACCATGAAGCACGTTAAAGACACCGTCTGGCAATCCAGCCTCTTTCCACAACTGCGCCATAAACATCGCAGCAGATGGATCTTTTTCAGATGGCTTCACTACAACTGTGTTTCCACATGCAATGGCAACTGGGAAGAACCACATTGGCACCATTGCTGGAAAGTTAAATGGCGAAATAATTGCAACTGGCCCAAGTGCCTGACGGATTGAATACACATCAACGCCAGATGAAACCTCTTCTGAAAATCCACCCTTTAATAGATGCGGAATTCCGCAGGCAAACTCAACAACTTCTAGTCCTCGTGTTACTTCACCGGCAGCATCGCTCAACACTTTTCCATGTTCATCGGTAATGAGTGCAGCAATTTTTTCCTTGTTCTGCTGAACTAGCTCACGAAAAGCGAAAAGGACTTGAGTTCGCTTAGTTAATGAAGAGTGACGCCACGTTGCAAAAGCTTCAGTTGCGGCATTAACTGCGCGGTCCACAGTTGCTGCATCAGCAAAGGCAACGGTTTTGGTGACCTTGCCAGTGGCAGGGTTAAAAACTTCTCCGCTGCGCTTCGAACTCTGGGTATCAAGGGCGCCATTAATCCAATGCGTTATCTGGGTCATAGGTGCAATCTACTTCAGAGGTTTATGATGGCGCCACTAACTACCAAGGGTTCGAGGACACAGATGAGCGCTCCAAGTAATGATCCAGCAAAGCAAGCGGCGGTAAGTGCTGCTGACCACGAATACGTTTTTCACTCATGGTCTGCCCAAGGTGCTATTTCACCTATGCCCATTGCAAGTGGCTCAGGATCATACTTTTGGGATTTTGAAGGCAAGAGCTACTTAGATTTTTCTTCACAGTTAGTTTTCACAAATATTGGACACCAGCACCCTAAGGTCATCAAAGCAATTCAGGTACAAGCAGAGGTGCTTACAACAGTTGCGCCCCAGCATGCCAATGAAGCCCGTAATGAAGCGGCACAAAGAATTGTTGAATTAGCTGGCGATAACTTTGCAAAGGTGTTTTTTACAAACGGTGGGGCAGATGCGGTTGAAAATGCTATTCGCATGGCCCGCATGCACACACATAAGCACAAGGTGCTTTCAACATATCGTTCCTATCACGGCAATACAGGAGCTGCGATTAATGCAACGGGAGATCCACGCAGATTCCCTAATGAGTTTGCCTTTGGTCATGTGCATTTCTGGGGACCATATCTCTATCGCACAGCTTTCTGGGCAAAAGATGAAGCAGAAGAGTGCAGGCGCGCACTAGAACATCTTGAGCAAACAATTATCTTTGAAGGTCCCAACACAATTGGCGCAATTTTAATTGAGTCAGTTCCAGGAACTGCTGGTGTTTTGGTTCCGCCTAAGGGATATCTCGAAGGTGTGCGTGCACTGTGTGATAAGTACAAGATCATGTGGATTGCCGATGAAGTGATGTCTGGCTTTGGTCGCACGGGTAAGTGGTTTGCCTACCAACATTCAAACGTTGTTCCTGACTTAATCACTTTTGCAAAGGGTGTTACCTCTGGTTACATCCAATTAGGTGGAGTTGTCATCAGTGATGCAATCTCACACACCTTTGATGACAAGGTCTTTGCGGGTGGTCTGACATATATGGGCCACCCAATGGCATGTGCTACTGCGGTTGCAACTATTGATGTGATGAAGGAAGAGAAAATGCTGGAAAATGCCAGCATGATCGGTGAAACGATTCTGGGTCCTGGCCTCGCTGAATTAGCTAAGAAGCACAAGGTTATTGGCGATATTCGTGGTGCTGGTGTGTTCTGGGGTGTTGATCTAGTCAGCGATCGTGCAACGCACGAACCACTTGCACCTTATGGTGCATCAAGTCCTGCCATGAATGAATTAGTTGCTGCATGTAAGAAGAATGGCTTGATGCCATTTAATAACTTCAACAGAATTCACTTGTGCCCACCGTGCAACATCTCTGCAGAAGATGCCAAGCTTGGTCTTGAGATTTTGGATAAGTCTTTAGCTGAAATTGGAAAGTACTACACAGGTGATTAAACGTTGAATCTAAATTCAACAACATCACCGTCTTGCATGATGTACTCCTTGCCTTCCATACGAACCTTGCCCTTTGCTTTGGCTTCAATCATTGTGCCTGCAGTCATGAGATCATCAAAGCTAACGATTTCAGCCTTAATAAATCCCTTCTGAAAATCTGTGTGAATAACTCCTGCAGCCATTGGTGCGGTGTCACCTTTGTGAATTGTCCATGCACGAGTTTCTTTTGGACCTGCAGTCAAATAAGTCTGTAATCCCAAGGTATCAAAACCAACACGTGCCAAGGTTGCAAGACCTGGTTCCTTCAAACCAATTGATTGCAGCAATTCAAGAGCGTCTTCATCGCTAAGTTCGGCAAGCTCTGCCTCTGTCTTTGCATCCAAGAAAATAGCTTCAGCTGGTGCAACTAGTGCTTGCAGCTTTGCCTTTAACTCCGGATCATTAATTTCTGCAGCATCCACGTTAAATACATATAAGAATGGCTTAGCAGTTAAAAGATGAAGCTCGGCCAATAGTTCGCGATCAATTGAACTTTGTGACAACGGCTTTCCAGATTGCAACCAATAATTGGCAGCCTTAACCGCCTCTAAAACTGGTGCCTTCTCTTTTGCAACACGAGCCTCTTTTTCAAGACGAGGAATTGCCTTTTCAATTGTTTGTAAATCTGCGAGCGCTAATTCAGTGTTAATAGTTTCCATGTCAGATGCTGGGTCAATACGACCATCAACGTGAACTACATCACCATCGCTAAATACGCGGATTACCTGACAGATTGCATCGGTGTCACGAATGTTTGTAAGGAACTTGTTTCCAAGGCCGGCACCTTCTGATGCGCCTTTAACAATTCCTGCGATGTCTACGAAAGAGACAACGGCTGGCAGCAACTTCTCTGAACTAAAGACTGTGGCTAGCTTGGCTAGGCGATCATCTGGCACTCCCACCATTCCCACGTTGGGCTCAATGGTGGCAAAGGGGTAGTTAGCGGCCAATACATTGTTCTTGGTCAGGGCATTAAACAGGGTCGACTTTCCGACGTTTGGCAGTCCGACGATTCCGATTGAGAGGCTCACTGGGCTTAGCCTACGCGGGATTGTCAGTGCTGACTGCCACGATAGGCCCATGCCCGCATACGTAGTGACCTTATTAATAGGACTGATCGCAGGAGCTGCGATCGGATTCCTCTTTTCCTCCCTGAAATCCAAGGATTCAGCCGGCAACCAAGCCCTGCTTGATGATTACAAAGTTCAACTAGATGCAGAGCGCAAGAAGACAGAAACAGCCATCACGCTCAACGCTGAACTATTGGCGGTTAAGGACTCTGTTTCAAAGCTAACAACACAATCAAATGAAGCAAACCGAATCCGTACTGAGGCTGAAGCAAAATTGAACACAACGATTCTAGAAATGCGCCGTGCCTCTGAATCAATCTTTGATGAGACAAAGAAAATTGCCGGCGCGCTTTCTAATTCCCAAACCCGTGGAAAATTTGGCGAGGCTCAACTAGAGCTATTGCTACAAGGTGCTGGCCTGCGCGAAGGACATGAATACACCGCACAGCGTTCGACAACAGATGCTGACTCTTCAGGTATTCCTGATGTAACAGTCAATATGCCTGGCGGCTCGCAATTATTTATTGACTCCAAGTTTCCTTTTGAGCGTTTCCTGGAAGCATTTGGCACAGATGATCAAGCAGAGCGCGATCAGTATTTGCAGCAACACACCAAGGATTTACTCAAGCACGTTGAAGCGCTCGCAAAGCGTGGCTATCACAAATCACAGGGCTCACCTGATTTTGTGGTTCTCTTTGTTCCCTTTGAAACGCTTCTCTCTGAAGCACTTCGTCTTGATCCCATGTTGCTTGAAAAGTCGTTTAAGGTTGGCGTAACGATTGCAACACCAACATCCATGATGGCTCTTCTTCGCACAATCGGATATATCTTTACTCGCAATAAGTTAGCTGAAAATGCTGACGAGATTCAAAAGGTTGCAAGCACCTTCCTAAAAAACATCACCCTGCTCCACACAAAGATTGTCGCGGTCGGCAAGGCAATTTCTCAAACCTCTAAGGCCTATGAAGATCTAGTGCCGACAGCTGAAAAGACTGTTCTGGCACCTGCTCGCAGAATTCATAACTTGGGTGTTACTGGAGATAAAGATAAGTTAGCCATCGCCTACCCTGAGGCACCGGGCGCGGTTCGAGATCTTAAGAATGCAGAGTTAGATAGCAGCGATGATTACATTGATGCAGAAGAGGTAGATGAGTAATGAGCACACTACAAAAGATTCAGATTCAAGGTCCTGGTCTGAAAAAAGAAGGCATTGTGGTTCTGCAAACACTGTTTATCGGCTTCTTTGTCTTTATTGAAATGACTATTCGCACCGGGGTTGGAGTCCTTACTGGAATCGCAATTTGCGCAGCCCTCTATGGCTCACTGCGCTTTGGTCGCCCAGGCACAACCTATGTTTCAGTTGTTACTCCCCCATTGGCATTTGCAGGATCTGCCCTCTTCATAACAATGATTGCCGATGGCTTTAGACCATCTCGAGTTGGTATTGATTTCATCGCAGCTCTTGCATCAGAGGCGCCATTTTTAATTCTAGCTGCGGCCTATGGCTGGTTTGTGTATTTAAATCAAAAAGCCAAAGCTAAGCCATCAAAGCGTAAGGCTGTTACGCAAGAGAATTAAGCCTGCCCGGCTGCTTTCATATCTTTACGAAGCTCTGGTGGCAATGCAAAAAGAAGTGATTCCTCAGCTGCGGTAATTTCTTGAACATCCTTAAAGCCATGTTCGTGCAATGTTGCCAAAACATCCTTGACCAAAATTTCAGGAACTGATGCACCACTTGTTAGGCCGATAGTTTCAACACCTGTAAACCACTCATCTTGAATCTCTTCGGCATAATCAATTAAATAGGATGCTTTTGCGCCGTATTCCAGCGCAACCTCAACTAGGCGCACAGAGTTACTGGAGTTTCTAGAACCCACAACAATGACAAGGTCTGCCTGAGGCGCAATCTCTTTGATCGCTTCTTGACGATTTTGTGTTGCATAACAAATGTCATCACTCGGTGGTGCTTGAATTTCAGGGAAGCGCTCTTTCAAGATTGCAACAGCTTCCATAGTTTCATCAACGGATAATGTGGTTTGAGAAAGCCAGACTAAGTTCTTACCTGGTGTTGGCTGAATCGTGCGAGCACCATCTAACCCATCAACAATGCGAACACGATCTGGTGCTTCACCGGCGGTGCCTTCAACCTCTTCATGGCCGTGGTGACCGATAAGCAAAATTTCAGAATCTTCTGTGGCAAAGCGTCGAACCTCATGGTGAACCTTGGTTACCAAAGGACAGGTGGCATCAATAGTTTTTAGATTACGAGCTGCTGCTTGCTCATGGACAAGTGGTGAAACTCCGTGGGCGGAGAAAACAACTGTCTTGCCCTCTGGAACTTCATCTGTCTCTTCCACAAAGATCGCACCTTTTGCTTCTAGGGATGTAACAACGTGGACGTTGTGCACAATCTGCTTGCGCACATAAACCGGTGCGCCATAAAGGGCCAAAGCTTTTTCGACGGTGATCACTGCGCGATCGACCCCTGCGCAATATCCGCGAGGCGCTGCCAGTAGAACTCTCTTAGCCATGGGGCCAGTCTATTAGGCTGATGTCATGTTCGAAACTTCAAGTGAATCCCCAGCGCCAGTTCGGGTCGTCT
The DNA here is from genome assembly GCF_040402275.1 of Candidatus Planktophila sp. Classification (GTDB taxonomy): domain Bacteria; phylum Actinomycetota; class Actinomycetes; order Nanopelagicales; family Nanopelagicaceae; genus Planktophila. The sequence goes on along the minus strand of NZ_JBBAMW010000023.1, from coordinate 1,207 downwards.
CTGAAGCGATCAAGGATTATGTCGATCGGCTAGGTCCTATTTGGATCGAAGGCGAAATCAGCGAACTCAATGAACGCAGCGGAATGATGGCATTTATGCGCTTGCGCGATACATCGGTGGATATGTCGATCTCGGTGATGTGTCACAAATCGGTGATAGCAACGGTTAAACCTTTGCCTGATAACGCACGCGTTGTTTTATATGCAAAGCCATCTTTCTATACCAAAAATGGTTCTCTCTCTTTTTCTGCTCGTGAAATCCGCCAAGTCGGTGTGGGAGAACTATTAGCGCGACTTGAAGCACTCAAGAATCTATTGGCAGGTGAAGGTCTCTTTGATTCTGATCGCAAAGTTGCCCTGCCACTACTACCTAAAGTTATTGGTCTGATCTGTGGGCGAAATACAGATGCTGAAAAAGATGTTGTTGAAAATGCAAAGCGTCGCTGGCCTAGTGTGCAATTTGAGATTCGTGAGGTCACAGTTCAAGGCGCTGCAGCCGTTAGTGAAGTATCAGATGCGCTGCGCGAGCTAGAGGCAAATAAAGATGTTGAAGTCATCATCATTACTCGTGGTGGCGGATCCTTTGAAGACTTGCTGCCCTTTAGCGATGAAGGATTAGTTCGGTTAGCAGCATCGTGTTCAACACCGATTGTCTCTGCCATCGGCCATGAAAAAGATGCCCCACTCTTAGATTTAGTTGCAGATTACCGAGCATCAACTCCCACAGATGCTGCCAAGCGAGTTGTGCCAGATATTGCCGAAGAGATTGCCATGATCGGTGCGATGCGAGATCGGGCCCGTCGCACATTGCTAAATCTCATTAATCTTGAGGCGACCCAGATTGCCAACTTCAAAAACCGCCCTGTTATGAAGGACCCACTTGTCTTAATCACTACAAGGGCTGAAATCATTGCTGGGCTGCGCGATAGATCAAACCGATCCTTTGCCCATCAATTGAAGTTAGCCAAAGAAGAGCTAAAGCAAATAAAGGCACGTGTGCGTGCCCTTTCACCACAAGCAACTTTGGATCGTGGCTATTCAGTAGTGCAGTTAGCAGATGGTCAAATAGTCACAGATCCAAAGAAGTTAAAGCAGGGCGATCAATTGAGGATTCGCCTTGCAAAGGGCGAGACCCAAGCCACAGTCAAGACTGAGTAAAGAGAGAGTAGATTTAGCACATGAGCGAAGCCAAAAAGATCTCCTATGAA
>NZ_JBBAMW010000022.1:0-11186 GCF_040402275.1 Candidatus Planktophila sp. | reverse complement strand
TGACTACGGATCAGAAGGTTAGGGGTTCGAATCCCTTCGCGCGCACAAGTTAAGCTCTCGGTGCCTTTCACACCGAGGGCTTTTCTTCGATTAAAAAGGGGTTGTACGTGTCAGAGCAGGAAAATATTATTCGTGTCGGGTTGCTTGCCTACGGTGCAATCGGTGATCAGCACAACAGCGCGGTCGGTGCTACCGAAGGACTTCGCCTCACAGCGGCATCTGACACAAATCCAGATCGCTTAACTGCAGCCAAGGCATTAGCGCCAGATATCACAACCTTTACTGACTCCACAGCGATGCTTGATTCTGGGCTAATTGATTGTGTTGTTATTTCAACACCTCCAAATAGCCATTACTCATGGGCGAAAGAGTCCCTTAATCGTGGACTACATGTAATTCTTGAAAAGCCAATGGCACTTACAGTGCAAGAGTGCGATGAACTAATCGCCATGGCTGCTGCAAAAGATTTGTTATTAGTTGTTTATCAAAACCGCCGCTTTGATGATGACTTTGTAACCATGAAGAAGTTAATTGATGATGGCGCAATCGGTGAAGTGTTCTCCTATGAAAGCTTTGTTGGTGGTTACTCGGAGCCTTGTTCATTCTGGCATTCAATGGTTGATGTTTCAGGTGGAGCAATATTTGACTGGGGTAGTCACTTCATCGATCAGATCTTGGCGATCATGCCAGGTGAGGTCGCATCGGTTACCGGCATTAACCAGAAGCGAGTGTGGAACCATGTGACAAATGCTGACCATGCCGATGTAGCAATTACATTCACTGATGGAGCTCGCGCACTATTTACCAATAGTGATTTGGCAGCAGCCCGCAAACCTAAGTTTTATGTACTTGGTACAAAGGGTGCCATTGTCGGCAACTGGGATCCTGCAGCGGGTGCAATGCCAGCTGATCTACCTGCAATTCTTACGATTCACCGCGCAGATGGCTCATCGCAAGTAATTGCAAATGATTCTGTTACTCCTTACTCATTCCATCAATCAGTCGTTGCATATCTAAATAACAAGGTTCCAATGAATGTAACTACGAATCAATCTCGCGATGTAGTTGCAATTATGCAGGCAGCTGAAGAATCAGCTCTTGCCAACGGCCACCCTGTAAAGCCAGTGCTACTGCGGTGAAAAATACTCGCTGGGGCTTAATTGGTGCGGGTTGGATAGCAACCACAGCTATTGCACCAGCCATGCATACGGCAGAAAATACTGTAATTCAAGGTGTTGCAAGCAGAGATAAAGAACGCTCGAAGGCACTTAACCCAATCACGGTTCATGAAACCTACGATGCTTTATTAAATGATCCATTAGTTGATGCTGTCTACATCTCACTTCCTAACCATTTGCATTGTGAATGGACTATCAAGGCGTTAAAAGCTGGGAAGCATGTGCTGTGCGAAAAACCAATTGCGATGAATACGGCAGAGGTTGAATTAATGATTCAAACTGCACAAGAGTGTGATCGCTTATTAGTTGAAGCGGTTTGGTCTAGATGGCATCCCCGAATGATCCGGATGCTTGAACTTGTTAAAAGTCGAGAAATAGGTCAGATAACTTCAATCGATGCGTCATTTACATTTCCAGCCTCAATTGAAGGTAACTATCGCCAAACGCCTGAAATGGGTGGTGGAGCACTATTTGATATCGGTGTTTATCCATTACATGCAATCGCAGCAATAGTTGGCGACAACGCACAAATCGAAATAGAAAAATGTGATGCAAGCGCAGGGCCAACAGGGATTGATTTAACTACCACATGGGATATGCGCATTAATAATTCAATTATGGCCAGTGGCTTAGCTTCATTTGAAATGCCAGAGAATCAATCCTTAATTGTTACTGGCGAGAAGAAAACAATTGCATTTATTGGAGATCAAGCATTTACATCGTGGAATTCACCAAGCACCTTGCAAATAGGTGATTTACATGAAGAGTTTAAAGCCGTAAATCCCTACATGTTGATGGTTGAAAACTTCGGCAAGAAAATCCAAGGACAGGACAGTTGGGTGCTTCCGCTTGAAACATCGCTGTGGGTTCAAAAAGCGGTCGATCAACTTCGTACTGTGTAAAGTTTAGGTATGACCAAAGTACTACTGACAGGTTTTGAACCTTTCGGAACAGCGACATCGAATCCGTCAGGTGAGATTGTCAAGCAGATTAGCGGCGACAATATTGTTACTGCTATTTTGCCTGTGGCATATGCAGGATCTGCAGAACGCTTATTGGCATTGATCGCAGAACACAATCCAGATGTTGTTATTTGTTTAGGACAGGCAGAAGGTCGCACACAGATTACCCCGGAAAAAGTCGCGATCAATTTAGATGATGCACACTTATCAGATAATGCTGGTGTGCAACGAGGCGATGTGAAGATTCTTGATGATGGTCCAGATGCATACTTCACGACACTTCCCATTAAAGAAATGGTTGATGCTGCCAAAGCAGCTGGGGTTGCAGCAGTAGTTTCCTTAAGTGCTGGGGCATTTTTGTGTAACCATGTTTTCTATGTTGCCCAGAATAAGTTTGCAGGCACAAAGATTCGAAGTGGCTTTGTGCATGTTCCATTAATGGATTCGCAGGCCCCTGAGTTTCCAGGCTTGCCTACGATGCCGTTAGATCAGATGGTTAAAGCCGTACGAGCTATGCTCGAAGTGCTTTAGCAAACTCGCGGAAATCTTCAACAAGTAGATCAATCTCTTTTTGGCCGTGTGCCAAAGAGATTAACCACTGCTCATCTAGTCCTGGAGGAGTGATGATTCCGCGGTTGAGTGCAAATAACCAGTGTGCTTCAGCGATACCAAAGTCTGTTGCTTTGTAGTCGCGGTAGTTGCGAACAGGTGTTGTGGACCATGTAACACAGCCCTTTACGCCAAATCCAACTGTATGTGCAGGCAACTGGTACTCATCAATGATTTCACTGATGCGATCTAATGCTTGCTGATTAAGCGCTTCTGCATCAGCCAGGGCTTGATCAGAACAAAGGCGATCAATTGCGCGAACACCTGCCATTGCAAGGGGATTACCGTTGAATGTGCCGAAGTGCGCCATCTTGCCGTTTGTTACAAAATCCATGTACTTCTTTTTTCCACCAAATGCAGCTAGCGGAACTCCGCCACCAATTGATTTAGCAAGAGTAATTAGATCTGGTTCAACACCTAAACGAACAGATGCACCGTGTGCACCAGCTGTGAGGCCTGTCTTTACTTCATCAAAGATAAGAATGACGTTGTACTCATCGCAGAGTTCGCGAACACGCTCTAGGTAGCCCTCATCCGGCAGGATGATTGCAAGGTTTTCTAGAACTGGCTCAACGATGAAACAAGCAATCTTTGAAGCATTCTTTTCAAACATTGCTTCAAGTGCAGGGGCATTGTTGTAAGGAACAATGTAAATATCGCCTGGAACTAAGTTGGAATCCATCACCGCAGTTGGCTCTTCAGGATCGCCAGCCTTGTCTAGAGGTGGTTTGGCTGAAACAACAAAAGGATCATAGCTACCGTGGTAACCACCCTCGACCTTAAGAATTCCCATTTTACCTGACGCAGAGCGTGCAACACGGACTGCATACATTGTTGATTCAGTTCCGCTGTTAGTAAAGCGAACTTGGTCAATTTCAAATCGCTTGCAGATCATTTCCGCAGCATCTGTTGAAGTTGGTGACGGTGTAACAAAAAGCATTCCTGTTGTTAATGAGCTTTGAATTTCTTCAATAACAGTTGGGTTTAAGTGACCTGCAAACATCGCACCAAAGCCCATAGATAGATCTAGGAGCTGTCGACCATCAACATCGGTCATGTATGCGCCCTTGGCTGAGACGATAGAGATTGGGTATGGATCCCAGTGCTGGAAGCTGGAGGTAACGCCTAAGGGCATGGATTTAAAGGAACGGCAGCTCTCCTCGGCGCTCTTGCCAGTGTTTTTAGTGAAAAGTTCCCATTCTTGCTTGAGAATAACTTCAACCCGTTTCGGGTCTACTGGAACTGATGCTGTAGGGACAAATCTATATGTTTGCTTGTGGTTACTTTGTGTCAGCATTTGTAAAACTTGTACGGCAAAGGTTTCAGCGTTTGAAACTCGTTTGAGAAGTACTCTCCCGGTTCGTTTTAGTTAATTTCTTAATTAGGTGTAATTCTCTCACTCTTTAATTAAAAAGCAACCCCGTTAGACTCACGGCATGCGTAAAGTCCGGGCGTTTTTGGCCTTTTTATTGGCTTTTTTGTCAATAAATGGGATTTCTCAGGCATCCGACACTATTCCCTTAAGTTGTGCAAATAAGACAAATTATGCAATTCGTGTATCTAATGTGATAAAAGGCTGTGAAAAAACTGAACTTTCATTAGGCGCAGGTGCAATATCACGTTCATTAATCCGCCCAGACAAACTAGATAAACAACTTATGAATCGATTTAAGGCGGCGCAAGCTGCAGCAAAGATAGATGGACAAGCTCTCTAAATTGCATCAGGTTTTAGATCTCTTGGTCGTCAAAATACATTGTTCGCTCAAGCGATTAAAAAGTATGGAAGCGCACAAGAGGCAAGTAAGTTGGTTGCACCGCCGCTTTTTTCACATCATCCATGGGGAGTTGCAATAGATGTTAACTATCCAGATGAACCAGTTGGTGCTGGCTGGTTAGAAGTAAATGGATCAAAGTTTGGTTTATGTCGTGTCTTTGAAAACGAATGGTGGCATTTTGAACCAGTGATCGCACCTGGTTGGAAATGTCCTGCATTAGTTGCTGATGCAACCTTTAGTGTTGATTAACGAAGAAAGAGTGCACGTAATCTGCGTGATGTAACAAAGAGTCCAGCAGCAATCATCACTAGGAAGTAAGCGATGTGGACTAGAACGCCTGAAGTGAGATTGCCAAACCAGAATGCTCGAACCAATTCAATGCCATGCCACAGCGGCAAAGCCATGATGATCTTTTCTACCCAATCTGGATAGACAGCGATTGGATATAGGGAGCCAGAGAACAGAGTCATCGGCAACAAGATGATGTTAATGAAGCCCATCTGCTGGTAGGTCTTGAAGTACGAGGTCACAGCCATTCCAAATGAGGCAAAGCCAAATGCCACTAGTGATGCGGCAGGGATTGCCAGCAGCGCCCAGAAGCTAGGAGTGAGCCCTAGTGCAGTGACGACAGTTAGGAAGCCAAGTGAGTAGACCAGGCCGCGAATAAGAGCCCAACTGATCTCACCGAGTGCAATGTCTAGCGGCCCAAGAGGCGTGGAAAGCATTGTCTTATATAACTTGGATTCATTGAGCTTCCAGAAGACATTCCACGTTGAATCATAAATTGCACCATTCATCGCACTATTTGCGAGTAAACCTGGTGCAATAAATAAGGTGTAATCAATTGTTGTGTCGCCAGTGGTGACGTCTCCAACAAGATTCCCCATGCCGTAACCAAAAGCTAATAAGAAAAGAACTGGCTCAACAAAACCTGTCACAACAGGGATCCAGTTAGTAGATCTAAATGCGAGCCAACCTCGCTCAAGCAACACATAAGGTCGGCCGGCATACATCGCCGTAGATTTACTTCTTTCTGCAATTTCAACGGCAGCACTCACTTTGCCAACCTCCGTTCAAATTGGCGCATTGCAAGGGTAATACCGATCGCTACTAAGGTAGACAAAAAGATTAAGTGAACTGCAATCATTAGATTGCTAACTCCGTAATCAAATGCGGCTTCACGCCCAAGTTCTGTGGCATGCCACAAAGGAGAAATCCATCCAATTGGTTGTAAGTAGATTGGCATAGAGGACAAAGGAAAGAATGTTCCAGAAAATAAAAACATTGGCATGATTACTAGGCGTCCAAGAATATTGAAGAACTGATCATCCTTTTCTATTTTCGCTGCAGCAAATAAAATAATGGCACCAAACGCGCCGCCACCAAGAACTGCAATGGGGATGAGCAAAATACTTGGGCCAAACTCCACAACGTTAAAAGCAATAAGCAGTACGTAATAAATAGAAACACTAAAGATTGCCCGGCATAACGCTGAAAGATAAACACCTAGAGCAATTTGACGCCCAGTAATTGGCGTTGCATTTTGGGCGAAGAACAGTTTGCGCCATTTAAAGCCTTCAATAGTTGGAAATATGGTTTCATCCATTACCCCTGCAATTGCTGAGTTAGCCAAGAGAGCAGGTGCGATAAAAGCAATGTATTTAATGCCATTTGTACCACTCGTTCCAGAGCCTTGTTCAACGAGAACACCGATGCCTACACCCACGGCGATCAAGTAAAACAAGGGATTTCCGATGTCTACGGCAGCGATAATCGCCTTCCACTTAGATATAGATTTCAAACGCGCAGAGGCTATATACAGCGCACCGAAGCGTTGAATCTGAGGAACATCAATGCCTGTGTTCATTCAATCAAAGTTCTTCCAGTTAGACGCAAGAAGACATCTTCCAAAGAAGAGCGTCGAACCAATGATGTAGTTGGATGCATCTTGGCCGCAGCAATTTGTTCTAGAAGCTTTTCGCCATCTTCGGTATACATCAAGAGACGGTCAGGCAAAGTTTCCATACGCTCACACATCTGTGATAACTGTGGGGCAACCTCTTTATTGCGGTCACTACCAAAGCGAACTTCAAGAACTTCTTTGCTTGAATATTGCTTAATCAAACCTTGAGGTGAGCCTTCGGCCATGATTGCACCTTTGTCCATTACGACAAGGCGATCACATAATTGTTCTGCTTCATCCATGAAGTGAGTTGTGAGAACAAGAGTTACACCTTGCTCTTTCAAACGGAATAAGCGATCCCACAATATATGTCGAGCTTGTGGATCAAGGCCTGTAGTTGGCTCATCCAATAACAAAATATCTGGTTCGCTTACAAGACCACGTGCAATTGTTAAACGGCGCTTCATTCCACCGCTAAGTGCTTGAACCTTTACATCCCGCTTTTCTTCAAGCTGTGCGAACTCTAGAAGTTCTTCGATCTTTGTCTTAATAAACTTCTTAGGAAGGCCAAAGTAACGACCGTAGATAAAGAGATTCTCGGTAACTGTTAATTCTCCATCTAAATTATCTTCCTGCGGGACGATACCTAGATGTGCTCGGACAAGTGGGCCAAACTTTTCAGGATCTTTATCCAAGATTTCAACAGTGCCCGATGTGCGAGTAGATGTTGCGGCCAAGATGCGCATAATGGTTGATTTACCGGCACCGTTTGGGCCCAGCAATCCGAAGGACTCACCCTTAGCAACATCAAAATCAACGCCGTCTACAGCGGTGAGATCCCCGAAAACCTTGGTCAACCCACGTACAGATATGAGTGGTTTAGACATTCTTCTATTCTACCTGAGTATTGTTTGCCTACGTGCTATTCATAAATGAACCATCCCATGACCTCACCTATAACGATGTCTTCATAATGCCAAGCAGATCTGATCTTTCATCAATAGATGCAACCAGAACGACAATCCCTTTACATTTATCGTGGAGTAATTAACTACATGAGCCAGAAGCCAACCATCATCCTTGCTACAAGCAATGGAGTCGGAATGGGTCACCTTGCACGTGCAAGTGCGGTTGCTCTTGCACTAAAAGATGTTGCTAACCCAATTATTGTGTCGATGGCTGGCGGCATCGCAGAGGTTCCTGCATTTATGGGGATTCGATGTGAATACATTCCCGGCCGAGATCGAATGTGGATGAGCCGTGAAAAATGGGATGTGTATTTACGGGATCGCTTGTTAGCACTAGTTGAAGAAACCGGTGCAAAAGTTTTGTCATTTGATGGCGTTGTTCCTTATCCAGGGGTTATTGCTGCAAAGAATGCCAACCCACACTTGAAGTTGGTGTGGGTGCGTCGTGGATTGTGGCAAAAAAAGCCTCAGCGTTTCATTCTAGGGTTGCAATCAAAGATGATGGACACAGTCATCGAGCCAGGTGATATTGCGCGGGCATATGATTTTGGTCCAACTGCAAACCGTAAAGACTCTGTTTTAACTTCTCCCGTTTCACTCTTTCGCAAAGAAGATGCGTTGTCACGCGATGATGCGCGCCGCGCACTTGGTTTAGACCTCAATCGCCCAACCGCACTTGTGCAGTTGGGTACAGGCGACAGCGATGTGAATGAAAAGGTAACTGCGGCATTATCAGGATTACTTGGTTGGAAAGATCTGCAGGTTATCTTGACTAAGGCACCAGTTGATAAAGATGGCAATTCACTTGCGCCCGAAGGTCTTGACCTAAAGGTTGTTCGTTACTTCCCACTTGCCAGGGTATTACACGCCTTTGATGCTGGTATATGTGCAACTGGATATAACGGTGTGCATGAACTATTGCCAGCACAAGTTCCTACAGTTTTCGTTTCAAATATCCGTGGAACTGATGACCAAGAGGCACGAGCACAGTGGTGCAATGACTTTGGATATGCCTTGCGCGCAGACCAAGCAGATTTAGTTGACATCACTGAAAAGGTAAAGATGTTGCAAGATCCTGCTGTGCGTAAGCGTTTGTCGGACAAGTGCGCAGAGCTACCCAACACAACTGGTGGCCAGGAGATTGCAGCGATGTTGTATGAACTAGCGATTGAACTAAAACCAGTTCGCGCAAAGACACTTACCTTTGCTCGCCTGATGGCTCAGGATCACATCAACCGTGGGTTACGCCATGTTGCAAACCTAGGTTTGCGCCGAGTTGCATTGGTCTATCGCTTCTTAAATCCACACATTTCTGTACAGGAAATTGATCAAGCACCGCCCGTGTTTGGTAGCCACACCACTGCTGCAGAACTACACCCATTGATTAAGTCTGCTACTAGATACGAGCATATAATTGAAGGCGCTTCAGCAAATTACAGAAAGCGCCGAGAAGAGATAGCATTTGCAGCCTATGGAAAAGAAATGATTGTGACAAAAACAAAATGAATCTTCGCTCTTGGATTAAAAAGACCCAGGCAGGTCGCATAGTGTGGCGCGTGATTATTGGTGTTATCGGTGGCGGAATCACTGCTGCAGGCTCTGTTGCATTAATTGGCCCAGGTCCAGGAATTCTTATTCTTTTGGCAGGGCTAGGTATTTTGGCAACTGAGTTTGCATGGGCAGGACGAGTCATGATGAAAACTAAGGAAATAGCAGCAAAGGCAGCAGAACGAACTGGCATGAAGCCTTGGGTAAAATACTTTTTGGTTGCAGGTGGCGCAGTATTTTCAATTGTTGCAATTCTCATTTATCACTATCGCTAATTGTAAGATAGGCTCGCGGCCATGACTAGAGCCGATACTTCAGTAGAAATTCACGATCTCATTGCAGAGCGTCGTAGCCCACGTTCACTTGATGCAACCGCAACTATTGAAAACCAAGATTTATTAGCATTGCTTGAAGCTGCACGCTGGGCGCCATCGGCCAATAATCTCCAACCATGGCGTTTGATAGCAGGTAAAAGAGATGATTCAAACTTCACAGCACTGCTTGAATGTCTTGTGCCCTTTAACCAAAGCTGGTCAAAGCGAGCAGCAGCATTTGTGGCAATTGCTGGAACTCCGACGCAAGCAGATGGAACTGCAATACCAACATTTATGTATGACTGCGGATTAGCTGCAGCACAATTAACTATTGAGGCTCACCATCGTGGTTATGTTATTCACCAGATGGCTGGCTTTGATCATGAGAAAGCTGCTGCGTTATTTGATGGGGCAGTTCCAATTGTGATTATGGCTGTTGGCAAGCAAGCACCAGCAGATCAACTAGAAGGTCCTGCCTATGATCGCGAAGTTGCACCGCGATCACGCAAAGATCTTTCAGAGATCGTTATTGCAGGTCTGCCAAACTAAAAACTGGAGCGGATCTCCCATAGATCTGGAAAAGTTGGATTAAACAAGGTGCTACTTAAGTAGGCAACACCGCTGGATCCACCAGTTCCTATTTTGTGGCCAATAGTTCTTTCCACCATTTTCACGTGGCGATAGCGCCATTCCTGCATACCTTCATCGATATCTACTAAGCGCTCACACACCATTGCAGATTCTGGATCCTTGCGGTGCACCTCTAGTAATACTTCTTGCACAGCAGTGTTTGCAACATATGCAGTTGATTTATCGCGATTGAGAACATCTGTAGGAACTGCATGGCCACGCTTTGAGATATAGACAAGAGCCGAATCCCACACACTGTTGCGCACGGTGATTTCCTTAATCTGCTCTTGAATATCTAACGGTAGGTGTCCTGCCATCTTGCTATCGCGGCGACCCAATAATGCTTCAACCATTCTGAACTGAGCAGACTGGAAACCACTTGAAGATGAGAGATATGAACGGAAGGCATTGAACTGCAGTGGTGTCATTGTTTCTAAGATGTCGATTTGTGTGACACAGACTTTAAGAATTGTTCTGATACGTCCCAAGATAGCTAGTGAGTAATGCGAATCGCCTGACTCCATTGCAACTTGTGCTTGCTTGAATTCATGAATTAATTGTTTGAACCACAGTTCATAAGTCTGATGAATGATAATGAAAAGCATTTCATCATGTTCTGGACCAGTAGACAATGGGCGTTGCAGTTTAAGAAGTTCATCTACAGCTAAATATGATGTGTATGTCAGTGCTGAATCAAAGTTTTCGCTCATGTGACGCGAGACCCGCCTTCTTTAACCTCTTTATAGCGGCCAGATGCCACTAAATCCCGCATACGTTCTAACCCATCCCAGATTTCAACATATGAAGTTGGCAGGGGAGAAATTGCTAAGCGAATTGAATTAGGTGTTCTGTAATCAGGAATTACATTTGAAATCGTGCGTAGGGCAACACATATTTGTGCAGCATCCGGATGAACAAGAGAGATGTGTCCACCGCGCTCTTTTGCATCACGGGAGGTGTTTAATTCGATCCCAAGTGGTGCTAACCAAGCGTCATATAGCTCGATCATCATCTGAGTTCCAACTGCAGCCTTATGGGCTATTGCATCGATGCCAGCTTCTTTAATCATTGAAAATGCTGTCTGCACGCAACGGATGCCCATCAACGATGGACTAGCAATCTGAAATCCTCGAATTGTTTGTGAACGCTCAAAGACTGGGCCCATTTCAAATTGTGCATCTTGGGCAAACCAACCTTGGATTGGAACTTGTAGTTCACTTTGCACGCGCTTTGAAACATAGAGCCAGGCAGGTGAACCGGGACCTGAGTTTCCGTATTTGTATGTGCAACCAACGCACA
>NZ_JBBAMW010000021.1:0-12752 GCF_040402275.1 Candidatus Planktophila sp. | reverse complement strand
TCCTGGACCCTGGGCTTCAAAGGCCCATGTGCTAGCCACTACACAATGGCGGAACCCATATTCTCCCTCATAAATGGTGGTGCTTGTGACCAACTGCGCCCTATTAGGAGATTACTTTCGCCCCAGCCACAGGACCAAAGGCCCGCACAACGCTGCCCACTACCCCGCTAGCCGTTAGCGCCACCGTTAAATCAAGGCCGGCATCAACATCAGCAACTAAGAACGCAACGGTCGGGCCTGAGCCAGAAACTATTGCTCCAAGTGCGCCGTACTCCTGACCAACATCTAAAACTAATCGCAAAGCTGGACGCAAAGAGCATGCTGCGGCTTGTAGATCATTAACAAGTGATTTACCAACAGCTGGAGAATCTGCAGCTAGCAACGCTTGCATTAATCCTTCATGTGTTTGAGGTTCAATGATTTCAAGTTCAGCGCGCAAGCGATCACACTCGGCATAAACAGCCGGTGTTGATAATCCATGTGTGGAGAGTGCAAGTACCCAGTGATAGGTACCGCGTGAAAGAGCTGCGGTCAATTGATCACCGCGACCTGTGCCAATTGCAGTTCCGCCACTGAGCATAAATGGAACATCACTACCAAGTTGGGCCGCAATCTCAACCATTTCTTCGCGAGACATCCCAAGTGAGTAGAGGTGGTCGATTCCAACAATTGTTGCTGCAGCATCTGCGCTGCCACCGGCCATTCCACCAGCAACTGGAATTGATTTTTTGATCTCAATATGAGCATCAACTGTTAAGTCATACTCTTTTGAAATAAGTGCGACAGCTTTAGCTGCTAGATTTTTTGCATCAGCCGGAACGCCATGAGTTTGCTCGCCAGTTACTGCAATTGTTAAACCGGTACCAGGTTCAGTTAACTTAATTGTCACATCATCAAAGATTGAAATTGCTTGAAATACTGATACTAAGTTGTGATAGCCATCAGCCTCTTTTGGCCCAACAGATAATTGAAGGTTGACCTTTGCAGGTACGCGCACGGTCACACTTTTTACTGGCATACAGTGACCCTATAACTGCAATTAGAAAATGTCAGGTGCAACGGCAGCGATCTTGCAAAAAGATTCAATTTGCAAAGCTTCGCCTCGAAGTGTGGGATCGATTCCGGCTTTCATCAAAATCGCTTCAGCAGCCGAAGATGATCCATACAGGCTAGAAAGGGCTGATCGCAGCATTTTTCGACGCTGAGCAAAGGCTGCATCAATAATCGTAAAGACTTTCGCGCGAGATTCTTCACTGCCTGCTGTTTCGCGTCTGGTAAAACCCACTAACTTGGAGTCAACATTTGGTGCTGGCCAAAAGATTGACCTAGAAACTGTCCCAACATTTTTCACATCAGCCCACCATGCTGCTTTAACACTCGGGATTCCGTACTCCTTACCACCAGGCTTTGCTGCCAATCGATCTGCAACTTCTGCTTGCACCATCACAACACCCGTGCGAAGTGTTGGAAACTTTTCAAGCAGATGAAGTAGTACTGGCACAGAAACGTTATATGGAAGGTTTGCAACAAGAACAGTTGGCTCAACAGGCAATTCATTGACAGCTAAAGCATCTTTATTAATGACCGTCAGATTCTCTGGGTGCTCAAAGTGCTGGGCTACGGTTATTGGTAGTTGTTGAGCAAGACGTGAATCAATCTCAACTGCAATTACAGACTTTGCAACCTCTAGCATGGCAAGAGTTAGCGAGCCAAGGCCTGGCCCAATTTCTAAAGCAATATCATCTTTTGTCACACCGGCTGTGCGCACAATTTTTGTGCAAACATTTGAGTCAATGACAAAGTTTTGTCCTAGTGACTTAGATGGTTTTAAATCTAACTGCGCAGCAAGTTCGCGGATTTGTGCCGCACCTAGCAGCGTCATGGCGCGAAAGACCCAAAGATACGTTCGGCGTTGTCGCCAAGTGCTGTTGCAAGTTCTGCTAAATCTTGATTTCGCTCTGCCGCCATAGCTCGCACAATTGTTGCAATCTGCGCAGGCGTATTACTCGCACCACGATGTGGATCGGGAGATAAAAATGGCGAATCTGTTTCGACTAACAGCTGATCAATAGGCACAAGCTTTACAGCAGCTCGCAAGTCTGGGGCATTTTTAAAGGTCAACGTGCCAGCGAAGGAGAGGATGTATCCGCGTTCAATACAAGTTTTAGCCATTTCAACATCACCTGAAAAGCAATGAAAGACAGTCTTTTCAGGTGCTCCGACTTCAAGTAATACCGATAAGACATCATCATGTGAATCACGATCATGGATGACAAGTGCCTTCTTTGTTTTCTTTGCTAATTCGATGTGCCATTTGAAGGAATCCTGCTGACGTCTTCGAAGCTCAGGTGGTGTGCGGAAGTAATCAAGTCCTGTTTCACCAATTGCGCGCACACGTGGATGCTGCGCCAGTACTTCAATAATCTTTAGATCAGCTTCAAGGTCTGCGACAACTGGTGCTTCGTTTGGATGTAGTGCAACAGTTGCCAGTACAGATGTGTTCCACTTATCTGCTGCTGCAACACACCATTTGGATTGTTCTGCTGAATATCCAACTTGAACTATGCGATCAACATTGACAGATTTTGCTTCGGCAATTACATCAGCCACCTCTTGTGAATCAAAGGCAGCATCGGTAACGATCTCCATGTGTGCATGCGCATCAACTGTTGGAACCGGTAGGGGTTCTGGCAATGGCGCGCGAGGTCTTTCGATATCGCGATTGTGGCGATCAGCCATTGGTGTTTAGGCAGGAGTTTCTAGGCGTGGGAACAAAACTGGAGTCTTGGTAACAGTTGCACCAGCAGGTAACTGGCCCCAAATGGCCACCTCTGAAATCTTTTGTGCAGACAAATCTCCCAGTGCTGCTTGTGCGCCAAGGCTCTGCCACAAGATTTCACATGTTTGAGGCATTACTGGATGGAGTAGAACAGCAAGTGCGCGTAATGATTCTGCGGTGTTATACAAAATTTCTTCTAGCTGAGCTTGATTGGCAGGATCTTTGGCAAGAATCCATGGCTCTTTGATAGTTACATAACCATTTACTTGCTTGCAAAAATCCATAATTGCCAAAATTCCGCCCTGGAAATCAAGTGCGCACATCGCTACATCAGCTTTTTTGACTGTTTCAACTAACGCTGCTTCAAGTCCTGCATCATGCCTAACAGCTGGCAGTACCCCTGCGCAGTACTTTTCTACCATTGCTGCGCTGCGCGAAGCTAAGTTTCCAAAGTCATTTGCTAGCTCTGATGTATAGCGGGCGCTCATATCTTCCCAAGAAAAAGATCCATCAGTGCCAAATGGGATAGCGCGTAAGAAGTAATAACGGAATGCATCAATTCCAAAGTGATCTGTAATGTCCTTAGGAGCAATACCGGTCAATTTACTCTTACTCATCTTTTCGCCGCCAACTAATAACCAACCATGAGCAAAAACTTTCTTTGGCACATCAAGTCCTGCGGCCATTAACATCGCTGGCCAAATAACTGCATGGAAACGCAAAATATCTTTACCAACCAAGTGAACATCTGCTGGCCACGTTTGGGCAAACTTCTTGCCACCTTCAGAATCAGGGGCATCTGTTAATCCAACCGCTGTTGCATAGTTAAGCAGGGCATCAAACCAAACATAGACAACTTGATCTGTGTCCCACGGAACTGGAATACCCCAGTCAAATGTTGAACGCGAGATTGAAAGATCTGAAACTCCACCTTCTAAAAATGAAACCACCTCATTGCGTGCACTTTCAGGTTGGCATGCATCAGGATTATTCTTGTAATGAGCAAGTAAGGGTTCAACGAAAGCGGACAACTTGAAGAACCAGTTGTTCTCATTGACTAATTCAATTGGCTTGCTGTGGATCGGACAGCACTTAGCGCCATCGATGTCGATTAAGTCACCAGGAAGTTTGAACTCTTCGCATCCAACACAGTATGGACCTTCATACTTACCAGCATAAATGTGGCCTGCGTCTTTAAGTGACTGCAAAAACTTTTGAACGCGCTCGGTGTGACGCTTTTCTGTGGTGCGAATAAAGTCATCATGAGCAATATTTAAGTGTTCCCAATTCGGCTTCCAAGCATCTTGAACTAACTTATCGACCCAAGCTTGCGGGGCAACATTGTTACTTTCTGCAGTGCGCATAACTTTCTGACCATGTTCATCTGTTCCAGTTAAAAACCATACTGATTCGCCCTTTTGACGATGCCAACGGGTAAGAACATCACCGGCAACGGTTGTGTAGGCATGCCCGATATGAGGGGCATCGTTGACGTAATAAATCGGCGTCGTTAGGTAGAAAGACTTAGTCACTGGCTCATCTTATTGGCATCAACGACTGCGGCATAAACAAGGCGCTTTGCAATGCCAAACTCATCGGCAACGGTTGCAATAGCACTCTTTCGATCCATTCCAGCACCCTCAAATTCACGAACTCGGTCCACCATATCTGCAGCTGTCAACGATGCTGAATCAGTGACAGCACCTGCAATCACAAGGGTGATTTCGCCAAGAACTTCATTGCCAGATGCCCATGCAGACAGTTGGCCAAGATTGCCACGAATAGTTTCTTCATATCGCTTAGTCATTTCACGACAAATTGCACCGAGTCGGTCTGCTCCAAAAACATTAACCGCATCAACTATAGAATCGGTTAAGCGATGAGGTGCTTCAAAGAAAACCATGGTGCGTTCTTCAAATCTAAGTTTTTCAAAAGTTGCCAACCGCGCACCAGCAGTTCGGGGTGGAAATCCTTCAAAGGAAAAACGATCTGTGGGAAGACCTGACAATGCAACTGACATTGTGACCGCACTTGGTCCGGGGATAACAGACACTTCAATTCCTTCTGCCATTGCATCTCGCATCAGTCGAAAACCTGGGTCGCTAATTGTTGGCATTCCGGCATCTGAGACAACTAGCACCGTTGCACCGCTTTTTAGTTCGGCAATTAATTCGCGGGTGCGATCCTCTTCATTGCCTTCAAAGAAAGATAGAACACGGGCAGTAAATGTCACTTGAATATCTGCACACAAGCGATGAAAGCGACGCGAGTCTTCGGCTGCAATAATCGATGCGTTTTCAATTGCGCCTTTTAATCGAGGGCTTGCATCCCCAGGATTTCCCAAAGGGGTAGCTGCCAAGATGAGCGTCATGGGCTAATCCTCTCAGTAATTGTGCGCAAACGCCCATACTCTTGTCCCATGGCCGCAATTGCACCGATTCTGATTGCACTTGCATCATTTGTGCTGCGCATTATCAATCTTGGATTACCTAAGGGCTTTGTTTTTGATGAGGTCTATTACGTTGATGGCGCACGCGACTTTTTGATGCACGGCGTTGAAATCGATGGTGCAAATCCCGAATTCATTGTTCATCCCCCTGTTGGTAAATGGCTGATAGCAAGTGGAATTAAGTTATTTGGTGACAATGAATTTGGCTGGCGTTTTGCCTCAGCAGTTTTTGGAACTCTTTTGATTCTGCTCTTTGCTCGCTTAGTACATGTTCTTTTCTACTCGCCACTATTAACAGCACTCGGAGCAGCGTTGATGGCTCTAGATGGATTACTCCTTGTGCATTCACGGACCGCACTTTTAGATTTGTTCCTAACATTTTTCACTCTGTTAGGTGTTCTCTTGTGGCATGGCAACAGACACATATGGGCAGGTATTGCATTTGGATTAGCTATTGGGTGCAAATGGAGCGCTATCTATTTTGTAGCAGTGATTGGCTTGATAGCGGTATACCAAATATTGGTTACACGTGACATAAGAAAATCTCTAAAATCAATTGCGGCAAAGTTTTTGCAATACGGAGTGTTGCCAGTTTTTGTATACACACTCACATGGGCCGGATGGTTTATTTCTGATCGTGGCTGGAGTCGCCAATGGTCTAGCAATCCACTTGTCTCTTGGCTTCACTATCACTTAGAGATGCTCCACTTTCATACTGGGTTAACTGAGAAGCATCCTTATGAAGCAAACCCTTGGAGTTGGCTCGTCATGGGTAGACCAACATCATTTTTCTATGAATCTCCCAAGGGGTGCGGAGCAAAAAGTTGTGCACAAGAAGTTCTAGCATTAGGAACTCCAATTTTGTGGTGGGTAGGAACAATTTCAATTGCTGTTGTCATTGGGTATTGGATTAAGTCCTTGATCCATCATCGCGTTGACTCTGCAGCAAACATTATTGTTCTTGGCGTTGTGGCTGGTTATTTACCGTGGTTTGCTATGCAACAGCGCACAGTCTTTTCCTTCTACGCCATTATTATTGAGCCGTTTTTGATTGTGGCGATTGTGTATTGCGCAAAACTATTACTGGATAGTGGTTTAAAACCAGCGGTTTCGCAATCAATTGTGGGCGGCATATTTGCTCTAATCCTGCTGTGTTTTATCTTCTTTATTCCACTATTTACGGGACAAATAATTACATACGAAGATTGGCACCTTCGCATGTGGTTTGAATCGTGGATCTAATTATTCGTTAGCTGCCCGAGCTTGACTCAAGCGCTCAACTGCTTCATCAGCCAATTGTTGATCAAAGATTTGATCACGAGAAGGTGAGGCTGCAGCAAGTGCTTCGCGCTCAAGACGTTCTTGTTCTTCGCTCCATTGTCCAGGAGTAGTCAGATCAATAACACGCTTGGAGGTAACAGCTTTCGGTGCATTCACATATGTTGGAACAGGAACTTCAGTTGGTTCCCAGGCATTTCGAACTGCAGCAGAACCCTTAGGTAAAATTACTACACCTTTTAGCTCGCGCTCAGACAAAGGAATCCAGTGTTCTGTCGTTGGCTTTGGTTGAACAACCTCAGCCAAGTTTGTTGCAGACACTCCAGAACTGCGGCGATGTACCTGCGTAACGCGACGTGTGTGCAGTTGATCAGCAATAACATGTCGCCGAACATTGGCGATATAAATCAACATTCCAGATAATGGAACTGCTGCATAAATAAATGGCATCGTATTCATAATTCCACCTACAACTGTTGTGATGAGTGAAAAAGCGATTAATACAAATGTGATCCTGCGACGTAACAGACTCTGGCGAATCTTCGCTTCCAGATCTAGATCAATGTGAATGGCTCCACTAGTTGTTGAAGTTTGTGGAGATTGATTTGCGACTACGCGTAATGCACTTTTAAAACGTTCAACTGACTTTCCGGAAAACTCATTGCGGTCATGAATCCAACGGGGTGCGAAATAAGCGACCCACATACCGATGATCGCAATATAGATAAGTCCCGAAGTCATGATGGATAAATCTAAAGGAAGGGGCGATACTTTTATGGGATTTAAGTACTACTTAATCGCAGAATTTTCCTTAACAAAACAGATGTGATCTCGCCAGTGGCCATCGATATGCAGGTATCGAGGACGATCACCTTCGAAAATAAAGCCAGCTTTTTCAGCTACCCGTCGGCTTGAGGCATTTTCTGGTCTTAGATTTATCTCAACGCGATGCAGTTTGAGAACCTCAAATGCGTACTGCGTAAGCATTTCAACTGCCGAAGTTGTATAGCCGCGATTGGCAAAATTGCGATCAATCCAATATCCAATGTGTCCCCCGCGCATTGCGCCATAAATAACTCCACCAAGGGATATCTGGCCAATTAAGTTCTTACCATTCCAGATTGCAAAGGAAAAGGAGCGACCATTGCGCGCCTCATGATTGAGAATCTTCACCATTTCATAATAGGAAGGCAGCTCCTTATAGCTTTCTTCACTTATCGAAGGGATCGTGGCTTCCCAAGGCGAGAGCCAATCGCGATTCTCTGCTCGTACTTGATTCCATACTTTTCGATCTCGAAAACGTAACGGCCGTAAAAAGATTTGCTCGTTCTCTAAAAGTACAGGCCAGTTGGTGCTCATGAGACTAGATATATCGACGCTCAAGAACTACAACATTGACCTGATCTCCAGTTTTTAATGCTGTATCAGTTTCTGTCATTGCAATAAATGCATTGGCGTCAGACAAAGTTGATTGCTCATCTTGATCGACAAGTGGTGCGACAGATTTTCCATCATCAGCCAAGATTGCCCGAATATACGAACGCATTCCAGCTGCTGATTCGATTGGCTTTTCAAGTGCAGCCTTAACTGATGGGCGGTGAATTGTTGCTGCTCCCAGCATCGTGCGAATCATTGGGCGAACAAATAGTTCAAAAGAAATGTATGCCGCAATTGGATCACCAGGAAGAGTCACTACCGGGGTGTTATCTGGCCCAATTGTTCCGAAGTTATGGCGGCCACTTGCTTCAATCGCCAAATCAACGGTGGTGATTGCACCAAGTCCGGCGAGTGTGCGTGAAATTAAATCGAATGAATCATCATTTCGTTCTCCGCTGATGATTATTAGATCTGCGCGCACCAATTGATCCTCAATAACCTTCTGTAATTGAGCTTCATCATCTGGAATTGAGTGAACTCGATAAGCAACTGCGCCTACTTCGCGAACAGCAGTTGTTAGTAGCCAAGAATTTGTTTCGTACTCATCGCTAGCATTCTTTAACGGCTGGCCTGGTTCAACTAAATCAGGGCCAGCAGAGAGAACTACAACGCGTGGGTGCGGGCGTGTTGGCAGATGGTCTCTACCAATTGATGCAGCAAGCCCAATCTGGGTCGAGCGAATACGAGTACCGGAGCGAAGGACTAAGCGCTCTCCGGCGAAAATGTCTTCAGAAAGAGTTGCGCCATGTGCATCTAGCAATGGCATCTCAAATGGCTCTAGTGGTTTGCAGATGGCGAGTAAGGAGGTTAGAAACTCATCTACCCGTGTGTGTTCTGACATAATCACACCCTACTTGTTGAACAGTTTAATCTTTGGGATTTAACGGGAGATTTAAATGACAGATCAGAAAATCGCATTACGCGATCGCGCCCGTCGCGAGCGTTCTCAGAAATTCATCCCCTGTAACTTTAATGTCATCCTAAAAGCATCAGAAATTGTCTCAGCCACAACTATCGCCTCTTATGTTTCCTATGAGTTTGAACCAAGTACCCTTGAAATCAATGAAGCCTTCCTGCGAGATGGAAAGACAGTAGTCCTACCCCGAATTAATGGTGATCAGCTGGATTGGGTCAGATGGAATGGTGATCCCAATCAATTAATAACAAGAAAGAAGATTTTAGAACCCCTTGGTGGTGCACTAACAGATCTCTCGCAGATATCTGCTGTGGTAGTTCCGGCTCTGCGTATTGATCAATCTGGATATCGATTGGGACAAGGTGGCGGTTATTACGATCGCGCTTTGCCTAAGTTGACTGCGTGGAAAATCGGATTGGTATATGCCGGTGAATTAAATAGCGAAGAATTGCCCCACGAAGCACACGACATCCCTTTGGATGCTGCTGCTTCGCCTTCGATTATTGTGCGCTTTAACCGTTAGGTAAGTTACGCGCCATTACGATGCGCTGAATTTGATTAGTTCCCTCATAAATCTGAGTTAACTTTGTATCGCGCATCATTCGCTCTACTGGGTAATCGGTGACATATCCATATCCACCAAGTACTTGAATCGCATCTTGGGTCACCTTCATTGCTCTATCACTTGCAAAACACTTACTGGCTGCTGAAAAGAAGCGGAGATCTTTTTCATTGTTTTCGCTCTTGATTGCAGCAGAATAGGTAAGCAAACGTGCTGCTTCTATATTCATTGCCATATCGGCCAACATAAATTGAATTGCTTGAAAGTCAAAGATTGGCTTTCCAAATTGTTGACGCTCGTGGGCATACTTCGTTGCAACATCGAAAGCACCTTGTGCAAGACCGATCGCTTGTGCAGCAATTGTGATGCGTGTGTGATCAAGTGTGTTCATGGCCAAAGCAAAACCTTGCCCGACCTCGCTTATGCGACGATCATCACCAAGTTGAACATTGTCGAAATAAACTTCGCGAGTAGGAGAACCGCGCATTCCCATCTTCTTTTCTGGTGCACCAAATGAAACACCAGGATCTGACTTTTCAACAACAAATGCTGTAATTCCCTTTGTTCCACCTGATGGATCACCTTGTGCAATCACTGAATAAAGCTCGGACTCACCAGCATTTGTAATCCACTTCTTGCTGCCGTTTAGCACCCAGCCATCACCTGATCGCTCGACCTTGGTGCGCATTGCAGATGCATCAGATCCTGCCTCTGATTCTGAAAGACAGTATGAAAATCCTTCACCTTTTACTAAGCGAGGTAACCAACGCTTCTTCTGCTCCTCATTGCCACCAAGTATCAATGGCATTGAACCTAGTTTGTTAACTGCTGGGATCAATGATGAAGAACCACAAGCGCGAGCAACTTCTTCAATAATTAATACTGTTGCAAGTGCATCAGCCCCATCGCCACCAAACTCAGTTGGCACATGAGCTGCATATAGACCATTTTTAATGAGAGCAACTTTTGCCTCTTGTGGGAAACGATGATCTTCATCAACTGCTTGAGCATGTGGTGCAATCTCTTTTTCAGATAATGCACGGACGCTCGCACGTAGCTCTTTGTACTCAGACGGTAGATCAAACAGGTTTTCCATTAGGACTCATTCTTATCTCGTTGTGCCAGCTTTTGTAGGTACTGATTATAGTTTGCTAAATCATCTGGCTGCCCCATAGCCGCCTGGCGCACAGTATTACGATCAATCCGCTTGGCTTCACGGGCATCTTCACGACGCCAATTGATAAATGTTGCAACTAAAGCCATCAAAATTGGGACTTCGCCCATAGCCCAACCAATAGAAGCGCCAAGCTTTTGGTCGGCTAACAAATCTGTCAGCCACGGGGTTTGTAGCGATGCAAAATAGCCGTTGTCAATCAAAGTAGTTGTAGACATCAACGCAATTGAGAAAAATGCGTGGATGCTCATAGCAGCAAAGAGCACAACTATCTGCACCAAATATGGAATCTTTCGTGGGTTTGGATCAATTCCAATTACGACAAAGAAGAATAAGAATCCTGCTGCCAAGAAGTGAAGTGTCATAAACAAATGTCCGATGTGACTCTGCATCATGCTGGCAAACAAATCGGTAAAATACAAAGCAAATAGCGATCCATCAAAGATTAGTAATGCAACGACGGGGTTTGTATAAAACACACCAACCTTTGAATGAAGCGCAGCCAATAATGAACCACGAACTCCACGTTCAGTTGGGGTTCGCCCTTGGGGAAGTGTTCGAAGTGCCAAAGTCATCGGTGCTCCGAGAACTAAACCAATAGGTGCCACCATTGCAAGAAGCATGTGAGCAAGCATGTGATATGAAAAAGAGAATTGCGCGTAAACGCCTAACCCACCACTTGTCGCAAAATCAATAACTGATATGCCAAGTGCAAATGAAATTGTGCGACCTACTGGCCACTTATCGCCCCGCTTAGTTAGAACTATGACGCCCTTTACATATAGGGCAACCATCATTACTAAAATTCCAATCATCAGTGCATCTGGTTCGTAACTTAAGAAAATGCTTGACCACGTTGGTTTTGGTGGAGTTGCAATACCAACAATCGAAAGGCCCGGATCAAATTCCTGAGTTCCTGGACGATCGGGAGAGCTTGTATTTGATAGCCAAGACCCCATTGCAACTGTAACCAGCATAATTATCGCTTCGACAGTTAGTAATTTTCCAAAACTAACCCAGTTGATTGATTCCTTACCTTCAAGATTCTTTCGGTGCAAATAGCCAAGTCCTACCAAAGCAATGGTTGCGACGGCCTTTGCAATCACAATGTAGGCATAGCTTGAATTCCAAGCAGATTCAAAATTAAGGCGAGTCCATGCATTTACTGTCCCGCTAATAACAACTGCGATTGCAGACCACAACGCTAGCTGGCTAAAGCGTGGAACAGCAATTGCACGATCAGAGGCAGAAAGCATTGCTATCGCAAGGATTCCACCAACCCACATACTTAAAGCAATTACGTGAATTACGAGTGACCCAATAACTAGAGAGTGTGATCCGCCAGATGCGGCATGACTTTGAAAGACCGGGGCAATCAATCCAACTATGGAGAGTATTAATAGGACTATGAGACTCAAAATTTTCTTCACTTGGAAGGCGCTAACGAAAACAATTAGTGCGATGACTGCTTCAAAAGCTAAATACTGACCTATTGTTATTTGAGTAATAAATGATCTGATGGTCGTTAGGCCGAGTGCACCAGATAACGGAGTGTCTAATATCTGAGCAAGTGTGAAAAGAATTGAGCCAACAACACCAATAAACCAGAGAGCTACCGAAGCTTTGAGAAAATTACGAAGCTTTTCAGCCGATGTTGAAACTTTACCCTCAACATCTAGGAGCAAGAACCCCATAGCCAGTAGCGCTCCAATGGTTGCAAAGCCACCTAGTAGATTGAAGTACTTAAAGGTTGTGTTTAAAAAATTCATCGATCCGCAAATAATTTACGTGCGTATAGTGAAAGCCCAACAGTTACAAGAAGTGCTGCACAGAGAAGAATAATGACGAAGACATTTGTTCCCCAGCTGCTGCTAGCAGGAGTCTGTGATTGTGTTGGCTCGGGATTTGGATTAGCTGTAGAAATTACACTCGGTGATTGATACTTAAATGTAAAACTTCCTTCGAGTGGAACGTCGCCTTCAGAAAGTAATGAATATGTGACTGTGTACATGCCAGAATCAACAAGTGGTCTAACACCAACGGTTGCACTCATGTCAGAAATCATGATGGTGCCATCATCAACACGGACTCCATTTGGATCTGTCACTGTGATTGAGTTCGCATCTGGCGCATCAGCTAACAACGCAACCTGGCCAG
>NZ_JBBAMW010000020.1:0-14802 GCF_040402275.1 Candidatus Planktophila sp. | reverse complement strand
AGCACGCCGCCAGCGTTCGTCCTGAGCCAGGATCAAACTCTCCATAGAAAGTTTTCATCTTGGCGATCAGACAAACAAACTGTCGTTTAATTTGTCATTTATATACCAAAGGAAATCAACGGGTATAGCTTTTTATGGCTATACCTCATTGAGGTATTTATATATTTGCCGTGGTTGTTAATCAATCAAAAAGCACTGTAAAACAATGATTTTTCGCTATTTAAAGCATGACGAACTAAGCCACTATTGGCATTGACTTATGGCACGCTGTTGAGTTCTCAAGGTACGGATGCGCACTGCTTCTTAGGATTTCTCCTAATTTTCAGGGCAGATCGCCAAACTTAGTGCATGCACGCAGGCTCGGTCAAACTGGCCTAAATGAAGTACTTGGTCTGGCTGAAGCTCAATTACTTGATCTTCGACGCCTACTGTCCGGCCTAAATCGTCCGTTCCCAGCAAGGAGCGTAACTATACATACCCCCGCGGGACCGGTCAAATCGGGTTACTGATATGCCGTTCAGTTATACAAAACACTGCAAATAGAGAATTATGCATGCCCGCTAAGGTTTCAGGGCAAATTAGAGGCTTTTAGGTTAACTCCACGGCGGCGAGGTCTCTCTTGCCTTTTCTCAAAACCGCATATTTTCCGCATAAAAAGTCAGATTTTGAGGGTCTGAAATCTTCTCCCGAAATCTTCTCATTATTGAGATAAGCACCACCCTCTTTTACGATGCGACGCGCAGCTGATTTCGACTCAACAACGCCAGTTGCTGCTAAGAGATCAACCCAGGTTGGAATCTCTTCAGAAGATGACACCGTAGTGCGCGGAAGTTCAGCAAGTGCTGATGCAAGTGTGGCTTCATCTAGTTCAGAAAGCTCACCCTGTCCAAATAATGCGCGTGCAGCCGCTTCAACACGTTGTGTTGTCTCTTCTGAGTGCACAAGTGAAGTTAATTCACGTGCAAGTGCGCGGTGCGCTTCGCGTAAACCAGGATTTTCATTATGTGATTTTTCAAGTTCAGTAATTTCGGCATGAGACTTGAAGGAAAACACCTTCAAAAAGTTAATAATATCCTTATCATCACTGTTTAGCCAGAACTGGAAGAACGCATACGATGAAGTCATCTCCGGATCTAGCCATACAGAGCCACCTGCCGTCTTACCAAATTTCGTTCCATCTGCTTTCATCAACAACGGAACAGTTAAAGCATGACCACTACCTTGTTCAACTCTACGAATGAGATCTAAACCGGCGACGATATTTCCCCACTGGTCAGAACCTCCAATTTGTAATGTGCAGTTGTTACGACGATAGAGCTCTAGGAAATCATAGGACTGTAAAACTTGATAGGAGAACTCGGTATATGAAATTCCTCCTCCTTCTAAACGTGCTGACACGGAATCTTTGGAAAGCATCTGGTTAACACTGAAGTGCTTACCAATATCACGCAAGAATTCAATCGCGCTCAGCGGTGATGTCCAATCAAGATTATTGACAACTGCCGCAGGATTCTTAGGTGCGTCAAAATCTAAGAATGCAGATACTTGCTTGCGAATACGATTGACCCATCCTTCAACAATCTCATTGCTATTAAGTGTGCGCTCTTCACTCTTCCCGCTGGGATCGCCCACTAAGCCAGTGGCTCCTCCAACTAAAGCGATGGGGTTGTGGCCTACTAATTGAAAGCGGCGCAGCACTAGCAGAACTACTAAGTTTCCCGCGTGCAGTGAGGGCGCAGTTGGGTCAAAGCCCACATAGAGCGTTGTTGGCTTCTTTAATGCTTCGAGCAACGCCTTTTCATCCGTTGTCTGAGCTAATAAGCCACGCCAGCGAAGGTCTTCGATTAGATTCATGCGCTCATCATCTCTGAAAATGCCGCGTGCTTGCTGGCAATTTCTTTCTTGGTCTTGGAATTGGCGGCTAAAGCATCTTTGATTTGGGCAGCTACAAGGACAGGTGCAGTACCACCAGATGTTGTGCGGGAATTAATGGCGCCATGGACTGTAAGAACATCACGTACTCCCCCGTCTAATCGAGGATGAACCTGCAGAAATTCGGCATCAGTTAACTGATGTAATTGACGACCTGTTGTTTCACACATTGCTACGCACTTTCCAGCTGCCTCGTGCGCATCAGCAAATGGAACACTCTTTTTTGCAAGATAATCAGCAATTTCTGTTGCAAGTGAAAACCCTGCTGGTGCTGCAAGCGCCATCTTCTCGCGATCAAAATCAGTTGTTGCAATCATTCCTGTAACTGCAGGCAACACCAACATTAAAGTGTCGATGCTGTCAAACAACGGTTCTTTGTCCTCTTGCAAATCACGGTTGTATGCAAAGGGCAAACCCTTGAGCACTGTTAAAACGCTCATGAGATTGCCAACAAGTCGCCCTGATTTACCACGAGCAAGTTCAGCCATATCTGGGTTTTTCTTCTGCGGCATGATTGAAGAACCGGTTGAATACGCATCTGAGACCTTTGCCCAAGCAAACTCTTGTGAAGCCCACAGAGTCCACTCTTCCCCAATGCGTGACAAGTGATTGCCGATCATTGCGCAAATGAATAAGGCTTCGGCAACGTAATCACGATCGCTAACGGCATCAATGCTGTTTGCAAATGTCGAAGCAAAACCAAGATTCTTGGCCGTAAATGCCGGCTCTAGTGCTAGCGATGATCCAGCTAATGCGCCTGCACCCAAGGAGCTCACAGATGTTCGTGCAAGCCAGTCGTTAATTCGATCCAAATCGCGAGCAAAAGCATGTGCATGCTTTGCTAATTCATGACCAAATGAAACTGGTTGGGCATGTTGGATGTGTGTGAAGCCCGGAGCAGGATCTTTTACATACTCTGCTGCTTTTTCCAGGATTGCTATCTGCAGTGCGGTAATTAGCCGAGCTATTTCCAGCAGGTGATCAATCGAGAAAAGTCGCAGATCAGTAGTTACTTGATCATTGCGTGATCGGCCAGCACGAAGTGCTCCCCCGACGGGACCGAGCTTTTCTGTTAACCCACGCTCTAGTGCGCTATGAACATCTTCATCAGAATCGCTGGCTACAAATTTTCCAGATGTTACTTCGGTAGACAGTTCGTTAAGTGCCTGTGCAATAGCTTCAGCATCTTTAGCAGCGATTAACCCACTTTTTTTCAGGATCGCAAGATGTGCCTTTGATGACCTCAGGTCATAAGGGGCCAAACGCCAAT
Source organism: Candidatus Planktophila sp. (assembly GCF_040402275.1). Classification (GTDB taxonomy): domain Bacteria; phylum Actinomycetota; class Actinomycetes; order Nanopelagicales; family Nanopelagicaceae; genus Planktophila. The sequence continues at coordinate 11,600 of NZ_JBBAMW010000020.1, read as the reverse complement.
CAAAATGCACGCTTCTAGACAACGCAAAAACTGATTCCACAGCTCCTTGCGTAAATCGTCCACCCCAGAGAGCCATTACTTCCTCTTTCCATCTGCTTGTGCGTAAACAAGTAATTCTTTCGCTAAATGGGCCCCACCTGTTGCTTTCTTCGATACCAAGATAATCGTGTCGTCTCCAGCGATAGTGCCAATAACGCCTGTTAGACCAGCATGATCTAACGAACTCGCCAAAAACTGCGCTGCACCTGGAGGGGTATGGATAACAGCCAGATTGGCACTGTGATCAACGGATAAAATTAACTTTGAAGGAAGCGGTGTGCTGCGAACGATTGCAGAATCTGCACTTTCACGGATTTGATAGGTACTGTCGCCATCTTTGTTGCGGGCACGTACCGCCCCAATCTCCTCAAGATCCCGGCTAGCAGTTGCTTGCGTTACTTTGTATCCAGCTTTTTTCAAAAGAACGACGAGATCTGATTGTGAATGGACAACACCAGATTTAATTAATGTAATTGCTTTTGCTCTGCGAGCTGAGACGGATTGGGCACTACTTGGCATCTGCAATCACCTTCTTGAAGATAGAGATAAATTTGGTGATTTGAGCATCTGAAACAATCAGGGCAGGTGCAATACGAATAGTTGTTGCGTTGGCTGCATTGACAAGAACTCCTGCATCCCGCATCGCATCTGATACATCAGATGCCTTTAATATTTCGAGTTCGATTCCAAGTAACAACCCTGCCCCACGTACCTCTTTGACACCCGGGATGAGTGCTAGTTCTTGGATCAAATATGCACCCTGCATTTCAACTTTTCTCAATATGCCCTTTGCCTCAATGAACTGAATCGCAGCAAGGCCTGCTGCAGTTGTTACTGGATTTCCGCCAAATGTAGAACCATGATCTCCTGGTTGAAAAAGCTCTGCCGCTTTTCCTAATGCAATCATGGCTCCTAATGGCAAGCCACCACCTAAACCCTTGGCTAAGGTAATTACATCGGGTGTAATGCCTGAATATTCATATCCAAACCAATCGCCAGTTCGACCCATACCAGTCTGCACAGCATCAATAACTAGTAGTGATCCGTTCTTGTCACATAGTTGACGTAGTTGTTGTAGATAATCTTCCGGAGGAACTATTACTCCAGCTTCTCCCATAATGGGTTCAATAATTACCATTGCAGTTTTCTTGCTTACCGCTTTGCGCATCGCTTCGATGTCTCCAAAAGGAACATGCTTAACACCCTTGATTAAGGGCAAGAAAGGTTCCCTTTTAGAAGGCTGTCCTGTCAGCGATAACGCGCCCATCGTGCGACCGTGAAAAGCACCTTGGGCAGCGACAATCCGAACTTTTCCCGTGCGACGCGAAAGCTTTAACGCGGCCTCATTAGCTTCGGCGCCTGATTGGCAAAAGAATACTTTTGCGTTTTTATCACCAGTCATCAAAGTTAACTTTTCAGCCAACTCAATCGCCTTTGGATGTGCGTAAAAATTACTCACGTGACTCAGTGTTGCTACCTGCTTGGTCACAGCACTAATAATTGCAGGGTGGGCATGACCCAAGATATTAGTTGCAATGCCGCCGAGAAAATCTAAGTAGCTCTTGCCGTCTGCGTCGGTAACAACTATCCCCTTACCCTTAACCAAAGTAAGTGCCGGTTTACCATAATTATTCTGCACTGATTTGCTCCAGCGATTTAAAAACTTCTTGTTACTCATGCAACCACCAGCGTTCCGCCTCGACCAGCTAAGGCTGATGCAAAGCTATCGGGGTCTGTTCCATCAATAATGCGAACCGCTTGTGCACCAAAAGTGAGCGCATCGAGTGCGGCCTGAACTTTGGGAGCCATGCCATCTGTAAATCCTGACTTGATCGACCCCAGTTCGGCTGCAGAAATCAATTCGATGAGCGAACTTTTATCAGGCCAGCTGCGATAAATACCTGGAACATCTGTCATAACTATCAAGGCAGAAGCACCTAAAGCTGCGGCAATAGCTGCAGCTGCAAAATCGGCATTCACATTTAAGCCTGTTTTCATATCTTCATCTGAAGAAACCGGCGCAACAACTGGAACTATCCCCAAATCCAATAACTCGAACAACGCTGATGGATCAACTCTTTGGACATCACCAACGAATCCAAGATCAACAGGTGTTCCATCAATTAATTGCGTGCGTCGATTGGCAATCACAGTTGGTAATGTGCGGGCAGAGATGGCTTGTGCCTTTATCCCGGCCCTACCTAATGTTGCTGCCACTTCAATTCCAACGTGATTGACAAGAACATTCTCGACCACATCAAAGATCTCTTGTGTGGTCACTCGAAAACCGCCTACCCATGTACTGACAATGCCCTTTGCTTTTAGCGCGGCATCGATTTGTGGGCCGCCACCATGAACAACTACTACCTGTTCCCCAGCCTTTTGTGCAGCCGAGATGGCTCGTGCGAAGTTTCCGCTTTCATCCTTCATGGCATGGCCACCAAATTTTACGACAATCATATTCAGGCCCTAAGCGCCGATTCCATCGAGTGCAAGGCCACTAATTTCTGCGAGCCCACACATTAGATTCGCATTTTGAATCGCTTGTCCTGCAGCACCTTTACCAAGATTATCAATCGCAACAGATACGACTAAACGCTGTGTGTGCTCATCAACTGCTACTTGTATCTGGACCTTATTGCTTCCTGTCACAGCACTTGTCTTAGGCATGTGCCCCATGGGCAAAACATCAACAAAGAATTCAGAGGCATAGTGCTTCGAGAAGAGATCATGAGCATGTTGCGTAGTTAATGGCTTGTGAAGCTTTGCCGTAATAGTTGCAAGAATTCCACGCGTCATTGGCGCAAGGATTGGCGTGAAAGAAATCTTTGCCTGCTTTTGTGCCACTGCCGACAGAGCTTGTTCGATCTCAGGCGTGTGTTGATGAACGCCACCAAATTTATAGGAGGTCAGGGATCCCATTACCTCACTACCAATGAGATTGATCTTTGCGTTGCGACCAGCACCTGTTGTGCCAGATGCTGCAACTACAACTATGTCTGAAACATCAATGAGGTTAAGGGCAGGTGAGATTCCGATAGAGATCGATGTTGCATAACAACCAGGATTTGCAACCTTGCTTTCCTTCTTGATTGCTTCGCGCTGACCTGGTGCAAGCTCAGGCAATCCATACACCCAAGATCCCGCATGCTTTCCGCCGTAATACTTCTCCCATTGCCCAGCATCTTCTAATCTAAAGTCAGCACCAAGATCTACTATCTTCACACTAGCTGGAATCTTTTCGGCCAAGGCAGCTGATTCGCCATGTGGAAGGGCAAGAAAAACTAAATGAAGAGATGAAAAATCGATCGAATCGGCTGTTACAAAACTTTTACCTGAATAGCTTTGAAGTTGAGGGTGAATAGATGTGACCTGCTCCCCTGCATTCGAGTGTGCGCTTACGACTGTGACCTCAAAATGTGGATGGATGGCAAGAAGTCTTAATAGCTCTCCGCCTGCATACCCACTTGCTCCGATGACCGCCGTTTTCATAGATTTAGTATAAACGATTGTCTATAATTATGCAATCCTATGCATAATTATGCGGTGCGAACAACTGCTCCGAACTTGGACACCGCAACAGCTGTGGCTGCCTCACGCATGGCAGATACCTCTTCACCTGTAAGGGTGCGATCCTGAGCTCTGAAAACAAGGGTGAAGGCCAGTGAAATTTTGCCATCGCCAATCTTGTCGTAGCGATCAAATAAGGTGATCGATTCGAGCAACTCCCCTGCGCCCTGACGCAATGCAGCGTCAACATCTGCGGCACTCACAGTTGAATCAACAATCAAGGCCACATCCTGAACAGCAGCTGGCATCGTGCCAACAGTTGTTGGTCGAACTAGAACCGAATCGGGCAGTGCGCTTAATGCAACGGCAAAGGCCACTGACCGCTCAGGCAGCCCATAAGCGGAAACAATGCGTGGGTGAAGTTCGCCAGCATGTGCAACAGCTTTTCCATTAACAATTAACTCTGCGCAGCGACCCGGATGCCACGGAGCTAGATCAGAACGAGCCACAGTCCATTCAAGGTTACATAGCGCCAAAATATCCTGAGCATAGGCGATCGCATCTTGCCAGTTATATGCACGTGCTTTGCCTTGCCAATTTTCGTTTTCTGTTTTGCCGACGAGCAATCCTGCAACGTGATATCCCTGTGGTGGAACACTTGCAAAAATCTCATCGATGATCTTTTTTGAAGGACGCTTAGAAAGATCAGGTGAAATAGCAGGAACCAGCTTCTGTGAACTACGGAAAATAGAACCCATTTCAAAGATCGCAAAATCTTTAGCCCCTCGACTGATATTGCGTTGAGCAACTTCAATCAATCCAAGAACGAGATGAACGCGCATCAGTGGGAACTCTTCAGACATCGGGTTTGCAACCTTGTAGGTAGCCGCGCGCTCCCCCACAAAACCCATGGAATCAATAGTTGCTTGATTAGTGAAAGGAAATGTCTGGACCTCGGCCAATCCACGGCTTGCCAGCATCGTCGCTACTGCCCGACGACGCTTTTGTGTCGGCGTTAATGTTGCGTGTAAAGGACGTGGAGGAAGCACAGAAGGAATCTTGTCGTAGCCGATCATGCGGGCTACCTCTTCAGTGAAATCTGAAGCCGTCAAAAGATCTGCTCGCCATGACGGCGGATCGATTGTGAAACTCTTTTCATCAACATCGCAACCAATTACTCGAAGAACTTCAGCTACTTTCTTTGCTGGGATATCAAAGCCTAAAGTCCTGGAAACAAAAGCGGGATCAATGGTGACCAATGGCGCATAAATAGGCTCCCCATCAACCACAGTTGCCACATGCTTGGCCGAACTATGAGCCGTCAGCAGTTGAACAAAGCGAGCAGATGCAAACTCAGCCAAGGATGGATCAACGCTTCGCTCTAAGCGACGTGATGCTTCGGATGAAAGCTTATGACGACGTGAGTTCTTGGCAATACAGACTGGGCAAAAATGCACCGCCTCGAGTGCGATATCAGTTGTTGTCTCTGTGATTTCAGAAGACAAGCCACCCATCGTTCCGGCAAGTGCTAGCGGCTGATCATCATCACAGACCATGAGGTCATCGGCATCTAAGGTTCTTTCCTGACCATCAAGGGTTACAAACTTCTGGGCCTTGCCTGCACGCTTAATTGTTAAGCCACCTTTAATCTTTGACTTATCAAATGCGTGCAAAGGTTGACCAAGTTCTAACATGACATAGTTGGTAACGTCGACAACCAAAGAAATAGATCGCATTCCCATCTTTTCAATACGACGGCGCATCCAGATCGGTGTTGTTGCCTTCGGATCAAAGTTAGACATTGTGCGCAGGTAGAACACAGATGCAGTCGATCTATCTGCAATCTTTGCAGGTACACCCTTGCCAGTATCTTTAAACTTTAATGTACGCAAGGCTTCCACAGGATCGGTGAACTTCAACCCCAAGGAGCCTGCCACCTCGCGTGCAATACCGCGGATGCTTAAGGCGTAACCACGGTCTGGATTAACGGCAATATCAAAAATAACATCATTGATCTCAAGCGCCTTAATGGCATCGGAACCGATGCTCACTTCACTTTCGGCAAAAACCATAATGCCTGCGTGATCATCACTAATTCCAAGTTCGCGCCCTGAACAAATCATTCCATTAGAGGTCTTACCGTAAGTTTCGCGGGCTCCTATTTTGAAGTCACCCGGCAGTACAGCGCCCGGCAGAGCTGCAACTATTAAATCCCCCACTGCAAAGTTTGTTGCTCCACAAATGACGTAACGAGTTTGACCTTCACCACAATCCAAGCCAACGTAGCGAATAGGCTTTTTAAACTCGATGATTTCCTCGATAGACAAAACCTTTGCAAACTTTAGCGGGCCCGTTAAATCGGCGCCTTGCTTAATGATCTCTTCAACCTCAAAACCGACACGAATCAATCCATCTGAAACTTGCTCGGCGGTAACAGATGCTGGAATATCAACAAACTCTTTGATCCACGATAGAGGGGCGCGCATTACAGGCCCACTCCAAACTGACGAGTAAAACGCAAATCGCCTTCAACGATGTCGTGCATATCTGTAATACCGTGTCGAACCATCAATGTGCGTTCTAACCCCATTCCAAATGCAAAACCACTATAAATATCTGTATCAATGCCACAGGTTGCAAGCACCCTTGGATTAACCATTCCGCAACCGCCCCATTCGATCCAGCGATTGTTAAAGAAGATGTCAACTTCGGCACTTGGCTCAGTGAAGGGAAAGAAAGATGGTCGCAGCCGTGTTGTTACATCTGGACCAAACATGTGGCGAGCAAAGTTATCTAAGGTGCCTTTAAGGTGGGCCATCGTGATGCCCTTATCAATAACCAAGCCTTCGACTTGATGGAAGACCGGGCTGTGGGTTGCATCCAGCTCATCTGCTCTAAATGTACGACCCGGACACACAACATAAATTGGAGGCTCTTGCGTAAGCATGGTTCTGATTTGAACCGGTGAGGTGTGCGTTCGCAAAACCATTCCAGATTCAACTGGCTCGATGAAAAAAGTATCCTGCATTGTCCGCGCTGGGTGATCTGCCGGAATATTTAAAGCATCAAAGTTCAGCCAACCAGATTCAAGTTCTGGACCTTCTTCAACGGAAAAACCTTGTTCGATAAAGAAATCTGAGACTTCATTTTTAATGATTGTGATCGGATGTAAACCACCACGATGTGAACGATTGACAGGCAAGGTGATATCAACAACCTCTTCAAGCAATACTCTGCGATCACGTTCGGCTTCAAGCACAGCTGTTGCATCAGCTAAAGCTTGAGCTATTTCTGCCTTTGCTTCACCAATGACTTTGCCGAAACTTGCTTTGTCTTCCGGTGAAAGCGCACCTAACCCACGAGATGCCAAAGCAATTGGTGATTTATCCCCAGAATGAGCAAGTCGGGCGGTTTTTAGTGAATCTAGATCTGTGGCGGAGGCAAAAGCCTTTCGGGCATCTTGTACCCAGGTTGAAATCTCCTCAACGCGCATGGAGTAACTCTATCTTGAAGCCCTTTATTACGGCTGCATATTTGATAGGTGATACATAACAATCGATGCCGCCGCCGAAAGATTGAGGCTTTCGGCATTGCCAGGCATTGGGATGCTTACAATCTCTATCGAATCGACTTTTTGTCCAGTCGATAAGCCACGAGCTTCATTTCCAAATACGGCAATAGTGTTCCCCGATAATTGGTACTGACTCAAACTCTTTGAACCCTCAGCGCCAAGTGAGAAAGCATTGATTCCCAATGCTAGAACTTCATCAATAGCTACAGATTCAAATACTGGAATATGCCAGAGGGATCCTGCAGTGCTACGGACAACTTTCGGTGAATACATATCAACACTACCTGGTGAAGTAATCACGGCATCTATTGCGAATGCATCAGCTGAACGCAAAATCGTGCCAGCATTTCCTGGATCTTGCACCTCTGAAAGATAAATAAATCTACGAGAGCCATTCAGCGTGATTGAGCTTAGGTTCGCTTGAGGAATTGTGCACACCGCCAAAATCCCTTGAGGAGTGATGGTTTCAGACATTTCCTTCATGACTTCATCACTGACATCAACAAGGTTAAAGGCTGACAAATCTGCTACTTCTTCAATCTTGCCACGACCATTGCTGGTTAGATACAGCGTTTCAATTTTTGGACCATTTTTTGAGACAAGTGCTTCGCGGGCGCATTGCAATCCTTCTGCAACAAATTGGCCAGCGGCTTTTCGCTCCTTTACGCCCCTAGAACCAATAAGAGCCTTAACCCGCGCAACATGTGGCGAGTTAAGGCTCTCAATCATTATTGGAACTTAGAGTGCTGTAAGGCTCTTGCGAGCTACATCAACAAGTGTCTTGAATGTTGCAGGATCATTTGTTGCAAGCTCTGACAGAACACGACGATCAACCTCAACACCTGAAGCCTTTAGGCCCTGGATGAAACGGTTGTATGTAAGACCGTGTTCGCGACAACCTGCGTTGATGCGCTGGATCCATAGACGACGGAAATCGCCTTTCTTATCTTTACGGTCATTAAATGCATAAACCATTGAGTGCGTAACTTGCTCTTTCGCCTTTGTGAAAAGACGTGAACGTTGCCCCCGGTATCCGCTTGCACGTTCTAGAGTTGTACGACGCTTCTTAGCTGCGTGGACTCCGCGCTTTACTCTCATTTAACCGCTCCTTACTTCAAACCAAGCATGCGCTTGGCTGTGACGGCGACAGTTGGCTTTGCAGCTGACTCTGTCGATAGACGGCGTGTTACTCGTGAAGATTTACGCTCGAGCAAGTGGCGCTTTCCAGCGCGCTCGTGCATAACCTTTCCAGAACCGGTGATGCGGAAGGTCTTCTTCGCACCGCTGTGTGTTTTCATCTTTGGCATGGTTATGTTCCCTTACTCGGTAGTTTCTGCAGCAGCGATGGCTTTGGCCTTGCGTGCCGCCTTTGCTTCTGCAACTGCTTCTGTCTTTTTCTTTGTTGGACCAAGAACCATTGTCATGTTTCGTCCCTCTTGCTTAGGAGCGAACTCAACAAAACCAACTTCTGCAATGTCTTCTGCAAGACGTTGCAACATCTTGTATCCCAACTCAGGTCGCGTTTGTTCGCGTCCGCGGAACTTCATTGTCACCTTCACCTTGTCGCCACCCTTAAGAAACTTCTCAACCTGGCTACGCTTTGTCTCGTAATCATGGTTTTCGATCTTTGGTGTTAAACGCACTTCCTTCACCACGATGTGGGTCTGGTTCTGACGCGCTTCCCGTGCCTTCTGTGCAACTTCGTACTTGTACTTTCCGAAGTCCATAATCTTGCACACGGGTGGATTAGCATCTGGTGCGATTTCGACTAGGTCGAGACCAACTTCATCTGCCATCTTTAACGCTGTATCGATATCTACAACTCCAACTTGTTCGCCGGTGTAACCGATCAAACGAATTTCGGGTGTGCGAATTCGATCGTTAATGCGAGGTTCAGTGGTGACTTTGTGCTCCTTCGGTTCGTTAACGCTTTGGTGTTACAGCGCTGCAAAAGAAAACCGCAAGGGCAAGAGAGGTTAATTCTCTTATCCGACAAACCAGCCCGCACTAGTGGCGATGAAGGTGGGAGCGGTAACTCCTCTTGCAGTGGTTGTAACGCCACTGGTCTAGGGCAAAGATTACCCGTACAGGGGTGAAAAGGTGAAATCGAGCCTAAAGTCCCGTTTAGCCGCCCATGGCATGGAAGCCGCCATCAACATGAATGATCTCCGCCGTTGTCTTGGGGAACCAATCTGACAGCAAAGCAACAACTGCTTGAGCGGCAGGAACAGGATCATTAACATCCCAACGCATAGGTGAGCGCTCATCCCACAGATGTTCAAAACGCTCGAAATCTGGAATCGATTTTGCGGCGATGGTGCGAATAGGACCGGCTGCAACTAAGTTGATGCGAATATTTTCTGGGCCAAGATCCTTGGCTAGATATCTAGATGTTGATTCCAGCGCAGCTTTTGCAACACCCATCCAGTCATACTTTGGCCAGGCAACCTGACCATCAAAATCTAGACCAACAACTGATCCCCCACCATTAAACAATGGACGGGCAGCCATTGTTAAAGACTTAAGAGAGAAGGCTGAAACCTGAATAGCTGTAGCAACATCTTCCCATTGTGTGTTTAAGAAGTTTCCACCAAGTGCGGCCTCAGGTGCAAAACCAATAGAGTGCACAACACCATCTAGGCCTTCTGGGAAGTGTTCACGAACGCGCGATTCAAGGGCTGCAAGATCGGCATCACTTGTAACATCTAATTCAATGACAGGACATGGTTTAGGCAAGCGTCCTGAAATACGGGTGGTCAGTGAGAGCGCTCTGCCAAAACCCGTCAAGATGACATCTGCGCCTTGTTCTTGGGCAAGTCGAGCAATATGAAATGCAATGGAGGCATCGGTTAATACACCTGTGACCAAAATCTTTTTGCCTTCAAGTATTCCCACTTAGTGCCCCATTCCTAATCCGCCATCAACTGGAATTAACGCACCAGAGATATAACTTGCTTGTGGTGATGCAATAAAGGTTACAACATCAGCTATTTCTTCTGCTGTACAAAAACGTGCAAGAGGCACAGATGCCGAAATCTCTGTACGGCGTTTTTCATCCAATGTCGCAGTCATATCGGTTTCGACAAAACCGGGTGCAATCACATTTGCTGTGATGCCACGGCTACCAAGTTCGCGAGCAAAAGATCGGGCCATGCCAACTAAGCCAGCTTTTGACGATGAGTAATTAACTTGTCCAGCAGAGCCAACCGCTCCAACAACAGAGCCAACAAAAATCAGACGGCCACGCTTTAATTTCAGTAAACCCTTTGTTGCACGTCGAGCAACACGAAATGCACCCGTCAGATTTGCATCAATGACGGATTCAAAATCTTCATCGCTCATACGCATGACAAGACCATCTTTTGTGATGCCAGCATTTGCAACGATAATTTCAGGTGATCCCCATTGTTCTTCGACTGAGGCAAATCCTGCATCGACGCTCTCAGTACTGGTCACATCCATCTGGACTGATTTGAATCCTTGCGGTGGAGTGCCACTGCGATAGGTCACAACAACATCATGGCCAGCAGCTTTAAGGGAGTGAGCGATTGCTAATCCAATTCCACGGTTTCCGCCTGTGACTAAGGCAATTGAACTCATGGTCAAAACCTAGTGGCTACCTTTGAGTAAACAAAAGAAGCAAAGGTGCGCGCCGAGCACTACCCTTGCTCACATGGCCAAAGAAAAGAAGATTTATGACATCACAAGTGCCCCAAACGCACTTACCCGTGATCAAGCTGGTCGACAAAAGCGATATTTCATTTCCATGATGATCCGAACTGCCTGTTTTATTTTGACCGTTATTTTGCCAAGTCCATATCGTTGGTTTGCTCTTTTGGGTGCTGTGACTCTGCCCTATTTCGCAGTTGTAATTGCCAATGCAGGACGCGAAACTGTTACACGCGGTGCTGATGTAGTCGAAGATAAACCACTCGCACTCGATTAAGAATGACCTCCACGCAAAAAACTAAGGAGCCGTGGGCTCTTTTCAAATCACTGATAGCTCTACTTTTAATCATCTTTTGTCTTTGGGGTTCGCAATGGCAATATCACCGTGGTATTGATCGACACGCTCGTAACGCTGTGATTGAAGAGCGCATCTCCAAGTCTGCAATCGAACTAAGTACCATGACAGGTAATTTGCCGGATTATGAGTGGCAAATTGTTTCAGCCGTTGGCACTTTTAATACTGACAAACAAATCTTGCTACGAAATCGTTACAACGACGGCAAGTACGGATATGAAGTGCTAACGCTGTTTAGATCAAATGACAACAAAAGCTTCTGGGTTGATCGTGGCTGGGTTCAAGCTGGTGCAACAGCAACAACTCCACCAGTTGTCACCGCATTGCCACAAGGTGAGGTATCAATTACTGGACGACTACGCCTCGATTCCTCGCTACCTCGGGGTTCTTTCTTCGCACTACCTGGCAAAGGTGAAGGATTAGTTACAGTGCTTAATGCACAGTCTCAACTAGATA
>NZ_JBBAMW010000019.1:13924-18102 GCF_040402275.1 Candidatus Planktophila sp. | reverse complement strand
CCGGTACCAGTACCTGCTTGGACCATAAGGTGGTGACGATCTGTTAGCGCATTTGCGACAGCTTCAGCCATCTCAATCTGGCCTTCGCGAGCAGAACCACCAATTGCTTCTACGGCAACATCTAGTGCCTTGCGCACCTTTGCTGACATATCGCTCATTAAAGAGCCATCAAATCCATAAACTCATTTACGGGTGTGGCTGCCAACTTGTCATAATCAAGACACAAATCCGTGATCTTCTTTTGCTTATCCGCATCATATATACGAGCCAAATTCGTCTTATATTTTTCAATCAAAAGCGGAATGCCCTCAACTCGGCGACGTGCATGGCCGATTGGGTATTCAACTGCCACCTCATCAAATGAACTGCCATCATTGAATTCAACTGTTATTGCATTGGCAATAGAGCGCTTTTCTGGGTTGTGATAATCCGCGGTATAGGTGGTGTCCTCAACGCAGACGATCTTTTCGCGCAGCGCATCAATACGGGGATCAGCTGCGATGTCATCCTCATAATCACGTGCAGTCAGGCGACCGAAGATAAAAGGAACTGCGGTCATGTACTGAATACAGTGATCGCGATCTGCCGGGTTATTCAGCGGTCCCTTTTTGTCGATGATGCGAATACACGCCTCATGCGTGCGAATGGTGACCTTCTTAATGTCATCAGATGTCTTACCCGCTGCCTGCATCTGGTGATAAATCGTCATCGCTGCTTCAACACCTGTTTGTGAGTGGAACTCTGCTGGGAAAGAAATCTTGAACAAGATGTTTTCCATTACATAGGTGCCGTATTGGCGCTGGAACGTAAATGCATTTCCTTTAAAAGAAACATCATAGAAGCCCCAAGTTTTTGCAGACAGCGCTGATGGATAACCCATCTCGCCAGTCTGTGCAATCAACGCAAGACGCACAGCGCGAGAGGTTGCATCTCCTGCTGCCCATGATTTACGAGATCCGGCATTTGGAAAGTGGCGATAGGTGCGAAGTGATTGACCATCGACCCAAGCAAGTGAAACAGCAGCTAGTGCTTGATCACGGGTGAGGCCCATCATCTGTGCAACAACTGCAGTTGAAGCGACCTTTACTAAAATAACGTGATCAAGGCCGACCTTGTTAAATGAGTTTTCAAGTGCGATACAACCCTGAATTTCATGGGCTTTGATCATCGCTGTGAAAACATCTTTGATCACAAATTTCTTATCGGTTGTGCGAGAGAGCCAATCAGCCGTTGCCAAAATACCACCCAAGTTATCTGATGGATGTCCCCATTCAGCAGCTAACCAGGTGTCATTAAAATCTAACCAACGAATCATTGCGCCGATGTTGAAAGCACCTTGCACAGGATCTAACACATGCTTTGTGCCAGGAACTTTCACACCGTTAGCAACAGTTAAACCGGGAACAACAGGGCCTAAAAGCTTGGTGCAGGCCTCATATTCAAGTGCTTCCAGACCACACCCCAGTGTGTCCATAAAGCAGTTCCATGCAGTTTCATAAGCAACCGGTGATTTAACCTCATAGTTCAGTGCGTAATCGACGATGTCGATGATTTCCTGATCGTATGGCTGGTTACTTTTAACTACATGGCTAGACATTGATTAGCGCTTTTCGATTGGAAGAAAAGCCAAATCTTCAGGACCAACATAGGTAGCAGTTGGGCGAATGATCTTGCCATCGTTGCGCTGCTCGATAACGTGGGCAGTCCAGCCTGAAATACGTGCCATTACAAACAGTGGGGTGAAGTAGTTAACTGGAATCTTCATCGCATCATATGCAACTGCTGAGAACCAGTCCACATTAGGGAACATCTTCTTAACTTCCATCATCACAGATTCGATGCGCTCTGCAACATCATATAAATTCTCTTTGCCAGCCTGAACAGCAAGCTCCTTTGTAATGACCTTAACGATCTCATTACGAGGATCTGAAACTGTGTAAACAGGGTGACCAAAGCCAATCACAACTTCCTTAGCCTCTACGCGTTTTCTAATATCTGCTTCGGCCTGATCTGGTGATGAGTAACGAAGCTGAATTTCTAGTGCTACTTCATTAGCACCACCGTGCTTTGGACCACTAAGTGCTCCAATTGATCCGGTCACACATGAGTAAATATCTGCCCCAGTTCCGGCAATGACGCGACCTGTAAATGTTGAGGCGTTGAACTCGTGCTCTGCGTAGAGAACTAATGAGGCGTGCATAGCTTTTTCCCACAGCGCACTTGGCTTTTCGCCATGTAATAGATGAAGAAAGTGCGCTCCGATTGAATTTTCATCTGTTTCTACTTCAATTCTTTTGCCACTATTTGCAAAGTGGTGCCAGTAACCAAGAAGAGAGCCAGTCTTTGCCAGCATTGAATCTGCAATATCGCGAGCCTCTGCTTCAGTGTGATGAGCAGACTCTGGTGTTATTGCACCGAGTGCTGAAAAGCCAGTACGTAAGACATCCATTGCATGGGCAGTTGCTGGAAGTTGTTCTAGAACTGTCTTTACCTGAGGTGAAAGAGCACGTAATCCCTTGAGTTTTGCCTTATAAGTATCTAGTTGTGCCTGTGTTGGTAGTGCGCCATGAACAAGAAGGAATGCAATCTCTTCAAACTCGCAGTTAGCAGCTAGGTCTTTGATTGAGTACCCGCGGTAGTGAAGATCAGCTCCACCTACAGCGCTAAGCGCCGTGTTTCCCGCTGGAACACCCGAGAGCGCAACTGACTTCTTTACTTTGATTTCTTCCATGATTTCCTACCCGTTGTCTTTGCCTAGTGTTTGGTCAAGTGCTTTCTCGTACTCATAATAATTAATTGCCTGATACAACTCTTCTCGTGTCTGCATTGTGTCGATCACAGCGGCCTGTGTGCCATTGCGTCGGATGGCCGAATAAACGTTCTCTGCCGCCTTGTTCATCGCTCTAAAGGCTGACAATGGATAAAGGATCATCCCGACCCCTTGGGCAGCCAACTCATCACGAGTAAACAAGGGAGTCTTTCCAAATTCAGTGATATTTGCCAAGATGGGCTTGGAAACAGCAGCTGAAATCTTTGCATAATCTGCGAGGTTTTCAATTGCCTCTGGGAATACTAAATCCGCACCTGCCTCGATGTAGGCATGAATACGATCAAGCGCTGAATCGATGCCCTCATTAGCAATCGCATCTGTTCTTGCCATGATCTGAAAATTATCATCTGTGCGAGCATCAACTGCTGCCTTGATGCGATCAACCATTTCACCCTTTGAAACAATTTCCTTGTTAGGGCGATGACCGCAGCGCTTTGCGCCAACCTGATCTTCGATATGCATTGCGGCCGCTCCAGCTTTGATCAGATCTTTTACTGTGCGGCCAATGTTAAAAGCCGATGCACCAAACCCTGTGTCAGCATCAACTAACAGCGGTGTATCGCACACATTTGTTATACGACGAACATCGGTCAATACATCATCAAGTGTTGTAATTCCTAGATCAGGAACACCTAAAGATCCTGCCGCAACTCCGCCTCCTGATAAATAGATGGCTCGGTATCCAGCGCGCTTGGCAAGCAGGGCGTGATTAGCGTTGATGGTTCCAATAATTTGAAGCGGGGTTTCTTCAACTAACGCCCTCTTAAAGGCTGCTCCTGCGCTAGTTACGCTCACCGAGGGAGTCTATCTAGGCGTTCTTCAAACGCAAAAGTTCAAGGGCAGCAACTGCGCTGTCATATCCCTTGTCCTCTGTGCTGCCAGCAACACCTGATCTGGCAATAGCTTGATCAAGGTCATTACACATCAAGACGCCATAGCCAATTGGTTTGCCATACTTTAGGGAAACATCGATCACCCCTTGAGTCACGCCTTGGCAGACATAATCAAAGTGAGGTGTTTCACCCTTTAACACCAAGCCCACTGCAACAACAGCATCAAAGCCCTTCTCAAATGCGTATTGGGCAGCAAGTGGAATTTCAAATGATCCCGGAACAAAATGAACTTCAACGGTTTCAACCTTTGCCTCACCAAGTGCGCGCTTGGCACCTGCAATTAAGTCATTACAAATATCTAGATGCCAGGATGAGGAGATGATCGCAACCTTTGCCTGTGGAAGAGGTGTGATACCAATACGTGGTGCATGTCCTGCCATTTACTTGCCTCCTCGTGAGTGACCAAGTTTTTCTTCCTTGGTAGCTAGATACTTTTCATTAAACTTATTGCTGGC
>NZ_JBBAMW010000019.1:0-13824 GCF_040402275.1 Candidatus Planktophila sp. | reverse complement strand
TAGATGATGTATCCATGGCCGTGCTCTTGAATCAGATTAATTGATGCTTCTAGCTGCTCACCGCAATCACAGCGCTGTGAATGAACGACATCGCCTGTAAAGCACTCGCTATGAATACGAACCATCGGCAGCACGCCCACTTCACCAAAAGCAATTACTGCGTGCTCTCTTTGACGTAGCCCTGGAAATGTTGCGATTTTCCACATGCCACTACGAAGTGGCAGTTGTGCCCATTCAAACTCAAATTGTGGTGCTTCTTTTTTGGATGTAACTGGATTGGCCTGCACATACGCCTTGATTTCATCAACAGAGACAACTGGAATTTGGTGTTCTGTAGCAAAGGCGATCAGTGATTGCCCACGTGCCATTGAGCCATCGTCATTAACTATTTCTGATAGCAAAGAGAGTGGTTGTGCGCCGACGATTTGAGAGAGTGCAACACCAGCTTCTGTGTGACCACCGCGTGCTGCCAATCCCCCGTTATCTGCAATCAAAGGAAAGACATGGCCTGGTCGAATGAAATCTGAGGCAACAGCTGATGTGTCTGCAAGTGCTCTGACGGTATTGGAGCGCTCTTGTGCGCTAACTCCCGTTGTTATCCCTGGCTTGTAATCAACGCTGACAGTAAAGGCAGTCTTTTTTGAATCTTGGTTTTCTTCAACCATCAGCGGCAGGTGCAATGTGCGAGCACGCTCTTGAGTCATCGCAACACAGAGGATTCCAGTTGTGTGGCGCACCATAAAGGCCACTTTTTCTGCCGTAGCTTTTTCAGCCAAAATCATCAGATCACCTTCATTTTCACGATCAGCATCATCGGTAACAATAATCAGATCGCCGTTTTTATAAGCGGCAAGTGCTGCTTGGAGATTACTCATCACTTATCTCCTTTAGCTAGTAAACGCTCTACGTACTTGGCAAGAACATCAACTTCGATGTTGATCAGATCCCCAGGAAGTAGCGTTGAAAGATTGGTGCGCTCTAGCGTTTCTGGAATGAGCCAGACTGTGAGCACATTGGTCTCATCGTTAATTGATCCAACGGTGAGAGAAATACCATCTAGACAAATAGAGCCTTGATTAACAATGTATTTGCTCAACTCGGCGGGGACCTTGATATCAAATTGGGCCCACTTATCCCCGGGTGTTAATGAAACAACGGTGCCAACACCATCAACATGTCCTTGGACCATGTGTCCACCCATACGGGTATTGAGTTGTGCAGCAAGTTCTAGGTTTACGGGACTGCCCACAAAGATTTGTGACAGAGATGTCAAAGACAATGTTTGCACCATGACATCTGCTGTGAAGGCTGCGCCCTCTATTGAGGTAGCAGTTAAACACACCCCGTTTACGGCCACAGAATCGCCTAATGAAATCTCTGAAATCAGTCCCGGTGCGTTAATAGTAAAGATGGCAGATGTTTCACTCTTTTTGATTGCGGTAATTGAACCAAGTTCTGCAATGAGTCCTGTGAACATCACTCACCATTCCTAATCCGATAGACCGATTTAACATCGCCATCTAGAACTTGGGTACTGAGGTGGTCCATACGCATCTGATCAGTAATTGTCGTTGGGTAATCAAAGGCAAAGAAGTGCTTGCCTGTGCCCAAAAGCGTCGGTGCTTGATACATGATCAATTCATCGAGCAAGCAGCCATCCAACATCGCACTTGCCAATGTGGGCCCAGCCTCAACAAAGACATGATTAACGCCTAGTTCATTGAGTTTTTCCACCAACACATCTAAATCTTTAGATTTCACAAGAAGAGTTTTCGCAGCATCATCAAAAATCTGCGCAGCTTTTGGTAGCTCTTGCTCCCCGCACACAACACGAATTGGGTTAGCCCCATAACCAACAAAATCTCCACGCGGAATCAAATGTGGATCATCTGTAATAACAGTATTTGTACCTACCAAAATCGCATCTGCCTGACGGCGCAGTACCTGCACATCGCCCCTCGATGTTTCATTGGTAATCCATTTTGAGGTGCCATCAGCTGCTGCAACTTTGCCATCTAAAGTTGCTGCAACCTTCCACGTAAAGAACGGACGGTTCTTTTTAATCTTCATTAGCCAGGCGCGATTTGAAAACGCGGCCTCATCTTTCATGACACCTGCAATAACAGTGATGCCAGCTGCGCGAAGTGCATCTGCGCCCCCGGCGGCACTTTCATTGGGGTCCAAAACTGCAAAGACAACAGTTGTTATCCCTGCATCAATAATTGCTTGCACACATGGGCCAGTAGAACCTGTGTGATTACATGGCTCTAAACTCACCACAATCGTTCCACCTACTGCTTTGTTTCCTGCATTCTTAATCGCAACTACTTCTGCGTGATCGGGAGAGTTAACACGATCATGAAAACCTTCACCCACAATGTTGCCTGCTGCATTAATAATCACTGCGCCAACAATGGGATTGGGAGCTGTCTTTCCTAAGCCTTTTTCGGCAAGGGCAATGGCACGTTGCATCGCAACTGTGTATTCCATAAAAAAACCCCCGAATCTAGAAACGAGTAACCGGGGTGCGTGCAAGAAAGCACAAAGAAGGTAGGCGCAAGCCCACCCTTTGTTGGTTTCCTCTCATCCGGACTTTAACCGTCGGTCTCAGAATTTCACTGAGTCAACCGATACCTGGCAGGCATCGGGTCGCGGACTATAACCGCCGGTTCGAAATTACATCGACCCCGGAAACAACGTCGTAATTCTACTCTTGATTGATAGCTGCTGGCACCATGAAAAACCCCGCCCATCGTAATGATGAGCGGGGTTTTTAACGGGGTTGGTTAAATTTTTAGCTGCAACCAGATGTGTTTCCGCAACCTTCGCAGACAAAGCATGCACCTGACATACGCATCTTCACACCACATGTCATGCAGAGTGGAGCATCAGATTTGATTCCCATTGATTCAAGTAGATCAGAGGAGGATCCGATTGTTGCTGCAAGAGGTGCAGCTTCAATTGTTACCGCAACTGGCTTACTTGCAACCGCAGGAGCCGCCGCAACCGCACTTACTTTTGGGGTATCGGTTTCCTTTGCTAGCTCTGCGTACCCGCCACCGTTATCTAGCGCTGCTTGACGCTCTGCTGCGGTGTAGAGACCCATTGCAGAACGTTGTTCAAATGGTAGGTAGTCAAGAGCTAGACGACGGAAAATGTAATCCATCATGGACTGTGCCATGCGAATATCTGCATCATCTGTCATACCTGCTGGCTCAAAGCGCAAGTTTGTAAACTTCTCAACAAATGTTTCTAGTGGAACTCCGTATTGAAGTCCGATAGATACTGCAATTGAGAAAGCATCCATTACACCGGCAAGTGTTGAACCCTGCTTGCCTAGCTTTAAGAACACTTCACCCAGTGCGCCATCTGCGTATGCACCAGCGGTCATGTAACCCTCTGCGCCACCAACAGCAAATGATGTTGTTGTTGCAGGGCGTGCCTTTGGAAGACGCTTGCGAACTGGAGTAGACAAGTCCTCTTCTACAACTGCTTCCTTCTTCTTAGCCTTGCCATCAGATAGTGGCTGACCAACCTTGCAGTTGTCACGGTAAACAGCGAGCGCCTTGATACCCATGCGCCATGCTTCGATGTGAACCTCTTCAACCTCTTCAACAGTTGCATCCTCAGGAAGGTTTACCGTCTTTGAGATCGCACCTGACAAGAATGGCTGGCATGCAGCCATCATGCGCACGTGGCCCATTGGAGCAATTGAACGCTGTCCTAGTGCGCAATCAAATACTTCGTAGTGCTCAAGCTTGAGTCCTGGAGCATCGATCACGTGACCGTTTGCTGCAATGAACTCAACGATTGCTTCTACTGTTTCTTGGGCGTAGCCAAGCTTTACTAGTGCCTGTGGGACTGTCTGGTTAACGATCTGCATAGATCCGCCACCGACAAGCTTCTTGAACTTAACTAGTGAGAAGTCAGGCTCGATACCTGTTGTATCGCAATCCATCATCAAACCGATTGTTCCGGTTGGAGCAAGAACTGAGATCTGCGCGTTGCGCCATCCCTGCTTGGTTCCTGTTGAAACACATGTATCCCACGCCTTGTTTGCTTCCGTCCACACATCGCGGTCAAGAGTTGTCTCTGACTTTGCTGCAAATGAAGCAGATGCATGCTTGTGCATAACGCGTGCGTGTGCCTTAGCGTTTTGAGCAAAGCCTGCGTATGGTCCAACGATTCCAGCAAGCTCTGCTGAACGCTTGTAGGTAATACCGGTCATCAATGATGTGATTGCGCCAGCTAGTGCGCGGCCACCCTCTGAGTCATATGCAAGTCCTGATGCCATCAATAGCGCGCCAAGGTTTGCATAACCAATACCTAGTTGGCGGAACGCCTTTGTGGTGTCGCCAATTGCCTCTGTTGGGAAATCTGCGAAACAGATTGAGATGTCCATTGCTGTGATGATGAGCTCTGCTGACTTTGCAAATGTCTTTGCATCAAATGAGCCATCAGATTTTAGGAACTTCATCAAGTTAAGTGATGCCAAGTTACAAGAAGAATTGTCTAGTGACATGTACTCAGAGCAAGGGTTTGACGCATTGATGCGACCTGACTCTGGAGTTGTGTGCCAATCATTGACTGTGTCATCGAACTGAACACCAGGATCAGCACATGCCCATGCAGCTTGTGCAATCTTTGTAAACAGTGCTCGTGCATCAACAGTTTCAATAACTTCGCCAGTTGAGCGAGCTGTTAAACCAAACTGCTCTCCCTTTTCAACTGCGTTCATGAACTTGTCTGAAAGGCGAACTGAGTTGTTTGCGTTCTGGTACTGCACAGAGATGATGTCTTTTCCACCAAGGTCCATGTCAAAGCCGGCATCGCGTAGTGCGCGAATTTTGTCCTCTTCGTTGACCTTTGTCTCAATGAATTCTTCGATATCTGGGTGATCAACATCTAGAACAACCATCTTTGCAGCGCGGCGGGTAGCACCACCTGACTTGATTGTTCCAGCTGAAGCATCTGCTCCACGCATGAATGAAACTGGACCAGATGCTGTTCCGCCAGACTTTAGAAGCTCCTTTGAAGAACGGATGCGAGAGAGGTTAAGACCTGCTCCTGATCCACCCTTGAAGATCATTCCCTCTTCGCGGTACCAGTTAAGAATGCTGTCCATAGTGTCATCAACTGACAGGATGAAACATGCTGACACTTGCTGAGGCTGGTTTGTTCCAACGTTAAACCACACTGGTGAGTTGAAAGCGAAAATCTGGTGCAACAGCATGTGTGTTAATTCGTGTTCAAAAATTAAGGCATCGTTATCTGTTGCAAAGTAGCCGTGCTCTTTGCCCGCCTTTGTGTATGTCAACACAACGCGATCGATAACCTGCTTCAAAGACCATTCGCGATTGTCAGCACCGAGTGCGCCGCGGAAGTACTTTGTTGTAACGATGGTTGAGGCGTTTACTGACCAAGTCTCTGGATACTCAACACCGCGTTGTTCAAAAACAGTTTCACCTGTTCTCCAGTTTTGCTGCACTACATCGCGACGTTCCCATTTAACTTCATCGTATGGGTGTACGCCTTCGTTGGTGTAGATGCGTTCGATCGTCAAGCCCTTACCCTTTAGGGTGTTGTGAGCTTTGATTTTCGCTGGTCGGTTGATGACCGTCTCTGACATGTGTGGTTCCCCGTCTTCTAGTTATGAGTTAATTTTTTGAGTTGAGTTATTGCTTTGTTCTTTGGTACGTGTGCTTGGAGCAATTGGGGTATTGCTAGAAGGCAGAGCGCGGAGAAGTGCGATCTCACCTTCGAAGTCTTCAAGGGAGGCAAAGTTACGGTACACAGATGCATAACGTAAGTAGGCAACCTCATCTAGCTCTCGGAGTGGCGCAAGAATTGCCATTCCGACTTCCTGTGCTTCTATTTCTGCCTGTCCTGTGCCTCGAAGGGTCTCTTCTACGCGCTGAGCAAGCAAAACTAAATCGTCCTCATTGACCGGACGTCCTTGGCAGGCTTTGCGAACACCAACCAGTACCTTCTCGCGGCTAAATGGCTCTGTGGCCCCGCTCCGCTTAATAATGTTTAACAGTGAGAGCTCTTGAGTTGAAAATCGCTGGCCGCACTGGGGGCACTCGCGACGACGGCGGATTGCTGTGCCATCATCAACTGGACGAGAGTCCACAACGCGGGAATCATCAAATCTGCAGAATGGGCAATTCATCTCGGCGTGTCCTCCTGTCAATGCTCGTTTTTAGTAACTTCGGGTGTAAGGGGCTTTTAGAGCGGATTTAGAATATTACCCTAAAACCACTACTAATGGAAGCAATTCGTGCTTTGACCCCTACATCTTGTGTTAACTATAAAGCATTGGTTGAGGTTTTTCCTGTCGAGTAGGTTAAATCTTCCTAAACGGCGTGTCGGACTACTTCACAGGGACGCGAAGCCTCTGTCCAGCCTGAAGATCGACTCCCTTGAGGTTATTTGCCTCGCGAATCTCGTTCATCAAGCCCTGCACATCTCCTGAGGCATAGGCGGCGGCCACAGACCACAGGGTTTCACCTGGGGCAACGACCACGATCTCGTATGAAGGCGCTGTGCTTGCCTCGACCTGTCCGGCCCCGGACTGAGAAGCAAAGCCAGCTGCCATCACAACGGTCAACGAGAGAACAACGAAGGTGCGAGCAAGTCGACCACGGCGAGTTAATGTGCCGGACGGATTGGTCTGCTGATTGCTTAAAAAGCCCTGATTTACAATGCTTTTCCCACTTACTGAGTTAAAAGTTAGTGTGCTCATAGTCGTTTCTCCTGCTGTTTTACCTTGGGGAAGGTATTCGAACAACTGTTCGAATAAGACAATTAAACACCCTCCCACTGACAAATAGCAAGATAAATTCGAACAGGTGTTTGAATTTTTACAGGTTGCTTCCGCGGCGTACCTGCTTTCTTGACCAAATTGTTACCTTTTGTAGACAAACACCTCTTCCCCTGTGCGGCAAATCACCCTATCTTCCTCATATAACTCTGCGAAGTCGCTGTGAAGGGAGCCCTGCCCTATGACGCTCGTTGCTTCACAACTTTCGCTGACACATAACGGCGAAGTGTTTCTCGAGGACATTTCATTCACAGCTAGCCCTGGCATCACTGTTTTAGTGGGCCCAACCCTTAGCGGCAAGACAACTCTGATGCGCGTACTAGCAGGCTTAATCAAATCGGATTCTGGAAGTATCACAGTTAATAATGTTGATGTTGGTGCGATATCAGTTAAAGATCGTTCCGTCTCTTTTGTATACCAACAATTTATCAATTATCCATCGTTAACTGTCTTTGACAATATTGCCTCACCACTGCGTGTGCAAAAGCCAAAGATTAAAAAGGACGAGATCAAAGATCGCGTGCATGAAGTGGCGCAGATGCTTCGTATTACAGAGTTACTCGATCGCAAGCCATCTGCCCTCTCTGGTGGACAACAACAGCGCGTGGCAATTGCGCGCTCTCTTGCCCGCAAGAGCGATGTGGTACTGCTGGATGAACCACTTGCAAACCTTGACTTTAAATTGCGCGAGCAACTTCGAGATGAACTTCAAAGAATCTTCGCTGATGCAAACATGATGGTTATTTATTCAACCGCTGAACCACTTGAAGCGCTGGATATGGCCGCACACACAATCGTTATGAATGAAGGTCGCGTCGAACAAGATGGCAAAGCACTTGATTTGTACTCACGACCAAACAACCTTCCTGTTGCGCAAGCAATGAGTGACCCACCCCTCAATCTCATTAGCTCAAGTGTTGCCACAGCCAATTCTGAATCCATTGGAAGCGCACTACGAGATAAGTTCGGTGGAACATTTACAATTGGTATTAGGCCACACAACATCTCCTTGAAATCAGAGGGCGCACGGGACATCGCAATCAGCGGCAAGGTGCGTATCGCTGAAATAACAGGTAGTGCCACCTATCTCCACCTGGATCTAGAAAATGCGCAGAAAATTGTCCTTGAAATCGATGGTGCTCAGAACTTTACCTCTGGTTCAACAATGACTGTTTTCCTGGATCGCAGCGCTGTCTATGGCTTTGATCCAAAGACCGGAGCAACTCTCTTTGCTCCATCGGCGGTGCGCTAATGGCTGAGATACGGCTAGAAAATGTCGCTCACTCCTACGATGGTGGCTCAACATTTGCATTGAACCCAATCTCTGTAACGTGGAAAGATGGCAACGCAGTTGCACTGCTTGGTCCATCTGGTTGCGGAAAAACCACACTTCTAAACATCATCTCTGGACTTCTCACACCCTCTGTTGGTCGCGTTTATTTTGATGGCGTCGATGTCACAGATTTAGATACCGCAAAGCGCAACGTTGCGCAGGTTTTCCAATTCCCCGTCTTGTACGACACCATGACGGTACGCCAAAATCTTGCTTTCCCACTTAAAAATCGCAATGTATCTAAGGATGTTATTGCAGAGCGCGTAGAAGAGATTGCAGAACTTCTAGGAATCAGCAAATATCTAGATATCCGCCCACTGAAGTTACGGTCTGATTTACAACAACTAGTCAGCCTTGGGCGCGGACTAGTTCGCAAAGATGTTCCTGCCATTTTATTTGATGAGCCGTTGACAGTTATTGATCAGAACTTTAAGTGGACCCTTCGTGGACGCCTCAAGGAGATGCACAACAACACTCGTCACACATTGGTATATGTCACACACGATCAGACTGAAGCTCTGACATTTGCTGATGAAGTAGTAGTCCTTAATCAAGGAAACATTGTTCAGACTGGAACCGCATCAGATCTCTTCTTGACCCCACAAGATGAGTTTGTGGGCTTTTTTATCGGCTCCCCTGGGATGAATTTCCTTGATGGCAAGGTTAACGACGGCGCAGTGATGGTTGGTTCCACCCGCATTGGAACCACACTAAGTGCCACAACAATTGCTAATGGCAATGTGCGAGTGGGCATCCGACCAGAATTCTTATCTATTGATGAAACAGGTAAGGGCCTTCCGGTAGAGATAAATCGCGTTGAGCACCGCGGTGGTTACAAGCTAGTTCACGCAGACTCAGTACAAGGAAAATTTGTGGCCAAACTCGACAATGAATCCGCACTTGTTGCAGGTCAAAGTGTGCACTTGGCATTTCATCCCGAACGCACATATTTATTCCGTGATTCAAAAGTATGTGGAACTGTAAATGTAAAGGGGGCGAAATAGTGAAAACGTATAACAACAAGGCTTGGTTCTTGGTTCTTCCAGTTATTTTGGTTGTTTCCTTTACTGCGCTGATCCCTTTGATGACAGTTGCAAATTATGCAATTCAAGATATTTTTAGCCCAGATAATCGCTTATTTGTAGGTATGAAGTGGTTCTATGACATTACAAATGACACCCTGATTCTTTCGGCATTCAAACGCAGCTTTCAATTTTCAATCCAGGCACTCCTAATTCAAATTCCACTCGGCATCGCAATTGCACGCATCATGCCAAAATCAGGATGGAAAGCTTCGGCAGCGCTGGTTGCAGTGGCTATTCCTTTGATTATTCCTTTCAACGTGATCGGTTCTACCTGGCTAATCTTCTCTCGCAAAGATATTGGACTTGGCGGATACTTACTCAACAAGTTCTTTGACTTTGATTTCACATCAGATCCAATAGATGGCTGGGGCTTGATTCTTGCAGTAGATGTTTGGCATTGGACCCCACTTGTTGTGCTCCTCGTCTATGCCGGTTTGCGTTCAATTCCGGAGCCGTATTACCAAGCCGCGGCAATCGATGGAGCATCGACTTATGCTGTCTTTAGATATGTAGAACTTCCAAAACTTCGCCGGGTTTTGCTCATTGCAGTTCTGCTTCGTTTTATGGATAGCTTCATGATTTACACCGAGCCATTTGTTATTACAGGTGGTGGTCCAGGTGATGCAACAACCTTTGCAAGTATCTTGCTGACAAATATCGCCGTGGGACAATTTGATGTTGGTCGAGCGGGTGCGTACTCATTGATTTTCTTCTTACTGATCCAGATCATGTCATTTATTTTCTATACGGTTTTGACATTGCAAGATCGAGAAGAAGTGACAAAGACTAAGTGAGTACATCAAAGACACTCATAAAGGGCGCTTTCTCCCCGCAAAAGAAGAAGCAATCACTTCCGTGGACAGGTTTTGTTTTTTGGCTTGTCATTGCAATCTGGATGATTCCTGTTGCATGGCTCATCTTGATGTCAGTGCGCCCATCTGCAGATATTTTAGGGGCCTTTGAAATCATCCCAAGTCGCTTTACATTTGATGGATACCGCGACTTCATCCTTAAAGAGATGTGGTACAAGGCTTATTTGAACTCGTTGACATATTCAACGCTCAATACAGTCTTCTCAGTAACCCTTGCACTCCCAGCTGCTTATGCATTCTCACGCTTTAGATTTGCCGGGGATAAGCACCTGTTCTTCTGGTTGCTGACAAATCGCATGGCACCTGCTGCAGTGTTCTTGCTTCCTTTCTACAACATGTATAACGCAGTCGGACTCTTTGATACGACATTGGGTGTGGCAATTGCCCACATGCTCTTTAATGTTCCACTGGCTGTCTGGATTCTTGAAGGATTTATCTCAGGCATCCCCCGCCAAGTCGATGAAACCGCAGCAATTGATGGTTATTCCCTACCCAAGTTCTTCGTCAAGATTTTCTTGCCAATGATTCGCTCAGGCATTGGTGTTACCGCCTTTTTCTGCTTCATGTTTAGTTGGGTTGAATTACTCATTGCGCGCACGATCACTAGCACAGATGCAAAACCAATTAGTGCTGCAATGACTCGTACGGTTTCATCGGCCGGAACAGATTGGACGCTTCTTTCTACCGCTGGTGTAATGACGATCATCCCTGGTGTTCTTGCGATTTGGTTTGTGCGTAAATACATCGCCAAGGGTTTTGCGTTAGGTCGTGTCTAATAATGTTGAAATGGATGGTCTGGACACCGCCTGTTGCGATTGTATTTATTGCAGCGTTTTTACTTATTGTTGGACTCACCATTTGGGGACACTATCGACCACCAAAGATTCGCAAAGGTTTCTTGCGCATTACAACCGATCGTGGTGATCGTGTTTATATTTCCTACATTTCAGCTGCGTTTTTCATGGTCATGTGGATAGCACTTGTGGACGGAGCGCTTTACGTGGGTTGTGCCTTGGCGGTAGCACTGATTGCAATCATTTTAAAGTGGGGATAAAAAAGACAATGGGATTGCTACAAGGAAACTTGTAGCGATAGGAATAAACCACTCACCTGGGTGGCTTTAGGAGGAAGGAAAATATAGTGCTCGGAAAAAGAGTTAAGTTCGTTCTGATACCAGTACTAGCAGGCACTCTCGTGCTTTCAGCTTGTAGTAGCAGCAGTGATTCCGCATCAGGAGATAACGCGGCATTCGAAGCAGCAGCCACAAAATGGATCGACACCGAGTTCCAGCCAAGTGCTATTTCAAAGGACGAGCAGACAGCTGAAATGAAGTGGCTTGTTGAAGCATCAGCCCCCTATCGTGGTCTTTCAATTAAGGTCGCATCAGAGGGACTTACAACACACAAATATGAGTCTGAGGTACTGACAAAGGCATTCCTAGAAATGACTGGAATCACAGTCACTCACGACATTATCGGTGAAGGTGACGTAGTCCAGAATATCCAGACTGAGTATCAGACTGGAAAGCCTATCTACGATGCATACATCAACGATTCAGATCTAATCGGTACTCACTCACGTTCAGAAGCAGTTTTGCCATTGAGTGATTACATAAGTGGCGAAGGAAAAGATGTTACTTCACCATACCTAGATCTCGATGACTTCATTGGTACAAAATTTACAACCGGACCTGATAAGAAGCTGTATCAGTTGCCTGATCAACAGTTTGCAAACCTTTACTGGTTCCGCTACGACTGGTTCACAGATCCAGCAATTAAGGCACAGTTTAAGAAGAGTTACGGATATGACTTAGGTGTGCCAGTTAACTGGTCTGCCTATGAAGATATCGCTAAGTTCTTCTCGACTCAGGTAAATGGCAACGGCAAGATTGATGGAACCAAGGTCTATGGTCACATGGACTATGGCAAGAAAGATCCATCACTTGGCTGGCGCTTTACCGATGCATGGCTATCAATGGCCGGCAATGGAGATAAAGGTCTACCTAATGGACTCCCTGTAGATGAATGGGGAATTCGCGTAGAAAATTGCAAGCCAGCTGGTTCATCAGTTACACGTGGTGGAGACACCAACGCACCTGCATCTGTTTATGCAATCCAGAAGTACCTTGACTGGTTCAAGTACACACCACCTACCGCTCGCGGTATGGACTTCTCAGAGTCAGGTCCAGTTCCTGGACAAGGCTCAGTTGCACAGCAGATGTTCTGGTACACAGCATTTACCGCCGATCTCTCTAATCCAGAGATTTCACCAAAGGTAGTAAACGCCGATGGAACACCTAAGTGGAAGATGGCACCATCTCCACACGGGGCATACTGGCAAGATGGCATGAAACTCGGTTACCAAGATGTAGGTTCTTGGACATTCTTTAAATCAGTTTCCCCTGAGCAGCGTGCTGCTGCATGGTTATATGCACAGTTCATAACCAGCAAGACAGTTGACCTTAAGAAGTCAATCACTGGTTTGACATTCATCCGTGAATCGACAATCCAGGCCCAATACTTCACAGATAACGCTGCTAAGTACGGCGGTTTGATTGAGTTCTACCGCTCACCAGCTCGTGTTCAGTGGTCTCCAACTGGAACTAACGTTCCAGATTATCCAAAACTTGCTCAACTATGGTGGCAGAACATTGCACCAGCAGCTGCAGGTGAAAAAACTGCGCAACAAGCAATGGATGCTCTGGCCAAAGCACAAGATGATGTTCTTACACGTCTTGAAGCAGGCGGAGGACAAGGCGAGTGCGGTGTGAAGATGAATCCAGTTAAGGATGCGAAGTACTGGTTAGATCAACCAGGCGCGCCTTACCCTAAGTTAGCTAATGAAAAGCCAAAGCCTGAGACTGTCGATTACGACACTCTCGTGGCTTCCTGGAAGAACTAAGTTAACCCAGCACAACGGGCAACTGGCTGGTCGACTCAAATGAGTTGGCCAGCCTTTTGTCCTTTCCCCACAAACCCCTGAACTACCCCAAAACCCATTCGAACAGGTGTTTGAATTTTTCGGCAAGATGTGTCACCCTATGGGTATGGCAAAAGTAACTGAACTCCCAGACAGCCCAGAAGGCCCTCACGGCCTGACCACCCGTCAGCTCAAGATCCTTGGAGCTATCAAGGATGCCCTTGAAAACAACGGCTATCCCCCTTCAATGCGAGAGATCGGCGTTGTCGCTGGCCTGACCTCCCCTGCCTCAGTCAAATACCAATTAGAAGCCCTAGAAAAGAAGGGCTTCATCCGCCGCGACCCAACCCGTGGCCGGGCACTAGAAGTTTTGATGCCAGATGAGAAAACTGCAGAGAACTCATCTCCAGTAGATGCCACCCGCTACATCCCACTTGTAGGTCGCATCGCAGCCGGTGGTCCCATCACCGCTGAGCAATCAATTGAAGAGACCTTCCCACTTCCAGAATCACTTGTCGGCAGCGGCGAACTCTTCATGCTCAAAGTTGTTGGTGAATCAATGATTAACGCAGCTATCTGCGATGGTGATTACGTAGTTATCCGCTCTCAAAAAGATTGCAACAACGGTGAAATCGTTGCAGCAATGATTGATGGCGAAGCAACTGTGAAGACCTTCTCCCGCAAGAACGGCCACATCTGGCTACTTCCTGCCAATGATGACTTTGCTCCTATCGATGGAGACAACTGCGAGATCCTCGGCAAAGTAACTGCCGTACTTCGTTCTGTTCGCTA
>NZ_JBBAMW010000018.1:0-19734 GCF_040402275.1 Candidatus Planktophila sp. | reverse complement strand
CCAGTTAGAACAAGAGCGCTAAGAACTGATCTGTGAGCGGTGCGAGTAACTGCCACCTTGTCACCTGGTTTGCCAAGGGCCAAGATGATTGCTTGGTTTGCATGGGTTGAACCGCCTGTTGAAAAGCGCGCATACTCTGCGCCCCACAGCGATGCTGCTAACTCTTCAGCCTTCTTTAATGTTCCCTCAGTAAGTTTGATTTCATCTAACCCCCCATAGAGCGGAGTATCTGTATCAACTACCGCACCTAGGCCCTGATCCAAGCGATGAGCCTTTTGCTTGTGACCTGGAATTGTGAATGCTGTACGCTCAGATTCGAAGTAGCTCAAGTAGGCATCTAGTAGTGGTGCGCTCTTTCTTAACTCCGAGTTCATGTTCTAAGCCTAACCAATGGACTGGCGAGTAGGAAATGATGGCTTAGACTTTACCCATGACAACACTTACCGCATTGACTCAAGAGCGTCGGTTGGTTACCGCTATTCCGGGACCAAAATCTCTCGAGGCGCTACAGCGCCGCAGTGAGGCGACATCTGGGGGACTAGGTCTTGCCTTCCCTGCAGTCATTGAGCGAGCAAGTGATGCAATCCTTTTGGACATCGACGGAAACCAGATCATCGATCTTGGTTCAGGTATTGGTGTTACTAACGTTGGTAACGCGGCTTCACGCGTTGTTGATCGTGTGATCGATCAGGTGCAAGCATTTACACATACCTGTTTCACTGTTGCTCCATATATGGGTTACATCGAAGTATGCGAGAAGCTCAATGCGCTAACACCCGGCACATTTAAGAAGAAGTCACTTCTTGTTAACTCAGGTGCAGAGGCTGTAGAGAACGCTGTAAAGATTGCGCGCCACTACACAAAGCGCCAAGCAATTGTTGTTTTCGAACATAGCTATCACGGGCGCACGAATTTAACGATGTCAATGACTGCAAAGAACATGCCATATAAGGAAGGCTTCGGCCCATTTGCACCTGAGGTATATCGTGTGCCAATGCCTTACTCATTCCACTGGGTGGGCGATCAAGCAACTATTACTGAAGATGCAATTGACATGATTACTCACAAGATTGATAAGGAAATCGGCGCACACAACGTTGCCGCAATTCTTATCGAACCAATTCAGGGTGAAGGTGGATTTATCGTTCCACCAAAGGGTTTCTTGCCAGCGCTGTCTAAGTACTCAACAGATAACGGCATTATCTTTATCGCAGATGAGGTACAGACTGGCTTTGCTCGCACAGGCAATCTATTTGCCGTTGAAAACGAAAACGTTGTGCCAGACATGATTGTTACAGCCAAGGGCATTGCAGGTGGACTTCCACTTGCAGGTGTTACAGGCCGCGCAGAGATCATGGACTCAGTTCACGTTTCAGGCCTTGGCGGAACATACGGTGGTAATCCACTGGCATGTGCTGCAGCACTTGGCGTATTTGAAACTTTGGAAGCTGAAAAGCTAGTTGAGCGTGCAAATCACATTGGCAAGATTCTCAGTGATTCACTACGTGCATTACAGGCTAAGTATTCAGTGATCGGTGAAGTTCGCGGTCGCGGTGCGATGCAAGCAATTGAATTAGTTGAGCCAGGCACAAAGACACCTAACACAGCAGCGATGAACGCAGTTGTGAAGTATTGCCAGAGCAAGGGAGTTCTTGTTCTTACCGCTGGCACATACTCAAATGTTGTGCGCTTCTTGCCACCAATTGTTATTACAGATGAACTTCTAAAGGATGCCTTAAGCGTTCTTGAAGAAGCATTTGCTGCGCTTTAAATACCTGAAGCGTGACCTTCACAACGAGGGTCTGAACCAAAAGCAAGGGTTCCATTAGGCAATACCTGCATCATTTGCACGGACGAGCCATGTCCCCAGGCAGCCAGTGGTCTTACATCATGACCCTTTTCGCGTAACTGATCAAGAACTGCCGTTGGTACACGGTTTTCAATCTCAAGAATACCAGTGCCTGTTTCTTCATTAGAGCTTTGGCCAGGTGCATTTAAGTGTTGCCAACGTGGTGCCTCTGTTGCCTCTTGAACATTCATCTTTAAATCAACGATGTTTGTAATTAACTGCAGATTGCTTTGCACCTGAATATTTGCACCAGGCGTTCCACCCACTAAATATAAAGTGCCATCAGGGTTAACAGCAGTAAAAGCATTAAGAGTATGTGCCGGACGCTTACCCGGTGCAATGAGGTTAGGAGAAGAAGGATCAAGAGAGAATCCAGTTAAACGATTGTTCAAAAGAATTCCCGTTTCAGGGATGATCCACGAGCTGCCAAAGCCATGGAACACAGATTGAATCCATGAGACAGCGTTGCCATCTTTGTCTGCGACTAAAAAGTAGGTTGTGTCACTGCCTTCTGACACCGGTGTGATGTCAGTCATTGCAGAATCCATAGATATTTGGCTCAAACGCGCATCGATGTTTTCTTTCGACAAAATCTTCTTCACATTTACAGTGATGAATTCTGGATCGCCCAAGATTGCGTTGCGGTCTGCAAAGCCAATCTTCTTTGATTCCACGCCCACGTGAATGCGATCTGCCTCAGAAAGTGATGCCACATCAAATCTTTCATTCAGCAATAGCTCTTCCATCAAGATCATGCCTTGAGTTGGGGGAGGCTGGCCATAAATAGTGAGGTCGCGATACTTAACAGATAAGGGATCAAGAACACGGGTCGTGTGTGCTTTTAGATCTTCGGCGTTAAACCAACCCTCAGAGCCCTTAATCAATTGCTGAGCAATATGTCCTTCATAAAAAGCGGCGCGACCACCTGCTGCAATCTCGCGCAGAGATTGTGCAAGATTTTTTTGAACAACTACATCACCGATCTTCACACTTGGATCAATTCCCATATCTTTAAATACCGTGGTATCTGGTGTTAAGGCTAAATGGCCCACAATTCTTTTAACAAAACCTGTATTTGCAGGAAAGCCGTTTTCTGCGTAATCAATTGCATGTTCTAGCAGAGTTGCCATAGGCAACTTGCCATAACGCTCATGTGCCTCAAACCAAGTAGATACTAAGCCAGGAACAGTTCCTGATTTATATCCATGCAGAGGTATTCCATCTTTATAGGCATCAGGTGTTGCAGCGTGTGAACCTTCACCGCTTCCATTGAAAGCAAGATTCGTTTTACTTGCCGCATAGTGGGTAACAAGAAATGCATCTCCACCAAGGTGTGAAGCACCCGGTTCAACAACACAGATGACTGCGCTGAGTGCAATAGCGGCATCAATGAAAGATCCGCCTTGCTTCAAGATTGAAATCGCTGCGCTTACAGCCAATGGCTGGCTTGCTGCAGCTCCTCCATTTTTAGCATAAACAACGCTTCGGCCCGTTTGCATCCGTGAACTGTGGCCTATTTTTAAAGGGATTACAAGAACATCAACATTGCAAGTATCCTTTACACAGAAGAGTCGCCCGGATCACCGCGTTGTCGCAAGACACCGAGGAAAGTCCGGACTTCGCAGAGCAAGGCGGTGGGTAACTCCCACCCGGAGCAATCCGCGGGAACAGTGCAACAGAAAGTAAACCGCCAACGAAAGTTGGTAAGGGTGAAACGGTGGTGTAAGAGACCACCAGTAATTGCAGAAATGCAATTAGCTATGTAAACCCCGCCTGAAGCAAGACCACGCAGTTGGCGTTTGAGAGCTGCTCGCTCGAGTCAACGGGTAGGTTGCTTGAATCTGTAAGCAATTACAGATCTAGATGGATGGTGATCCCTCGCAAGAGGACAGGATCCGGCTTATAGGGCGACTCTTCTTTTACTTGTTTTGCCATATGCCATACTTTGTATCTAATTACTGAAGGAAGAGGCTTGCTAGTCATGGATAAAGAGTTGAAAATCAAGAAGTTTCGCTGGCTAGCTGTAGTCGTTCTTCTCGTCGCATCCTTCATGGATCTGCTAGATACAACAATTGTTAATGTTGCACTACCTTCAATCCAAGAAGATCTTGAGGCTTCCTCCGCTCAGCTGGTGTGGATTGTCTCTGGTTATGTTCTAAGTTTTGCAGTCTTGTTGATAACAGGTGGTCGCCTTGGTGATCGCTATGGACGAAAAACAATTTTTAACATGGGAGTTTTTGGCTTCACACTAGCCTCAGTTGCCTGTGCCTTTGCACAAACTGCAGATGGGCTAGTTATTTCACGACTAGTTCAAGGAGCTTTTGGCGCAATAATGATTCCTCAGGTTCTTTCGATTATTCAGGTTCTCTTCAAGCCGAAAGAGCGCGCTGCAGTGTTTGGTTTAGTGGGTGGTATTTCTGGATTAGCTGCTGTCGCTGGACCACTCGTTGGTGGACTACTTGTTTCAGGTGATGCTTTCGGTTTGGGATGGCGCAGTATTTTCATTATTAATGTTCCTGTTGGAGTTTTACTTTTGATCGCATCCTTTGCCTTTGTGCCGAATTCAAAATCTAAAAAGCCGGTCAAGTTAGACATTCTCGGAGTTAGCTTGATCGTCACAGCTCTGTTTCTAATCATCTTCCCTCTCATCCAGGGTAGAGAACAGGGCTGGCCAATTTGGATTTGGGTCATGCTGGGTGCAAGCCCATTGCTCATCGGAGCATTTGTTGCGCTCCAAAACCATGAAGAAAAAAGTAGCGGGATGCCATTGATTCCACCATCACTTTTCAAAAACCGTGGCTTTTCAGCAGGAGTTGTAACAAGCTTTTTAGCCCTGTCATCAATCGGTGCGTTCTTCCTCATCTTCGCTTTGTACTTGCAGATTGGATTAGGTTTCTCGGCTCTAGATGCCGGATTAGCCTCACTTCCATTTAGCGTTGGTGCATTCTTTGGCAGCGGCATTGCTGTTCCTTTAGCTCCAAAAATTGGGAAGTTCCTCATTGTTGTTGGTGCTGTCTTGCAGTTCATTGGCTATTTCTTAGTCAAGCAGGTTATTGTGAATCAAGGCGACGGCTTAGTTGGAACGGATTTAATTGTTCCCATGGCGATTGCAGGCGTCGGATTAACTCTCATTTTGGTACCGCTTAATGATCTTTCTCTGGCTCAAACAGATGTTGAAAATGCCGGTGCGGCATCAGGAGTTCTAAACACTTTCCAGCAAGTTGGTGGTGCTATCGGTGTTGCCGTTATTAGCGTCATCTTCTTTGATGTCGTTGGGATGAATTTTTCCCCAGCGGGGTTGCGAGATGGATTTGAATTAGCAATCTGGGCGCCGCTTGTATCTGTTGTGTTAACTGGAGTTTCTAGTTTCTTGCTTCCAAGCGTTTCGCAGATGCTCGCACATAATCTTGCTGCAGAGAGACTAGATGAATAGATCTGGCTCATAGGGCGACTCTTCTTTACATAAAGGGAGTGGGGGAAAAACCCCACTCTCTTTTCCTTTCTAAGCGTTATAACTTTTGCCAAGACCTAACGCTATTTTGTGCTCTTGTATGGGCAAGCATGGGCATTGGCTGAGAACCGTTAGGAGTCTTAAATCACCTTTTTATTGCGTGTTTTTATGAAATAGTCCATTAAAAAGTGGAAACTGGTAAAGTCTTCATATGCACTTTGTGGCTAGAAGCATTCATCTGCATCTGATCACTCTTCGATTGAAACTGCTCTTCATCAACTCGAGAAAAGAACTCTAAATGTTTAAGAAAATCGTCTTTATGCTAGCCGCTATTTCGCTTCCATTCTTCAGTCAGTCTGCAGCCGCAAGTTCACATTCCAGTACTCTAAAAAATCTGGGCATGAATGAAATTATGTTTGCCCAAGGCATGATGCCACACCATCAGCAAGCGATAGAAATGTCCAACATGGCCCTAAAAAATGGTGTTAGCCCAGAGGTAAAGAAGTTGGCTAAGGGAATTATCGCTGCGCAAGGAAAAGAGATTAGTCAGTTGAAGTATTGGCTGACAGCTACAAAGTCATCAATGACAATGGGGCACGACATGGGTATGGGCGGAATGCTCACTAAAAACGATTTGATTGCCCTTAAGAAACTCAAAGGTAGCAAATTCGATGCTGCTTTTCTTAAAGCGATGATTGCTCATCATGAAGGTGCCCTAGAGATGGTTTCAATGCTTGACCGCACAAAAAATAGTGAAGCCAAAAAGATTGCAATGGATATCCGGGCAGGGCAGTCAGATGAAATCACCCTCATGAAGAAATTATTGGCTAAGAGTAAATAAGGTCAGAGGGTCGATAACATGAAGAGAGCACTCTCTCTACTCCTTGTTGCCGCTTTTATGGTGCAGCCACTTCAGGCTCAGGCTGCGCCAACGGTGGCATCTGTGCAGCGTGATATTGATCGTCTTCGAACTTTGGCAGCTGAAAAATATGAAGCAGCAAACGAGGCCACTATAAGAATTAAATCACTTCAAAAGGAGACAGGGGCGCTGGAACAGCGCGAGGCATTAATTCAAGAAGAGTTGAGCGTATTTAGTAAAGTCTTGGCAAAAATTGCGATTTCTGAGTATCAAGGCAGTGGGTTTGGTGGAACTTTTGAATTGCTATTTTCCTCTGATCCAACACGATATCTTTCGGATGCGTCTGTATTAGATGGTGTGAGTAGAGGATATTCAAAGCAGTTACGAGAATTTGCAGCAACTAAACAGAGAGTCCAAGCCACGCAGCTAGTTCTGGCTGATCGAACCTCATTACTTCTTGCCGAAAAGAATCGACTTAATCGCCAGGTGACGGAAGCAAAAACAGCATTGCTTAAAGCCGAGAAGCTTCTTAAATCACTTGCGAAGGCGGATCGAGAACGTCTCCTTAGAGAAGAGGCTGCTCGAGAAGATAAGATTCAAAGCGATTCAAAAGGCTATGCCGCCTCCTATAAAGGTGACAACACACGTGGATCAATTGCGCTTAAGTACGCTCTTCAGCAAATAGGTGATATTTATGTGTGGGCAGCTGCCGGCCCAACACGGTGGGATTGTTCTGGATTGACTATGCGAGCATTCCAAAAAGCCGGTGTCTCTCTACCTCACTCTTCACGGGTGCAAGTAAAGTACGGAAAGTCGATCGCTTACTCCAATGTGAAGCCAGGAGATTTACTCTTCTTTGGTAAACCAATTAGCCATGTCTCGATATATATGGGCGGCGGAAAAATGGTTCAAGCTCCAAGACCAGGCAAAAGAGTCGAGGTAGTGCCGTTAACGAAAATGTTTGGAAGAAAGCCGTTTGTGGGAGCTAGAAGGTTATGAAGTTATTTACAATAAAAGCTCTTGCAGCCTCGACGATTATCCTCTTGGCCATCTCGGTCCAAGCGGCTCCAAGTCATGCCACATCACACAAACCCACACTTGCACAAATTGAGGCTGCGAAAAAAGCTGAATTAGCGAAGAAGAAAATTGCCGATGAAGCCTTAAAAAAATTAGCTCGCGCCAGGGGAAATCTAAAGCAATTAAGTATTATTGCAAATCAAGCGCAGCAAAAATATGTGGCAGCTAAAGCAGATTTGTTGATTGCTACACGCGAATTAAATCTTGCGAATGAGATCTATTTATCAGCAGTTGCCGAGGTTTCTGCTACTCATCGCGAAATAGGAAAGCTAGCAGTCCACGCCTACATGAATGGCGGTGGCTTAACAGATCTAGAGCCTATTTTGAG
This sequence comes from Candidatus Planktophila sp., assembly GCF_040402275.1. GTDB lineage: Bacteria > Actinomycetota > Actinomycetes > Nanopelagicales > Nanopelagicaceae > Planktophila. Next base: position 12,170 of record NZ_JBBAMW010000018.1, on the reverse strand, counting down.
TTCCACGGGTCCACAGGAGTTAATCGATAATCTATCAACCCTAGAAAACTTAGGCGTTGGAAATAAAACATCTCTGAAGAGATTTAAGGCTGCTGAAGAAATTGCTCAGCGAGCTAAAGCAGTTGCTGAAGTAGCAAAGCAAAAGCAGGCAGAAGTTACTGTTCGAGTGGCAGCCGCAAAAAAAGAGGCTGATGATGCACAGGCTGAACAGCAAAAAGAGGTTAATAAACTTCAAGCTGTTCAAGACAAATTACAGCGAGATCTTGCATCAGCCAAGAAGGTGCGCATTACTCTCGAGCAAAAACGCCAACTGGCGATCTTGGAAGAAACACGCGCAAATGAGGCAACAAAGGTAACTGGACAATCGAAAGTTTGGAAAACTGGTGGGCCAACTGGGGCGAAGAGTTCCCGAACATCAGAAGCCCAACGTCTTAAGGCCGTTGAATTTGCAAAGCGGCAAGTGCTCGCAAAAAAGCCATATGTCTGGGGTAGTGAAGGGCCAAATTCATTTGATTGTTCTGGGCTTGTTTATGCCGCTTATAAATACGCCGGACTTGGATGGCCAATTTGGGATCGCCTCAACTCAGGGTTGTTCTACACCTACACCAAGCAGATTCCAATTGCCGAGATGCAGCCAGGAGACTTAATTTTCTATTCCTACAAGGGAACTCAAAGCACTATTCACCACATCAGCATTTATGCTGGTGACGGGATGATGTGGGAAGCCAGATCAACTGCAACAGGTCTTAGGTATTCAAATATCTACAGTGTCTCCGGAATGATGCCATATGCGGGCCGAGTCTAGAAGTTTTACAAAGGATCAAGATTGAGGAAGAGATGAAACTGTTAATGAAAGATACTTCGAAGTTCTTACTTCTTACTTTTGCGATTACCGCGTCTGTGGGATCCATAAACCATGCAAACGCAGAGAGTTTAGGTTCAGTCTCACACATACATCATGTAAAAGTAGTGGCAAACAAAGTGCATGTTTTAACTCACGAGGGTCTTTATGAACTTGTTGGAATGAATGATATGAAACTAGTTGGCAAAGAGAAAATTGATGTCATGGGGTTTACATCCCTTGGAAATGTCTTGGTTGCAAGCGGGCACCCTGCTGTAGGTTCCAAGATGCCAAACCCAATCGGAGTAATGAAATCCCTTAATGGCGGATTAACCTGGAAATCTGTCTCTCTCAGCGGAAAGGTAGATTTCCATTATCTGGAAGGTGCTGGGAGTGATCTCTATGGTGCGGATTCACAAACTGGAAAGTTGATGTACTCAGCTGATTCTGGAGTGACGTGGAAAACATTAGGAGCAAACACCTTTACAGATATTGCAGTCTCACCCGAGATGTCAGGAATGGCTGTAGCCATTCAAGACACTGAACTGCTTTTTACTGAGAACGCCTTCAAATCAACAACTAAAATTAAAAGTACTCTTACAATGACTCAGATCGAATGGCGTACATCGGGTCTCTACGGATTAAGTGGTAACTCACTTTATAAGTCAACTAATTCTGGCAAAACCTGGACAAAGCAGAGTACGTTTAAGGGCGCTCCAGGGATTCTGAGCGCTAGTGATCAGTTGATGCTGGTCACTGTGGGCTCAGATATCTATACATCAAAAAATGAAGGCAAGAGTTTTAGGAAACTTTCCTAATCTAGGCAAATTCTTGTGCCTAAGAGGTGTGTTACTAGTAAATAGTATTCGCACCAAGTTCTGAAAATTAAGGGAGTAAGAAGTGTCAGAAAAGACAGTTGCAATCAAAGGAATGACCTGTGGTCACTGTGAAGGCCGAGTGAATACGGAGATCATGGCAATTCCAGGAGTAATCAGTGTGGTCGTGAGTGCTGAGAAAGCATGCGCAATAATTACATCTGAGTCAGAAATATCTGGAGATGCTATTGAGAGTGCAGTACAGGCAGCCGGGTATTCCCTGCTGCATTAAAACCGTAGGATCCTGCTCATGGGGCGACTCTTCTATTAACTTTGAATTGCCATGAAGCAACAAATTCATAGACATTGGGTTATTAGGCTAGTTATGATCACCTTCAGATTTAAATCGACGAAGGGTCAAAAGTGAGTAATTTTCTCAGTGAAGCGCATGAAATCCAAGATGAGTTAGCCGCCTTTCGCCGACGCCTTCATCAAGAGCCAGAAATTGGATTAGACCTACCTATGACTCAAGCAAAGATTGTGGCGGCACTCGATGGTTTGGGTCTTGAGGTAACAACTGGAAAATCACTTAGTTCAGTAACTGCGGTGCTTCGAGGCAGCATGTCTGACAAGACAGTGTTGTTACGTGCGGACATGGATGCACTACCTGTAACTGAACTAGCTGATCTTGCATATAAGAGTCAGATTGATGGCGCAATGCACGCGTGTGGTCATGACTTGCATGTTGCGATGTTAATTGGTGCGGCTAAGTTGTTAGTTAAGAACAAGTCACAGCTCAACGGTGATGTGGTCTTTATGTTCCAACCAGGTGAAGAGGGTTTTGATGGCGCTGGACACATGATTAAAGAGGGTGTCTTGACAGCTAGTGGACGAAAAGCTGATGCAACTTATGGCCTTCACGTTATGTCCTCTTCAGTCCCAGCAGGAACATTTACAACCAAGCCTGGCACCATGATGGCCTCTAGTGATGAGTTACATGTGACTGTGATCGGTATGGGCGGACATGGATCTCAACCTCACACGGCTAAGGATCCAATTCCCGTTGCTGCTGAAATGGTGAGCGCGCTGCAGTTATTGATTACTCGCTCTTTTGACTCCTTTGATCCGGTCGTAATTACCGTTGGCCAATTTCACGCAGGCACTAAAGCAAACATAATTCCAGATACTGCAGAGTTCCAAGCAACTATTCGAACATTCTCTGGGGAAAATAGAACTCGTATTCAAGTTGAGGCAGTTCGGTTGTGTAAAGCAATTGCTGAAGGTTATGGACTCAAAGCTGACGTTTCAGTTGTTGAACAGTATCCAGTCACAGTAAATAACGATTCACACGCCCAATTCGTGGGCAAAGTTGCCGCTGATCTCTTCGGCAATGATGCTTATGTTGACATGCCACATGCTATTGCTGGAGCTGAGGATTATTCCCGAGTTCTAGAGGCAGTTCCTGGTTCCTACGTGTTCCTTGGTGCATCTGTTGATCAAGACGCTACAAAGTCTGAAGTCAATCACTCACCTCGAGCTATGTTTGATGATTCCGTGATGTATCGAGGAACTGCGTTGCTCAGTGAATTGGCAGTTCGTTCACTGAATGAAATGGTGTGAAGCTCTGACCTGTTAGTTGACTTTAGCTTCCAGGGCTGACCGTCGACATATTGAAGTCTTTAATAACAAGTGGCGGAATAGCCATGTTAGACATGTCGCCAGCCCATTCACGTGGCTGAGTCCATTCAGTTGCACCAGCATGGACGATGCGAGAAAGAGCTGAAACTGGAGAGTCATTCCAACGGAAGTTGTTAGTTGCACCAACAACTTCGCCGCCCTTAACGTGATAAACACCGTCACGAGTTAAGCCGGTAAGAAGTAGTGAGTTGGGATCAACCATGCGGATATACCAGAAGGTAGTTAGGAGTAGTCCGTTATCAACTTTCTTGACTAGATCTTCAAGTGTTCCGCTTGCTCCATCGACGCTCATCACAAGGTTTTCACCCAGTGGTGTGAAATCTAAGTTAGTTAGCTTTGCAGATGCTCGGGTTTGAATCAGAGATTGCAGGACACCGTCTTTGAGCCAATCAACACGCTTGATGGGTTGACCATTATCAAATACTGAAGAGAACGGTGAACTAACTGCGGTTGCAACAAAGTTAGCTGCAGGCAGTTGTTTGAATTCAGGATCACTAAAGAATTGCAAGGAAACATTTGAAAGCTTCTCACCAATGCGAGTTCCTCCACCCTTTTTAGAAAATACAGATTGACCTTCATGAGCATCTCTGGCAGTTGAAACCCACATCATGTAGGTGAACAGATCTGCCACAGAACCTGAAGGCAAGATGGTGTCATAACGTCCTGCAGGTAGATCTACTTTGGTGCCTTGCCACTGTAAACGTTGGCGAATTTGTCCATCGATGTCTGCAACAGAGACATCCTTAAAGTCACGAGTTTCAACCCCGGCCCATGTGGAACGTGATCGATCGTGAGACTTTCCAGTCATTTCTACGCGACCAACTGGTGAATCCTTACGCAAACGCAAGCCACCCTTTGATCCAACCCAGGTTGTTTCATGGGTGTGTTCGGAGTAGCCAAAGAGTTCAATTTTGTCAGCAACAGAGCGGGAAAACATGTCGCCAAGTGCTGGAGCAAATGTTGAAAATACTTCTGGACCAGTTGGGACGTGCTCTGCAGACCAGTTACCAATTGCAACATTTGTTGCAAGAGGGGAGTAGTCATCAGCTGGACCTGCAGCTTTTGCCGCAGCGATCGCTTCTTCAAGGAGAGTTGGAACATCAGCAAGTGAAACATCTGTGCGTGTAACACCACCCGAAGCCATGCCACCAGTTACGGCCACAAAGGCAACAACGGTAACGCTGCGCTCTTGAATAACACCGTTAGTTGTTAGCGTGCTTGCTGCCCAACGAAGGTTTGCTTGGGTTTTATCCTTGACTACAACAATGCAATCATCACAGTTGGCTGCAGATGTTATCTTTTCAATCAGATCTTGAGCAGAAATCATTTTCCAGCCTCCGCAACAGTGTTGAGAATATTTACCTTGTCAAAGATTGCCGCTGGGCAACCATGACTTACCGCTGCAACCTGACCTGGTTGAGCTTTACCGCAATTAAACGCGCCACCTAGAACATAGGTAGAAGGTCCGCCAACAACCTTCATCGAGCCCCAGAAGTCAGTTGTAGTTGCTTGATAGGCAACATCTTTTAATTGACCAACGATCTTGCCGTTTTTCACACGGTGGAACTGTTGACCTGTGAATTGGAAGTTATAGCGCTGCATATCAATAGACCAAGACTTGTCACCCTTAATGATGATTCCATCTTCCATTGAAGCAACCATCTCGTCATAGGTTGGACCAGTTGGGTTGGGCTGCAAAGAAACATTGGGCATGCGCTGAATTGGAACATGCGCGGGGGAGTCGGCATAGGCGCATCCATTGCTTCGATCACGATTAACGCGAGCAGCAATTCGGCGATCAAGTTGATACCCAACTAGAAGGCCATCTTTAATGATGTCCCAGCGCTGAGCTGCAACACCTTCATCATCAAAACCAACGGTGCTTAGACCGTGAGAAGTACTGCGATCTCCAGTCACATTCATCAATTTTGAACCGTATTGAAGAGTATTTAACTTATCTGGTGTGGCAAAGGAAGTTCCGGCATAGTTTGCTTCATAACCGATGGCACGATCCAACTCAGTTGCGTGGCCAATTGATTCGTGAATTGTCAGCCACAAATTAGATGGGTGAACTAATACGTCATAACGTCCTGGTTCAACAGAGGGTGCTGCAACTTTTTCCGCTAGCAATGATGGTAGTTCTGCAATTTCTGCATCCCAATCCCAGTGCTTATTACCCATCCACTCCCAGCCAAAGCCTACAGGTTGGGCCAATGTGCGCATGGCTTCAAAACCGTGAGCGCCAATTGAAGTCGCTTCAATCTGAGTTTGAATTCGTACACGTTGCTGTGTGGTGCTAGTGCCATAAGAATCGGCATAATGTTTTTGTTCTTTAACAAACATAGTTTGTGCAGAGGTGTGATTAACACCAGCACTCTTGAGTAAACGATTACTCAGATCTGCCAAGCGGTCTTTCTTCTCAGAATCAGAGACTGTGAATGGATCAATTTCATACTCTGACACCCAGGTCTGGTTGGCATAGACCGGTTCGGTAACAAGTGAGACTAACTCTGTTGATAATGGCTTTGAAGTTTTGGCCATGGCAACTGCTGTCATAGCCAGTTTCTTCGCAACATCGACAGAAATCTCAGGAGATGAAGCAAAGCCCCACGCACCGTTAACGATGACTCGCACGCCAACTCCGGCGATTGATTCATCACTTTGGGTCTCTGGACGGGCATCGCGCAATGAGAGCAATCCAGTGCGCGTGCGCTCGATCCGCACATCAACGTGTGAGGCTCCGGCATCTTTGGCTGTGCTAATTGCGGCGTCACTAACAGCGGTTAGTGGAAGGGCTAGAAAATCTGCATCAACATTTTTATTCACCCCAGAACCCTAATTCAAATCCTGCATTAGGGAAAGTGCTTACAATCTGAGCATGGCTGAAAAGAAAAATACTGGTCCGGAATCTAATTTTCCCTCGATTGAGAGGAAAATCGCCAAAATTGACCCAGCTTTTCTGCCAGCAATAAAAGACCTTGAACCCTGCACATTCGGATTAACTAAGCCAAAGATTTCTCAGTACCAATCACTTATTCGGGCAGTAATTGCGCAGCAAGTAAGTACCGCTGCAGCCCGAACGATAACCGGAAGATTAGAAGATAAATGCTCTGGATCAATTACCGCTGAAAGAGTCGGCGCACTCTCACTTAAGCAGCTGCAATCTGTTGGATTAACGGGGGCAAAGGTGCGCACAATTAGCGAACTGACTTCTGCTGCGCTATCGGGGGAGATTAACTTTAGAAGGTTTGCACACATGTCAGATGAAGAGATTACTCAAGAACTAGTGCCGCTATTTGGTATTGGCCGATGGACGGTTGAGATGTTCTTGATCTTTCACCTTGGACGAATAGATGTGTGGCCGGTTGATGATCTAGCGGTACGAAGAGGTTGGGATAACTTGCATGGTAATTCTGAACCCATTAAACCTAAAGTTTTGCAGGGTTTAGGAGACCAGTTTGCTGGGATGCGAAGTGTTGTTGCCTGGTATTGCTGGAGAGCTTCCTAGTAACTAGTTACTATGGGGGCTTACTAATGGTGACGGGAGGCTGTGCGTGCTTGAAGCATTAATTCTCGGCATCGTTCAAGGCCTCACAGAGTTTCTACCCATTTCATCTAGTGCCCACATTCGTATCGTGGGTGAGTTCATGAACAAGGCTCAAGATCCCGGAGCACGCTTTACGGCAATCACACAAATTGGCACAGAGCTTGCCGTGCTTATCTTCTTTCGCAATGACATCAAAGCGATCGTTGTTTCTTGGTTTAGTCAGGTTTTTAAGCGCGCCGAGTTAAGTGGTGAAGCAAAAGGCCAAGCACGCATGGGTTGGCTGATCATTACTGGAAGCGTGCCAATAGTTGTGCTTGGTTATTTTGGCAGAGACATCATTACAAATGATCTTCGCTCACTGTGGCTTATTGCATCTGTAATGATCATCTTTGGTGTGATCCTTGGTATTGCAGATAAGTATGGAAAGAGCGAAAGATCATTAGAACAACTAAGCACTAAGCATGGTGTTCTTTATGGTGCAGCCCAAGCATTGGCATTAGTTCCGGGAGTTTCACGATCTGGTGCAACCATTGCGATGGGTAGGTTTTTGGGGTACTCACGCGAGGCTGCCCTTCGCTATTCTTTTTTGTTAGCCCTTCCTGCAGTCTTTGGAAGTGGGTTTTATCAATTAAAGGATGCATTCTCCTCCGATGCTGCGCCCAATGTGTTTTCGATTCCAGAAACCTTTGTAGCTACAGCTGTAGCATTTGGTGTGGGCTACATCCTTATCGCTTGGCTTCTAAAGTTTGTTTCAACAAAGAGTTTTATGCCATTTATCATCTATCGCATAGTTCTAGGTTCAGCACTTCTTGTTCTCTTGGCAACAGGTGTTATTTCAGCATAAGTAATACCTCATGGGGGGACCCCTATTCCAATTTTTTGGTTTTCCACAAATATTGCTGATGTGAACTAATTGAGGTGAAACTACTGAATCATCTCGGTGATGGAGTGGATATTGAAAAAAAGCAAGTTTGTTGTGATCTTCGCTGTTACGGGCTTAGTCGGAATAGGTAGTCAGGCAATGCCGATCAACGCACAAATCCCCAAATTAAACGCTTTGGTTGATCGGAGTTTTACAGGTAATCAAGTCAATCTGCCTAATGACTGTTCAGGTAGATCAGATTATCCCCATAAATCTACTCATGCCCCAGGCAGAGTTAACGCAGTTGCCGAAACTGTATGTCCTGGTCAAATGGTGGAGGTTAAGACGACCCTTACTAGACCGGGTTGGTTTATCTTCACGGAGTCAGTTACAAAGACCAAGTCGGGGTTTGGGAAGGTCAAAATTTCAGTATCGATGCTTTGTAAATGGAAGCCTGGAGAACCTCCAATCGGGTACATTGTTATGTCGGTGCATTCAAGTGCAACGGGCGGGCGAGCGATCACTAGGGTGCGTAGATTTCTTAAGTGCTAGAAGAAGTGGGAGGGATCATGTCACTAGTAGGTTGGAATGATTCCTCATTAGATTTTTACACTGAGATAGATTTTAAGAGCACCCCTTCTTGGATTCGATTTTTGGCCTTAACCCCAGTTGTTGAAAAATATGCTTACCCAGTCGCCGTTCGAAGAGGTTTCGGAACAATCTGGATCTCTAGAGACTCGGGAGTAGATATAGATATTTTCTTGGCTCAAGGCTGGCTCGTAGAGAGCGGTGAGCCCGACGACAATGACCGCTTCTTAAGTGGCTCACTTGCGAGACTGTCAATCGACGCAAAACCCATAAGAAAGCCCAAAGTTAAATTTACGAGGTTTGGTCGTGAACTCGCTTGGAGAAAAGCTGTACACGAAGCAAATGGAACTTTAAATCATCTGGTAAAAGAGTCATCACCCTTCAACAAAAACGAAATATAATTTAAATTGGCGGAGTGAAGTCCGTACTCTACGATTCTCTAGTGCTGTCATTCCATAACTTTCCCCTTACTAAGCCATTGGCAGATAAGTTTCGCGAGATTGTTTCAGGCTCAAAAGATGGTCGCCCAGAATGGGTCAACACAATCGCAATTGGTTCAGGCCCAGGGTTATTTGGCCCTGGTAGTGCGGTGTGGCAAGTACATGGTTGCATTGCAACTCTAGTGGGTGGAGTCCGTGCTCTTTTATTACAAGCCGCACACCCAGCACCGTTATCAGGAGTTGCTGAGCACTCCCGATATGAATCAGATCCATTAGGTCGATTAGCAGGAACAACACGTTGGTTAACTGTTACAACATTTGCAGCCACCGAAGTTATCGACCGTGAGGCAGCGCGAGTCAATGCAATGCATGATCATGTTAAAGGTGAATTTAAAAATAAGCAGGGTCACGAGCAAAGTTACAAAGCAAAAGATCCTCGCTTCTTACTCTGGGTGCATTGTGCATTTACTGACTCATTTTTGAAGGCACATCTTGCTTTGGGTTATCCCATTGATCAAGGCGCAGATACATACGTTGCACAATGGAGCAAGAGTGCTATCCCACTGGGGCTAACTAATGCACCACTGTCAGTTGCAGAGCTAGAAGCTGCGCTGGATGATTTCCGCAAGAATGACTTAGCAACGGTAGCTCGCACAGCAGAAGTAGTTCGTTTTATTCTGAACCCTCCATTTAATGGTGCTGGCGCGTTTTTCTATACAATTATTTCAAATGCGGCGATTGCAACATTAGATCAACATGAATTAACACTTTTGGGACTGGAGAAGAGATCAAAGATCTGGTTAAGGATTTCTCGGGTTAGCCTGGATCTCTTCTTAGCTATTTTGGGGCCAGAGGCTCCTGCGGTTCAGGTTGCAAAAGAGCGCGTATCAAAAGGAAATTAGATGTTTTCTAATTTATAGCCAAGTCCGCGGATCGTCTGAATAAGAACTGGATTAGCAGGATCTGCTTCAATCTTGGCACGAAGACGCTTGATGTGAACATCTAAAGTCTTGGTATCGCCGTAGTAATCCCCGCCCCACACGCGATCAATTAATTGTGATCGGGTGAGAACACGGCCTGAGTTACGCATTAAGAACTCAAGTAGTTCAAACTCTTTGAGAGGAAGTGACACAGGTGCTCCATTTACTGATACTTGGTGCTTACCGGTGTTGAGCTTTACAGGTCCAACTTCCATTAAATCTTGATCTTGAATTGAACCATCATCTGTAATACCGCGGCGCAATACCGCCTTGATGCGGGCAATTAATTCGCGAGATGAATAAGGCTTAGTGACATAATCATCTGCGCCTAGTTCAAGTCCTACAACCTTATCGATTTCTGCATCTTTGGCTGTCAACATAATGATTGGAACTTGTGAAGTTGTGCGAATCGTGCGGCACACCTCAACACCAGAGACCTCAGGAATCATGAGATCGAGAAGGATCAAATCCGCACCTTCTTTGGCAAAGATTTCAAGTGCTTTGCGGCCATCTTCTGCCACCAAAGTCTCAAATCCTTCTTTGCCCAATAGAAAAGCTAGTGCTTCTGAGAATGATGCTTCATCTTCTACGATGAGAATCTTGGACATTAGTTGGCCTCCGCTTGTTTGATATAAATAGGCAAAAGTAAGGTAAATGTACTTCCGATATTTTCCGCGCTCCACACCTTCACATCGCCGCCATGCTTTGATGCAACGTGCTTGACGATTGAAAGACCTAAGCCTGTGCCGCCTGTTTGGCGAGAACGTGCAGGATCTACTCTGTAGAAACGTTCAAAGATTCTTAGTAGATCAGCCTCAGGTATACCAATACCTTGATCTGTGACAGAAATTTCAACAATGCCATCTACCAGCTTGCTTGTCACGGCAACCTTTGTGTTGTCGGGGGAGTAATTGACCGCGTTATCAATGAGATTTTGGATTGCCATCGTTAATTGATCGCGATCACCCCACACCGATAGATCTTTTTCTTCCTGATAATTAACGGTGATGTGTCTATTTTCGGCATTAATCTGACTTTGATCAATCGCCTCTTTTACAAGATATCCAACTTCTACTTCCTCGGCTTCTTGAAGTGGATCAGAATCTTGAATACGAGACAGGTTAATAATTTCTTGTACTAAGTCAGTCAAGCGCTTTGATTCTGATTGCATGCGCGTTGCAAACATAGTCACTGCTTCTGGTTCATCCTTTGCACCCAACACCGCTTCACTCAAAAGGGAAAGCGCGCCGATTGGTGTTTTTAACTCATGGGAAATATTTGCAACAAAGTCACGGCGAATTTCATGAACACGCTGAGCTTCGCTTTCATCTGAAATTAAAACAATAACAAGATCACCTTCGGTCAAAGGAAAGATGTTCACCGTTAACTCGTGAATACCTTCACCGATCGGTCCGCGTGGAATATCTATGCGGCCTGTGTGTTTTGTATTTGTCCTGCGCACGACTCGAATCGTTGCCAGTAACTCTGGGCTATCAATGCGCCCATCCTTTAAAATTCCTAGACGTTCAATTCCCTGAGATTCAAATATAGGAAATTCTCCTGGGGCAAGAACAAGAGCTTCTCCATCTAGGTTATTGAGGGTCTTTATAAGCATGTCGGGTAGTAGGCGAGGGTCTGAAGCCTCATCTACAACCTGGCGCTTTAACCTCATATGGAAACTCTATCGCGCTAAAACCCAAGTTAACCGCCCGTTAACCCAATGGTTTGCGTATGTTAATCATTGTGCCTTAGGTTGCACCCATGCCCCTTATTAGATCAGTGTTTCAGGATGAGTTAGACGGCGTCTCTCAATCCTTGGTCGACCTTACCAACATGGTTTCAGAATCAATAGTTAAGGCCACTAAGTCCTTGCTATCTGCCGATCTCAATCTTGCCGAAGAGGTAATTGCAACTGATGTGAAAATCGATGATTACCAACATGAACTAGATGCTCGCATCATTGACATCATCGCACGACAACAACCAGTTGCATCAGATCTTCGGGCATTGATTACCGCGCTACGCATGAGCGCAGACCTTGAGCGCATGGGAGACCTTGCACACCACATTGCAAAGGTTGCTCGTCTTCGCCACCCCAATAGCGCAATCCCAGCCGACTTAGTGTTGGCATTTACGGAAATGGGACATGTTGCAGAAAAGCTTTCGACAAAGGTTACAACAGTTATCACAACTAGAGATACCGACATGGCGTTGCAAGTTGAAAAAGATGATGACGAAATGGATGAGCTCCATAAGAAGGTAATCATTGGAATCACCAACGGTGGCGCTGGAATCACGATTGAATCTGCCATCGATTTAACCTTGCTTGGTCGATACTATGAGCGCTTTGCAGACCACGCTGTTGCTGTTGCTCGCCGTGTGTACTTCCTTGTTAAGGG
>NZ_JBBAMW010000017.1:0-21538 GCF_040402275.1 Candidatus Planktophila sp. | reverse complement strand
CTCAGCGGTAGAGCACCACATTGACATTGTGGGGGTCACTGGTTCGATCCCAGTACGGTCCACTTAGTAGATATAACTCACATTTACGGTAAATAACCCCTACATCCTCAATGCCTACTCGCGAGTTAGGCTCATCAATCTTTACAGTTAGGACATGCAGACAGCTGTTAGATACCCAACCATCATTCAAGGTGGAATGGGAATCGCTGTCTCTTCTTGGCAATTAGCACAGCAGGTTGCAATTGCAGGTGAGCTGGGAGTTATTTCAGGTACAGCTATTGACTCAGTCGTAGCGCGCCGTTTACAAGATGGCGATATTTCAGGCGATATTCGCCGCGCAATGTCACATTTTCCAAACCAGACAACGATTGCTGAAATTATGGATCGCTTCTTTATTGAAGGCGGTCGCGCTGCAGATAAACCGTATTTGGATGTTCCAAAGCTAAGCATTAAGGGAAATCTTTTTTCCAATAACTTATTAGCAGTATCTAGTTTTGTTGAGGTCTGGCTCGCCAAAGAAGGCCATAACGGTCTCATCGGAATGAATATTTTGGAGAAGATTCAACTAGCAATTCCTGCCCAGCTCTATGGCGCAATGCTTGCTGAAGTTGATTACATTTTGATCGGTGCTGGTATTCCAGCCCAAATCCCACATGTGCTCAATGAAATTTCAGTTGGTAATAAGGTAGCAATGAAGGTCGAAGTTGCCGATACAAAAGATAAGAACTATTTGCATTTTGATCCCACGACCCTTGGAATTGAAAACTTTCCAATCAAACGACCACAATTCTTGGCAATCGTTTCCTCCCACGCACTCGTCGCCTATTTGAATAAAGATGAAGAGACGAAGCCTGATGGCTATGTCATCGAATATCACGTAGCAGGAGGTCACAACGCTCCTCCACGAGCAAAGAATGCGGTTGATGACAATGGCGAAGCGGTCTATAACGATTTAGATATTCCTAATCTTGAAAAGATCCTTGCATCAGGATCTCCGTTTTGGCTTGCAGGTGGTTTTGCAACCCCTGCGAAAGTTGTCGAAGCTTTAGCGCATGGGGCTAAGGGTGTTCAAGTTGGTTCAGTCTTTGCCTTATCTAATGAATCAGGATTTACCGACGAAAATAGATCCAACGTGCTCAACTCTCTTGCAGACCCAAACATGCGTGTTCTTACAGATGCAAGTGCTTCACCAACTGGGTTCCCATTTAAAGTTATCCAGAATAATCAAACTCTTTCCAATGACAATCTCTACAAAGAGCGCACCCGAATTTGTGATCTAGGGTATTTGCGCACGATGTATCAACGTGAAAAGGGAGGCATTGGATATCGATGCCCAGCAGAACCACTCGATAATTATGAATTCAAGAATGGCCAAGTAGATCAAGCACAAGGATCAAAGTGTTTGTGTAATGCACTCATGGCTGATATCGGCTTAGGCCAAGTACGACCTGATGGCAGGACCGAGATTTCACTGCTGACATTTGGCTCAGATCTTGAAGGACCACGCGCCATGCGTGCGAAGTACCCAACAGGTTGGAACGCAGTACAGGCAATTAACTTCTTAAAGGAACAAATCTCCTAGTATCTCGTTCTATGATTTAGGTTCTAATGAATCAACTACTGCTCAATGTCCCAGCATTTGCCGTTGCCACACTTTTGTTAGTGATGGTGCCGGGTCAGGGTGTCGCTATGGTCTTAAGGCAATCAATACTTGGTGGAAGCAAGGCAGCATTTCTTTCGGCTATTGGTAACTGTGTTGGAATTCTTACGTGGGCTGCTTCAAGTGCGGTCGGTCTATCTGCAATATTTGCTCAATCCCAGACTGCATACTCAATTCTAAAGTGGGCCGGAGTCGCCTTCTTAGTTTTTGTGTCACTCGAAACCTTGTTCGCACTGCGACATGAATTTGGAAAGTTTGACCTTGAGAGCAAGAGTGAAGTGAGTGACTGGGGATCTTTTCGATTAGGTCTCATTACCAACCTCACCAATGTAAAGGCTGCTGTTTATGCTGTTGCTTTCCTACCGGCCTTTGTCCCGAGTAGCTTTTCACTGGCCTGGGGGATCTTCATTTTCGGTTCTATCTGGGCTCTTGTTTCAATCCTCTGGAATATCTTCTTAATCTGGACTGTCAAAAAATCCTCTGTCTACATTCAAAAGCCAGTCGTACGCCGCACACTGACAGCGATTTCAGCCCTTGGAATCATGGGTTTAGCAATTGGTTTAGCACTTTCGTCAGGTCGTTAATCCCTCGATGAAAGTAAGGCTATTTTGAAAGATAAGTTCCTGGTCATAATCCAAAGTTGCAACGTGGTAGCTGTTGACCAGTTCAATACGCGTTTTATCCTTCGACCCAATCCCAGACAAGATGATTTCAGTATTAGACACCGGCAAGGTGTGATCCTCAACAGAATGAAAGAGCTGGACGGGAACAGTTACCGAATCAAGATTCTTTCGTGTAACCCGTAGCATTTTGAGCGCTTGATAAACCCCTCGCATCGGTGTTGCGTCATAACCCCACTCTGTAATACCTGGGCGCTTAATGTCATTTCCCACACTGGCCCGCATCTTGCGTAAACGTGATGCCAAAAAGGATAGTTCAACGGTTATACCTGGGAGATGAATCCAAGGATTAACTAAAATAATTCCTTTGATCGCATCGTTATGGGAGGTAGCAACATTTAGAACTGTGCCTCCACCCATCGAAAGTCCGACTAAAAATATTGTGTCGCAGGTTTTTTGAAGTTCGCCAAATTCTTTAGCGACCTTGTCCGGCCATTCCTGCCATTTAACGTCATTCAAATCTTCAGCTGTAGTTCCATGCCCGGGTAATAGTGGTACCCGCACTGTGTAACCCTTGGAATGCAAGAACTCGCCCCATGGACGCATCGACGGTGGTGCCCCCGTAAATCCATGAACCAGAAGAACACCCACATGCGCATTCTTACCCGAACCAGGTGCAGACCAATCCTGCATCCATCCTGCTGGTGCTCCTTCAATAGCCATACGAAAACTCTATTGCCTGACTCTTGTCAGTTCAATGACATACGATCGGCCACATGGTGAACATTGGTGAGACTCTTCTCTCAGACACCACATTTGCAGTGATCGATCTTGAGACATCTGGTGGCTCGCCTAAATCGGGAGCAGGTATTACTGAAATAGGTGTAGTAAAGATACGTGGCGGAAAAGTCCTTGGAACCTTTCAAAGTTTCGTTGATCCAGGACACTCGCTACCGCCATTTATTACACAATTAACTGGCATTACCGATGAAATGTTGCTGTCTGCCCCTTTCATCGATGAAGTACTACCAACTCTATTTGAGTTCTTGGGCTCACCAGATCAGACGGTTTTAGTTGCTCACAACTCTCCCTTTGACATGAGCTTTCTTAAGGCTGCCGCACTTGTCCATGAGTACCAATGGCCCACATACGCAACCATTGACACTGCTCGTTTAGCGCGAGCCGTTCTAGATAGAGATGAAGTTATCAACTGCAAGCTAGGAACACTTGCAGAGTTCTTCAACTCAGAAACATCCCCCAACCACCGGGCCCTTGATGATGCACTCGCCACAGTTGATGTCTTACATGGCATCATTGAAAGACTTGCTGGTCATAAGGTGCGAACCTTCGAAGAAATGCGAAACTTTCCTTCAAAAAAGAAAAGAACTAAGCGCCCAATTTCTGAGTAAGTGCAGACCACTTGGCAACTAAGTCAGTTGCATCGCCTGAATCAATTGCTTCCACTGCTCTTGAAATCCCATGTGCCAGTCGATCGTGAAGGCTTAAATCAAAGTTGGCCTCATATGCAGCAATGGCTGCTGCCGCGTTAAGGAGTACCGCATCTCGTGGCGCACCTTTTTCACCAGCAAAGATTGCTGTTGTGATGCGAGCATTTTCTTGTGCATCTCCCCCAACCAGTGCTGAAATTGGAGCTCGCTGCATATCAAAATCCAAGGGATCAATGACTTCACGTGCAATTTCTCCCCCACCAATTGTCAATACAGAGGTGGTAGTTGCAAGGGTAATCTCATCCAAACCATCATCACCACGGAAAACAAAACCATCTACTCCGCGATCGGCAAGCACCTGAGCCATCACCAAGTGCATGCGTTCATTAGCAACACCAATAGCTGCTGCCTTCGGTTGTGCAGGGTTAGCTAAAGGTCCCAAAATATTAAACACGGTCGGAGTTCCTAACTCTTTGCGTGCTGGCGCGGCAAAACGCATAGCCGGATGAAAGACTGGAGCAAAACAAAAGCCAATTCCAAGTTCTGCAAATGTTTTCTCAACCCCCATGCCATCTAGGTTGATATTGACCCCAAGGGCCTCTAACAAATCTGCTGCACCTGATTTTGAAGAGGCTGCACGATTTCCATGTTTAACAACCTTTACTCCAGCTGCCGCGGCAATGATTGCAGAGGTCGTTGAAATATTGATTGTGTGGGCGCCATCTCCACCGGTACCAACTGTGTCGACAGCTCTCTCATTGATGGTTATCGGAGCGCAATGTTGATACATCTGCGCCACTAACGCGCCGACCTCTTCAGCAGTTTCACCTTTGGCTTTCAAGGCAAGTAAGAACTTCTTGATTACTTCGATGTCTGCGTTCCCCGTGAGGATCTCATTCATGCACCACTGAACATCTTGTGTTTCAAGATCTAAACTCGACTGTAAACGCGAAATGTGTGAATCCCACCGCGTTTGCATCATCACGATATTTAAGCAGAAACGAGTGTTGTGCCGCGGAGTAATTGCGCCGCTGTTTTAGCAAGAGTAAAGGGGTCAATGGGGTGGACAACCGAAGCTTCAGCCATTGACCAGGCTGCCAACCACGCATCTTCTTTTCGACCAGTGATAACCAAGACAGGCGGGCAATTGAAAACTTCATCCTTTAATTGGCGCGCTATTCCCATGCCACCTTCTTGAGCTGCTTCTCCATCAAGAATAAAAAGGTCGACGCGAGATCCACCACCAATGCTTTTGGTATCAACGTAGGCACGCAAGGCAGAGCCCGTGGCGAACTCATGAATCTCATGCTCTGGTAGATCTGCGGCAACTCTTCGTCCCAAGGCAGAGGCAATTGAGGCACGAACCGATGAATCATCGGAGTACACAATTATCTGCTTCTTGGTCTCTGACATAGTTGAAAGTCTATTCTCGAAACACAGATATAGCCTCATTTCTCTGAACCAGAGCCAGCACTTTTATAGTGATCCGTTTCACCTCAGATGCACTCATTTACGACACCCTATGAGCCCGCTGGCAAGACGCCGAGCCTAATTTCGGGAATAATCGGCTTCATGTCCAGCACAGTCGCACATCAGAAGATCACTCGCCCCAACGCAGTAGCTGTGGGCACGATCGTGTGGCTTGCAAGTGAACTCATGTTCTTTGCTGCTTTGTTTGCAATGTATTTCACCATTCGGGCTGTTCAAGGTCCTGCTGTCTGGGCGGAATCAACAGTGCTTCTAAACATTCCTTTTGCAGCATTTAATACAACCATTCTTGTTCTCTCATCTGTTACATGCCAGTTCGGCGTCTTTGCCGCTGAACGTTTTCAAAATTATCGAACCGGAAACGTATTTCAATTCACCAGATGGGGAATGCGCGAATGGTTCGCGACAACATTCCTGATGGGTGCATTTTTCGTTTCCGGACAGATCTATGAATACGCAATGCTGGTCTCTGAAGGCAAAACGCTTTCATCGGATGCATACGGCTCGGTCTTTTACGTTGCAACTGGTTTTCACGGCTTGCACGTAACGGGCGGCCTCATTGCCTTTTTAATTGTGATGGTCCGTGTTTCAAAGGCCAGACGTTTTACGCATCAGCAAGCAACAACAGCAATTGTAGTTTCGTATTACTGGCACTTCGTAGACGTTGTGTGGATCGCTCTTTTCTCAGCGATCTACCTCATTAAGTAGTAAGGGACTCAAGTGAAGCGCATATCTCGATACCGTCGCCACAAGGCGGCTGGACCATTTCTCCTTCTCTTCGCTTTATTTGCTATCGGAACAACTTTTAACGTTGCAAGTGCGACAACTTCTGCAGAAACAACAGCTGCAGATCGCTCAGTGCAGATTGAAGAAGGACGCCAGATATTCCTTAAGGGTTGCTCTTCTTGTCACGGCTTAAATGCAGAAGGTGCACAGATAGCACCTTCTCTTATCGGCGTCGGCGCAGCCTCTGTTGATTTCCAAGTTGGTACAGGTCGCATGCCGTTGGCGGAAATGAGCGCACAGGCGATGCGCAAGGATCCAATCTATAGCCCTGAAGAAACAGCAGCTTTAGCTGCCTATGTTGCAACCCTTGCACCTGGACCAGCCATTCCTGGTGAGTCAGAACTCAATTTTGAACGTGATGGAAGTACTGCTGAAGGTGGAGAGCTGTTCCGAAACAATTGCGCGATGTGTCACAACTTTGCCGGTCAAGGTGGCGCGCTCTCACAAGGTAAGTACGCACCGACATTGATGGGTGTTGAACCAAAACATATTTATGAAGCAATGGTTACTGGGCCACAGTCAATGCCAGTTTTTAGTGATAAAACAATTACAACCGAAGAAAAAATGTCGATCATCAAGTGGATCAAGGCAGCAGAGAGCGAACCAAATCTTGGCGGTGCATCACTTGGTCGCGTGGGTCCCGTGACAGAAGGTTTATTGGGTTGGGTATTGGGGTTAGGAATGCTTATCGGCGTTGCTGTTTGGCTAGCGATGAAGGCGAGATAACACAATGTCTAATGAAATCGAATCAATAAAAGACCCAGGCCTGCCTGCCCACGTTCACCGCAAAGCTGACACGGATCCAGCAGCTGCAAATCGTGCCGAGCGCCAAGTAGCAATACTGTTTGGAATTTCTGCACTTGGAACAGTTCTACTGATTGTTTCTTACATATTTATTCCTGATGATCTCTTCATTTTTATTCCTGTCATGGGGAGTCAGAATGCGCATCAACTTGGGCTCGGTTTAGGAATGGCAATTTCCTTGTTCTTCATTGGCATGGGTGCAATTCACTGGGCTAAAACATTAATGCCCGACACAGAAGTTGTTGCACAACGTCACGAGTTCCGCTCACCAGATTCAGATCGTAAAGAGTTTGTCGATGCTGTTAAATCAGGAGCAGGTGCTGCAGGATTAGGTCGCCGCTCTTTAATTAAGAGATCTCTCGGAGCTGCTCTTGGATTATCTGCTCTCTCTCCGCTACTTCTACTTCGCGATTTGGGTCCTTTGCCAGGCAAAGAGCTTGAGAAGACAAGCTGGAAATCAGGTACGTATTTAGTGACAGATCCGGGCAATCGCCGCATCAAAGATTCTGATCTTGAAGTTGGCGCAGTAGCCCAGGTCCTTCCTGAAATTTCAGATCCAGAGCATCGCAAACTGAACGACATTGCTAAGGATGCGGTCTTGCTCATTCGTCTTCGCCCGCAGGAGTTCAATCTTGAGGCGGACAAGTTGGCAATGACCCACGATGGGATCATCGCTTTCTCAAAGATTTGTTCTCACATGGGATGCGCGGTGGCGCTCTATGAACAGCAAACCAAGCACCTGCTCTGCCCATGTCATCAATCAACATTTGATGTGACTCGGGGGGCCAAAGTTATCTTCGGACCTTCCGCCAGGCCATTACCGCAATTAGATATTACAATTGATGATGAGGGTTACCTCGTGGCACGCCAACCATTCTCCGAACCAGTCGGACCTAGTTTCTGGGAGCGAAACTCACAATGACAGTTGAAGCGCGTTTAGGCACCGTTGCTAACTATGTAGATGAGCGCACTGGCGGTGCGGCATGGATGAAGAAGAACCTGCAAAAGGTATTTCCTGATCACTGGTCATTCCTCTTAGGCGAAGTTGCGCTGTACTCATTTGTTATCTTGCTTTTGTCCGGAACTTTTCTTACTTTTTGGTTTGATCCTTCACAGCGTGAAGTTATTTACGAAGGTAGCTATGAACCTCTTGAAGGTATAAAAATGTCGGCCGCTTACGCTTCCGCCCTACACATCTCATTTGAGGTTCGCGGTGGACTCTTGATGCGCCAGATTCACCACTGGGCGGCACTGATATTTATGGCAGCAATTGTTGCCCACATGATGCGCGTCTTCTTTACCGGAGCGTTCCGCAAGCCGCGTGAAGGTAACTGGATTCTTGGTATCGGACTTCTAACTTTAGGAATCGTTGAAGGTTTCCTTGGTTACTCACTTCCAGATGATCTTTTGTCAGGTACTGGAGTTCGTATTGCAGAGGCGATTATTCAAGCCTTACCTGTTGTGGGCTCGTATCTTGCTTACTTCGCTTTCGGTGGCGCCTTCCCAGGCGAAGCCTTTATTCCACGTATTTACACTGTGCACGTGTTGCTATTGCCAGGAGCATTCTTGGCGTTAATCACCGCTCACTTAATGTTGGTGTGGTATCAGAAGCACACTCAGTACCCAGGTCCAGGGCGCACAGAAAAAAATGTAGTGGGATACCCATTGATGCCTACATACATGGCCAAAGCTGGCGGATTCTTCTTCATCGTCTTCGGTGTGACAGCGTTTTTGGCTGCTGTTGCATCTATCAATCCGATTTGGCTCTACGGTCCATACACCCCGGGACAAATCTCTGCCGGTTCCCAACCCGATTGGTATATGGGATGGCTTGATGGTCTGGTGCGTATGGCTCCCCCAATTGAAACTCAGGCATTTGGTCACACAATTTCCTGGAACATCTTGGTACCAGGGTTAATTATTCCCGGCATCTTGTTTACTGGAATGGCGTTGTATCCATTCATTGAAAGTTGGATAACTGGCGATAAGCGCGAGCATCATCTACTTGATCGTCCACGTAATGCGCCAAACCGCACCGCACTTGGTGCCATGTCACTTACATTTGTGATGGTTACTTTGATTAACGGTGGTAACGACATCATTGCTACCCACTTTGATCTGTCCATTAATCAGATAATGTGGGGTACTCGTTTTGGAGTCTTCATACTTCCTCCCCTTGCTTTTGTGATTACAAAGCGTCTTTGCTTGTCATTACAGCGTGCAGATCGTGACTTGGTTCTTCACGGTCGTGAAACTGGAACTCTTCTTCGTTTGCCACATGGTGAGTTTGTAGAAGTCCACGAACCGATTTCACCAGAGAAGGCATACTTCCTCACTTCACACGAACAGGCTCCAGCACTGGAACTACCTACCGTTGATGGCCACGGAGTAAAGCGCGCTCATGCGCTACGAAATAAACTTCGTGCACGTATGAGTGTTGCTAACGCTGAAGCGATTCCTAAGGTCTCAGTCAATGATCTGAAAGAGATCGAACACCACTAATTAGCTATAACTAGCCAAACACCCAGGGCTGTAATTCCTATACCTAGGAAGCCTTGGGTGTTTACTTTTTCCCCGAACAAAAAGAACGCCTCTATGGCAGTTGCCGGGGGAATCAAATAGAGCAGTGAAGACACCGATGCAGCGCTTCCAGTGTTGAGCAACCACAGCAAAAGCAAAATCGCACCAACTGATAAGACGGCAATTAGCCACACAAACGCAACAATAAATTCTCCGCTCCATTGAATACGAGTGCCACCTGTTGCAATTGCAGCTATACCTAAAACCACACCACTTGCCAGGTATTGATATGCGGTCCCCGAGATTATCGGAACGTCGCCACCAATCTTTTTTTGCAACAAAGTCGCGGCAGTGCTTCCAATTAACGCAACAAGAATCCCGATCACACCACTTAGTGGAATATCTTGCTCAAAGGAAGGGCCTAATACTAAAACAACACCTATAAATCCAAGCACTAATCCCACAACTTGCTTTGCCTTGAGTTGCTCTCCCAATACTTTTACAGCTAAGAGAGAAACCAGCACCGGCTGAACACTGGTTACAACCGCGGCCACACCCGCCGGCAGTCCTTTGGAAATGGCGTAAAACACTCCCCCTAAATAACATGCATGAAGAAAGAAACCAATGACCGCAGAGCGGGTAATAGCTGATGCACCTATTGCAATGGGTGCCTTCATTACTGTGGCTATTGCAAACAAAATCAGAGCTGCGATTAAGACCCGAACCGATAAGAATATGAATGGATCTGCATAAGGCAACCCATACTTTGCACCAATAAAGCCCGTACTCCACAAGAGCACGAAAAGTACTGGAGCAAATCTAGCTAATTTTATGCCTCGCAAATCGACTTCAACCGCACTAATGATTTTGCCATCCACTTGGGATTGTGCGCCATAGCACCTGTCATCTTGAGCCATCGAGCTGCATATCCAGGTATTGCACTAGCATCAAAAGATTCGGTGACTTGCGTGGAGCCATTGCCCAATTCCATCAGTTCGTAGGACCATCTCCACTTCATTAAGTGACACCATGAGATTTTTTTATTCTCCTCAAATGCCACTACAGTATTTTTGATGCGATATGGGATCTTGATTTTCATACCCATTGCAAACTTTGCCCCTAGAAATAGTCGCTCTGGGCCAGAGATGGATTTCTGAATAGTTTCAGAACCATCAAATAACATATGTGATGCGGGGTTTGCTAGTAAATCAAATATAGTGCTGGCTGGGGCGTTGATAACTATTCGAGCTGCTGTTGTGTTTGGCCCATCTGTGGGAAGAATTTCCGCGCGGACATTACTCATTAGTGTGAAGTAGAAGTTGCTGGCTTCTCGTACTCGGTAACCATCCCGATAACTGAGATCATCAACGCGCCGAGGCCAATCAGTGAGAGCCACCATCCAATTAACAATCCCAAACCGAGTGTGCTGGCACTGAGTGCAACTGGCAGAGGCCACCAAGAGTGTGGGCTGTAGAAACCTAGTTCGCCGGCACCATCTGAAATTTCCGCTGTGAGGTTATCTTCAGGAAGGTCTACGCCAATTCGCTTTTGTGTAAACCAAATATAAAAGCCAATCATTCCCGCCAAGCAGGCCGATAAAAGCAAGCCGCTAATACCCAAAGGCTCTCCGCCGATGCGTACATACACAACAGTCACAATTGCATAGAAGAGTGCAAGTCCGCCAAATAGCTTCCACGAGGCCTTCATGTGCTTTTACTTCCCTTCTATCTTTACATCTGGGTGATGTAAATCAAAGGCTGGTCGTTCACTAGAAATACGTGGCATAGACAAGAAATTGTGGCGTGGAGGTGGGCACGATGTTGCCCACTCAAGAGAGCTTCCATACCCCCAAGGATCATCCACGCCAACCATCGGTGCCTTACGAGTAATCCAGATATTTATAAAGAATGGAATCATCGAGAGAGCAAGCAGGAATGAACCAATTGTGGAAACTGTATTCATGAAGGTAAAGCCATCACCCGGAAGATAATCAGCATAACGTCGAGGGAATCCCTTGATGCCCAACCAGTGCTGAATCAAGAAGGTGAGGTGGAACCCAACAAACAAAGTCCAGAAGTGAATCTTTCCAAGACGCTCATTAAGCATGCGTCCTGTCATCTTCGGCCACCAGAAATAAAACCCTGCAAACATTGAGAAAACTACTGTTCCAAAGAGAACATAGTGGAAGTGTGCAACCACGAAGTAGCTAGCAGAGACTGCAAAATCAAGAGGTGGGGACGCAAGGATGATTCCTGTAAGACCACCAAAGAGGAATGTCACAAGGAATCCCATAACCCACAGCATTGGAGTTTCGAAGGTTACGTGACCTCTCCACATGGTTCCGATCCAGTTGAAGAATTTAACGCCGGTAGGAACACCAATCAAAAATGTCATAAATGAGAAGAAGGGCAGTAAAACTTGACCGCTTGCAAACATGTGGTGGGCCCATACAGATACTGACAGTGCTGCGATAGCAATTGTTGCTGCAATCAGACCTAGGTAACCAAAGATTGGTTTACGACTAAAGACTGGCAAGATTTCAGTAACGATTCCAAAAAACGGCAGGGCAAGAATGTAAACCTCAGGATGGCCAAAGAACCAAAATAGGTGCTGCCACAGCATGGCTCCGCCATTTGCCGGATCAAATAAATGCGATCCATATAAACGATCTGCCTCAAGTCCTAAGAACGCAGCTGCTAATGGTGGGAATGCAAGTAACACTAAAATTGATGTGAGAAGGACGTTCCAGGAAAAAATGGACATACGAAACATTGTCATTCCGGGCGCGCGCATCGTGAAAATCGTCGTAATGAAGTTAACTCCACCAAGAATTGTTCCGACACCACTGATTGCTAAACCGATCAGCCACAGATCCCCACCGATACCTGGTGAATATTCGGAGCTTGAAAGTGGCGCATACGCCGTCCAACCAAATGATGCCGCTCCCCCTGGAGACAAGAAGCCAGTAAAGGTCATCAAGCCACCAAATAGGAAGAGCCAATAAGAGAACATATTCAAACGTGGGAATGCAACATCTGCCGCGCCAATTTGAAGAGGCATGATTACATTTGCAAAGCCCACGAACAATGGGGTTGCAAACATCAAAAGCATGATCGTTCCATGCATTGTGAAGATCTGGTTGTACTGCTCGTTACTTAAAAACTGCATTCCTGGTCGGGCCAATTCAGCACGCAGAACAAGTGCCAAAACGCCGGCAATCAAGAACCAGGCAAAAGATGTCATCAGGTACATGTACCCGATCGTCTTGTGATCGGTAGAGGTAATCCACTTTACAAAAGATTTACCTTTCGCAGCAGGCATTGGAGCCTTCAGGGTTGTCGTAGGACGTTCTGCGTACGTTGTCATGCTTTGCTCCCCTTAAGTGTTTCTAAATATGTATCAAATTCGCTAGGTGTTACTACCTTGACCGTGAAAAGCATCTGCGAGTGATTTCGTCCACATAAAATATTGCAACGTCCTGGGAACTCACCCAACTTGTTAGCGGTAAATTCCAGCTCGTTGGTAACCCCTGGAAGATTTTGCATTTGAATCATAAAAGCCGGAATCCAGAAACCGTGGACTACATCATTTGAAGTAATTGTGTAACGGACGCGCTCCCCCAGTGGAAGTACCAAGGTAGGAGGTTGTGTTGGAGATCCGGTTACAACAGCCTTGTCTCCAGCCTCTGGATAACCGAACTGCCACGACCACTGGAATCCCTCAACGGTAATTTCATGAGCATATGTATCAGTTTTTTCAGTAATTATGTTTTGTCGTTCAACTGTGAAAAAGAAAAGCACCGCAACAATGATGAAGGGAATTATCGTGTATGCAACTTCGACAGGAACGTTGTACTGAGTTTGCTTAGGAAACTCTGGGCCATCCTTTTTGCCGCGATGAAAAACTGCTGGCCATAAAATTAGAATTAATGTAAATACTCCAACGACACCTGCTGCGATCCATGCACCTTGCCACAAGGACAGTGAGGCATCATTGATGCTTGAAACTCCCTCGGGAAAGCCCCAATCCATACTCTTTGAGCAACCTGTTAACAAAAGAACAGGAAGCAGTAAGAGCAGTGCTCGTAAGCGCGAAAACAGGGTGCGAGGCATGGCTTAAGGATAGTTTGTATTAGGCGTTAGCGTCGCACGAGCACATTCACAAGGAGTGGTGGCGCTCCTCACATCTAGGAGAGATGAAGTGCAATTTCATCTGCGGCGGCTTGGCCATACGCCTCGGCAAATCGAGCAATAAATTCAGGATTCGTAAAGCGGTATTCCTGCGTACCCAAGGTTTCGATGACATACGTGGCTATCAACGCACCCAGCTGCGCACATCGCTCATGTGAAACTCCCCATGCAAGTCCGGCTATGAAACCAGATCTAAATGAATCCCCCACTCCGGTTGGATCGGTCTTAGATTTCTCTTTGGGGCAGCCAACTTGAACAAACTCCCCCGCCGCACTTTCTACCTTCGCACCCTTTGAACCCAAAGTCACTACTCGATATGTCACACGTTCCAAAATCTCCCGGTCACTCCACCCTGTTTTTTGCATTGCAAGGGCAAGTTCATACTCATTGAGAAACAGATAAGCCGCGCCTTCGATTAACTGCTTAATTTCTTCACCAGACATGCGCGCCATCTGCTGCGAGGGGTCGGCTGCAAATGCAATTCCTTGTTGGCGACAGACTTCGGAGTGGCGAAGCATTGCTTCTGGATCATCAGGTGAAATCACCATCATGTCTAAGCGACCAACTTTTTCCATAATCGGACTTAGTTCAATGTTTCGAGCCTCTGACATTGCGCCAGGAAAAAAGGATGCGATTTGATTGAGATCTTGATCGGTTGTGACAACAAAGTGTGCGGTGTGAAGGGTCTTTGACACTAACGCGTGCGAAGTATCAACGCCGTGACGTGAAAGCCAGGCATCGTAATCGGCCCAGTCTTTACCAACGGCTGCAATCAAAATTGGATTCAGCCCAAGAACACCCATTCCAAAAGCTATGTTTGCCGCACACCCTCCGCGGCGCACATCCAAGCTATCAACAAGAAATGACAGTGAGACTTTTTCAAGAGAACCGGCGACGAGTGAGTCAGTAAATTTTCCAGAGAAGGTCATCAAGTGATCAAGACCAACAGAGCCCGCTACACCAATTTTCATGTGGGGATACTAATGCGAAAAGCGCAGATACTTAGTTGAATGAATCACCACAAGCACAAGAACCTTGCGCTTGAGGATTATCAATAGTAAATCCCTGCTTTTCGATCGTGTCAACGAAATCAATCGTTGCACCTGAAAGATATGGGTCGCTCATCTTGTCGGTAATCACCTTTACTGCGCCAAATTCACGCACGATGTCACCATCCATGTTGCGATCATCAAAGTAGAGCTGGTACTTAAGGCCTGAACATCCACCTGGCTGTACAGCAACGCGCAAATTGAGATCGTCGCGTCCTTCTTGAGCCAACAAAGCAGACACCTTTGCGGCGGCTACATCAGTTAGCTGAATTCCAGTTGTTGTCGTTACTTCAGTTGTCATTGCTCTCTCCTTGATTGACTCCTACTCAAAGCCTACTCCCCCCGTGTCCAGCAAGCGAGTTGAGGAGCGATTCAACACGGCCTCTATAGTTATGCCATGAGTACTAATGAGAGCAAGGGTCGTCCAACCCCAAAACGCAAAGAGGCTGAGTCAAAACGCAAGGTTTCTTCCCTCGCACCGATTGTCACTAAAGATCAGAAGCGAGCTTCGAAGGCTCTATCCAAGCAAGATCGAGTTGCCCAACGCGCTGCATATCTTCGTGGTGACGAAGCAGCTTTACCACTTAGAGATCGTGGCCCTGCTCGTCGCTTTGTTCGAAACTATGTCGATTCTCGTCGCTCAACTGGTGAATATTTCCTACCAACAATATTTGTTGTTTTAGTTTTGACCCTTTTCCCAGTTCCAGCAATTCAATTGGGAGCAATCGCGCTGATGTATGCGATGTTAATCATCGCAGTTGTTGATGGAATTCTTCTCTCAAAGAAAATCCGCAAAGCAGTAGAGGCACAATTTCCTGGCACCGCAACAAAGGGTCTAGGAATGTATGCCTGGCTTCGATCAACTCAAATGCGACGCTTACGTGCGCCACATCCTCAAGTATCAATCAGTAAAAAGAAGAGCTAAGCGCGAGGATTCGGGCTTTCATTCTTCTTTGCATCGCGCTCTGGAAGTGTGCCAAGTGCTGCGTCAATTGCCTTCATGACATCTGAATCTAGTTTCACACCAGATGCCTTCACATTTTCCCTGACCTGCTTTGGCTTGGTAGCACCCATGATGGCACTGGAGACATTTGGATTTTGAAGCACCCATGCAATAGCAAGCTGGCCGATAGTTAACCCAACACCGTCTGCTATTGGCTTTAGTTTTTGAACCGCTTCCAAAACCTCTTCGCGCATCCAACCCTTGATCATGTTTGCGCCACTGCCCTTGTCAGTTGCGCGCGATCCTGCTGGCGCTTTCTTTCCAGGTAAGTACTTACCGGTCAAGATCCCTTGAGCCATAGGTGACCACACGATTTGGCCAATACCCTCTTTTTGAGAAAGTGGAACAACTTCAGCCTCAATAACACGCCATAGAGCTGAATACTGTGGCTGGCTTGAAACAAAGCGGTTGTAACCGCGAGCATCTTGAACTGCTAATGCTGATTTGATTTGCGCAGCGTTCCACTCAGAAAAACCAATGTAATGAACCTTGCCAGCACGGATTAGATCATCAAATGCACTTAAGGACTCTTCGATAGGTGTCTCATAATCAAAGCGGTGCATCTGGTAGAGATCGATGTGATCTGTCTGAAGTCGCTTCAGAGATGCATTACAAGACTCGATGATGTGCTTGCGAGAAAGTCCTCGATCATTTTTCCCTGTACCCGTTGGCCAATACACCTTGGTGAACAGTTCATAGGATTCACGCTTTACGCCCTTTAGCGCCTTGCCCAAAACTGTTTCAGCTTTGGTGCCGGCATAAACATCTGCTGTATCAAAGGTTGTAATGCCAACTTCAAGGGCTGCTTTCACACACTTGATAGCTGCATCTGATTCAATCTGGTTTCCGTGAGTGATCCAGTTTCCGTATGAGATTTCAGAAACGTACATTCCGGTACTGCCAAGGCGTCTGTATTCCATGATCGGTAGCGTACGACGAGCGCGCCTAGTTGCCAAGCCCAAAGGGTTATGGTTTGGTTCGCCTACAACTTAATAGCTCACTTGGTAGGGGAAGTTCGGTGCAAATCCGACGCTGACCCGCAACCGTGAATCTCTATCGAGATAAGTCGGATTACCTAGCAAGTGCAGATGAGACAAACACCCGCCGAGGTTTGCGGGGTGTGCTCCTACCACTAGAAGTGTCGAGTAATTCGTCCTACCTATGTGCGGTTCACTCCCTGTGAGACTCTTTCATATTCGAGAGGCTACACAGCAATGAAGTTCAAAATAGTTCTAGCAATGATTCTAATCTCCACATTCATTACGCCCTCTGCGCAAGCTGCAGAAAAGGGTTGGCGTTACTGGGGATATTTCCAAGCAGCTCCAAGCAAAACAGCATGGACTGCTGCAATGACTGGACCAACAGTTGATATCGCCGATGGTTCTGTAGAAGGTTGGTCTTTTGTGTTTAGTTCAGATGACATTCCATCTGTCGAGCCACGAGTAAAGCCTGATTTCAAGAAAATTTGCGCCGGTGTCAAAGCAGACAAAGACACCAAGCGAATTGCAGTAGTAATTGATTTCGGATCTGCTGTGTATGCGCCCAAGGGTGAAAAGGCGAGAAAGACAGTTACAACCTGTGTTCGAACCGCAAAGGAATCCCAAGGCATCGATGTCTTAGGACAAGTCACCAAAATCCGTGCCGCAGGTTCAGGTTTGATTTGTGGTCTAGCTGGTTATCCAGCCAAGGAGTGCGGTGTTGAAATCGCAACTCCAAAAGCACTCGTCAAAAAATAGTTAATGAAAAAACTGTCGCTGCACCCACTGACTTGGTGGATATGGGCTATCGGTTTGGCTATTGCAGTCATCCGATTTGATAGCACTGTATTTACCATTGCTTGTGTGGGTGCAGTTGCAGTTGTTGTTTTTATCAATCGCGACAATGCCCCTTGGGGCAAGAGTTTTAATTGGACCTTGAAATTATCGGCCTGGATTTTGCTGGTGAGAACAATCATCGGCGTCCTGATCGGTGTTCCAATTCCTGGAACAACTCTTTTCACACTCCCAATACTTCCACTGCCTAGCTGGATGCCTGGAATTCGCATCGGTGGAACTGTCACCGCAGAACGGTTAACGTCAGCTCTGACTGAAGGTGTTTTAATTTGCGCAATTATCGTCATCTTCGGCGCCGCGGCCTCACTGACAAGCCCACACCGTTTATTGCGAGTACTCCCTGTCTACATCTATGAATTCGGTATTTCAATCGTCATAGCAACATCAGTGTTACCGCAACTTGTTAGTTCAGTATCCCGCATTCGCCAAGCACAAAAACTGCGCGGACAATCTTTGCGAGGCTTTGCCTCATGGCGACGAGTTGCTATTCCTTTACTTGAAGAATCTCTTGCTAGATCTTTGGACTTGGCCGCTGCGATGGATAGTCGAGGCTATGGCGTAAGCAAAAAGCGCTCTCGATATCGCCCCATCAAATGGCGTCCCGCTGACTCTGCAGTCGTCTTCTCTGCTCTTATTGTTCTTGGTTTATCATGATTAAGTTTTCTAATGTTTCTCTCATTTATCCAAATTCAACAACGACTGTTCTTGAAAACTTAAACCTTGAAATTGCTGAAGGTGAAATGGTTCTAGTCATTGGTCCAACAGGATCTGGTAAATCATCACTGCTGCGTCTGATAAACGGATTAGTTCCTCATCACACAGGGGGAATCTTGGCCGGAGATGTAAGTGTTGATGGGCACTCAACTCAGTTAGTTAAGCCCGGAGGTATGGCCCATCTGATCGGAATTGTTGGTCAAAATCCTTCAAATGGTTTCGTGGCAGATACTGTGGAAGAAGAGCTGGCCTTCGGGATGGAAACTTTAAATCTCCCACCAGATGTCATGCGCAAGCGCGTTGAAGAGGTCTTAGACCTATTAAGTCTTTCGCCATTGCGTGATCGAAGTATTGCAACCCTTAGCGGCGGAGAACAACAAAGGGTAGCTATTGGCTCGGCCTTAGTTGCTCACCCAAAAATCCTAGTTCTAGATGAACCCACTAGTGCATTAGATCCAATAGCCGCTGAAGAAGTGCTCTCTATTTTGCACCGCCTAGTCCATGACTTGAGTCTTACAGTTGTAATCGCCGAACATAAGTTAGAACGAGTTATTCAATTTGCAGACCGGATTGTTCACATCAATGGTGTTGGCGTGGCACAAGTTGGCACCCCTGAAGAAATCTTGATGCACTCGCCTATCGCACCGCCTATCGTGCATCTTGCCCGCGCACTTGGCTTAAAGGAGATCGGAGTTTCTGTTCGTGAAATGAGAAGAATGACCGCAGAGATCCGTGACAAAGAATATGTTCCAAGTGATGTCGTCACATCTACATCTGGAGATCCCATTATTAAAGTGCGAGATCTTTCTGTGAGTTATGACGGCAAGCACGCTCTAAAATCTGTCAGTGCAATAATTTCAAGTAATGAGATCGTCGCGATTATGGGACGAAATGGAGCAGGTAAAAGTTCACTTCTTAAATCCCTTGCGGGAATTTCGGATTTAAGCTCTGGCTCTGTTGATGTTTCTGGATCTAATCCACAAAACCTTAAAGGCAAAGAGCGCAGAACCTCTATCGGTTTCATTCCACAAGAGCCAAGTGATCTTTTGTATGGACAAAGTGTGCAGATTGAGTGCGAACAGGCTGATAAAGATAACCAAATACCGAGCGGGACTACCGCTCAGATATTGCAGCAGTTGGTTCCCGGAGTTTCTCCAACAACTCACCCACGTGATTTGTCCGAAGGTCAACGATTAGGCCTTGCATTAAGCATTGTTTTGTCATCAAATCCTGCTGTATTAATCCTTGATGAACCAACTCGTGGTCTTGATTATCAAGCAAAGAAAGAGCTCACAAAAATACTTATTGAGTTTGCTCGAGCGACGAATAAATGCGTAGTTCTTGCTACTCACGATGTTGAACTTGTAGCTGAGTTGGCCACCAGAGTTCTCTTCCTTGCAGATGGAGACATTGTTGCTGACGGATCAACCCTTGATGTTCTTCTCTCATCCCCGGCATTTGCCCCTCAAGTATCAAAGGTGATGTCACCACAACCTTGGCTAAAGGTTTCAGATGTAGTTGCAGCCATTGAGGCCCAGCAATGAAGCTAACTGCTGGGGTTGTGAAATTTTCAGTCAAGAACGCTTTGGTGCTCTCAATCGCTTCTGTCTGCAGCATTGCCGGTTTTGTATGGCCATTTTTCTACGAAGGAAAAGATCTACCTAAAACTCAGTTGTTCTTCTTAATTGCAATCGTTGCTGCATTTTTCTTAGTCATAGTCGAAATCTCATCTGCGCGCTTAGACGCAAAATCTGTTGCATTGTTAGGTGTATTAGCAGCTCTCATCTCTGCGCTAAGACCACTTGGAGCAGGTGCTGTAGGAATCGAACCAATGTGGTTTGTTCTGATTTTAAGTGCGCGTGTTTTTGGCGCCTCATTCGGATTTCTTTTAGGCATCATCTCTATGTTTGCATCAGCCTTATTAACAGGCGGGCTTGGCCCTTGGCTTGGTTACCAAATGTTTGCTGCTGCTTGGATTGGTATGGCTGCGGGACTCTTACCGAAGAGAATTTCAGGAAAGAGTGAGATAGCAATGCTTCTTGTCTTTGGCGCTCTGGCTGCAGGAACTTTTGGAATTCTGATGGATCTGCAGTTTTGGCCATGGGCACTTGGTAGCAATACTCAGCTCTCCTACATCCCCGGTGGCTCAATATCTGAAAACTTCGGCCGGTTCATCACATTTCACTTTGCAAGTGCAATGGCGTGGGACATCCCTAGAGCTATTTTTACATGTGTATTGATTGCATGTACGGGACCATCTGTTTTATCCGCACTGCGCCGCACTTATACATGTGCAGCTTTTTCAACTCCGGTTGTATTTAGCGAACGTGTGAAGTAACAAAGGGAAGTTTTACGACCTCTGATTGTGATTCTCGGCCTCTCACATCAACAACTAGTTGATCCCCCACGGCAACTTCCTTCGATACTAAAGCCAAAGCAATACCGTGCTTGAGGGTTGGTGAGAAGGTTCCGCTTGTTACTTCGCCAACTACTTCACCTTGTGAGTTTTTCACACTCATCCCTGCTCGAGGGATGCCGCGATCTAGTGACTTGATTGCCACACTCTTGCGCTCTGCTGAGCCACTCTTTTGTGAGAGTAATACATCAGAACCAATAAAGGATTCCTTCTTCCAGCCAACCGCCCAAGAGGCACTTGCTTCAACGGGAGATATGGCAAGAGAGAGTTCATGTCCGTGCAAGGGGTAGCCCATCTCAGTTCGCAAAGTGTCACGAGCTCCGAGGCCACAAATCAATCCATCAAGGGGCGCAATAGCTTTTACTAGTGCATCCCAGACTGCGATTGCATCTTTGGCGTGTGGCAGTAATTCATAGCCAAGTTCGCCTGTGTATCCAGTCCGACACAAAATTACATCAGCGCGAGCAATAGATACGTGTGCAAATGCCATGTAATCGATATCTGTATTGATGCCGAGTTCTTCTAGCACCTTTGGAGCTAATGGTCCCTGCACCGCTAATACTGCGTAATCACTATGAAGATTAGTGACTGTAATTCCAGCCGGTGCTTGTTTTTGCAAAACAGCAACAACATCTGTTGTGTTGGATGCGTTTGGTACAAGGAAGAAATCTGTTTGGCTATTTCGATAAGCAATCAGGTCATCAACAACTCCACCTTGGGGCGTGCATAGCAAGGTGTATTGAGCAGAACCATCTGCAATCTTTGTCAGATCATTTGTGAGGCATTGATTCAAAAAATCCAGTGCACCTTCGCCTCTAACCGAGGCCTTGCCCAAGTGGGAGACATCAAAGATTCCCACACGCTCGCGGACAGCGGTGTGCTCGGCCAATACGCCTGCGCCTGGATACTCAATCGGCATCAACCATCCACCAAAATCAGCCATCTTGGCGTTGAGGTCTAGATGCTTTTGATTGAGGGGCGAAGTCTTCATTGCGCAAACCTACCAAT
>NZ_JBBAMW010000016.1:0-22743 GCF_040402275.1 Candidatus Planktophila sp. | reverse complement strand
ACATGGTTGGTCCCACAATTGCCCGGCCTGGTTCAATTGAAACTCTTGGAATCTGTAAATTAAATTCTGTGCAATGCTTTTTAACAGCCTTTGCAAGTGCTTGCATCGCCTCATGTGCATCAACGGATTTTTCGCCAGCCAAATAGGCAATTCCGTATCCCCCACCAAGATCTAATTCAGGTAATTCCTTTTTAAATTCATCACGATATTTTGCAAGGAATGTGACAAAACGCTCTGCCAGCATTTCAAATGACTCAAATCCAAAAATCTGGGAACCGATGTGTGCATGGATTCCACGAAGCTCTAGTGAAGAGTAGGCATGGACTTTAGTAATTGCTTCCCACGCAGCACCACTTGCAATTGAAAAACCAAACTTCACATCTTCATGGGCTGTCGAAATTGATTCATGGGTGTGGGCTTGAATTCCAGGAGTCAGGCGTAGATGAACGCGCTGGACTTTCCCTAACTGTGTAGCAGTCGCAGCTACACGATCAATTTCATACATTGAGTCAATGACAATTGTTTCGACGCCGATACTGACCGCCTTTTCGATTTCAGCGATTGATTTGTTGTTTCCATGTACTTCAATCTTTCCTGGATCGATTCCCCCGGCGAGTGCAACTGCCATTTCTCCAGCTGTGCTTACATCGATACCAATACCAATTTCCTTGATCCAGCGAGCAAGTTCAGTGCAGATAAATGCCTTTGATGCGTAATAAACAGTTCCAGCATCTGATCCAAATGCATCCTTGAGCGCTTTATCCCACGCAAGTGCGCGTTCACGAAAGTCTGCTTCATCAATAAAAAATGTTGGAGTTCCAAACTCTTTAGCAAGAACCTTTGCAGATAATCCTGCAATAGAAAGTTCAGCGCCAGTTGTAACAGATGAAGACCACATGAGTTACATCCTTTCCGGTGCGCTGACGCCTAGAAGATCTAGACCGTTATGTACAACCTGCTTTGTTACAGTACATAGTAATAAACGCGCAGTATGCAGCGCAGACAATTTCTCATCTCCCATTGGCAAGACACGGCAATCATTGTAGAAGCCGTGATACGTGCCAGCGACTTCTTCAAGGTACCGGGCAATGCGGTGCGGTTCGCGGAATTCGGCCGCACTTGCGACTACTCGTGGAAATTCGGCCAAGGCGCCCAATAATTCATTTTCGCGATCATGCACCAACTGCGCAGGGTCGAACTCCTTCAGATCTAATGAGACACCAAGTTCCTCGGCATTGCGCAAGACTGCAGCAATCCGAGCATGTGCGTACTGCACATAATAGACAGGATTCTCATTTGTATTTCTCTTTAAAACATCGATGTCCATAACCATCGGTGTATCTACTGGGTAGCGGATAAGCGTGTAACGAGCCGCATCTACGCCAACTTTTTCGACTAATTCTTCAAGAGTAATAATTGTTCCGGCGCGCTTAGACAGCTTTACTTCTTCGCCGCCTTCCATAATCTTTACAAGCTGGCCGATAAGCACATGAATGTTGTACTCAGGGTTATCGCCAGCACATGCTGCTGTTGCTTTCAAACGACCGATATATCCGTGGTGATCTGCACCTAACATGTAAATACAAATATCAAAGCCGCGTTCGCGCTTATTAATGTAATAGGCGGTATCTGACGCAAAGTAGGTAAGCGACCCATCACTTTTTGTCATCACTCGATCTTTGTCATCACCAAAGTCTGTTGTGCGTAGCCACACAGCGCCATCTACTTCAAAGACGTGACCTTGGGCGCGAAGTTTTTCCATGCCGTGTTCGACAGCGCCTTGATTGTGCAATGAACGCTCTGAAAACCAAACATCAAAATGTGTGTTGAAGGTATCTAAAACTCGTTGCTGATCTTTTAACTGCAATGTGTAAGCGGCTTCACGAAATGCAATAAAGCGTTCATCGCCTGAAAGATTCTTGATTCCTGCATTTTCTGCAACAACTTCTTGTGCTAAATCTTTAATATATTCACCTTGATAACCATTTTCTGGAACTGCATTACCAAGTGCAACCGCTTCTACAGATTGACCAAATAAATCCATCTGATTGCCGCGATCATTAATATAAAACTCTCTAGTTACCTGAGCGCCGGCTGAAGTAAGTACACGACCAAGTGCATCACCAACTGCTGCCCAACGTGTATGACCTAAGTGCAAAGGTCCGGTTGGATTAGCACTAATAAATTCAAGATTGATTTTTACTCCAGCAAGCGAAGTTCCTTTTCCATAGTCACTCTTTGCTGCAAGAATTGTTTGAACTAGAGCTGCTTGGCTCGCACGATTTAAGGTGATGTTGATAAACCCAGGTCCAGCAATTTCAACCTTAGATATATCTGCAACGCCGTTTAATTGATCT
Organism: Candidatus Planktophila sp.; assembly: GCF_040402275.1. Classification (GTDB taxonomy): domain Bacteria; phylum Actinomycetota; class Actinomycetes; order Nanopelagicales; family Nanopelagicaceae; genus Planktophila. The sequence goes on along the minus strand of NZ_JBBAMW010000016.1, from coordinate 20,386 downwards.
GCAATTATTTGAGCAACTTCGCGAGGATTTTTGCCTGCAGGTTTAGCTAATTGCAGGGCAATCGATGTTGCATAGTCGCCATGATCACGATCTTTTGGTCGCTCTAGCTTGATGGTGTCAGGGGTCTGGCCATTGAGGGTCCCAGCGTCGATAGATCGGCCGATAGCAGCCTTGATCTCGCGCTCCAAAATCTCAATATGTGAGGACATTAGGCAAGGTTATCGTGAGAGGCGAGGAGCGTTATCAAATCGTTAGGTGAAAACAGGCATTTACTCCATTTTTGATAGTGACCTTTTGGCCGAGCAGGACTATTTTTACCTCACTACTCACCCATACCAAAGGAATGGAAACAATTTCATTCTGGGTGATTTACCCCCGAAAGGTCGTTAATTAGATGACAAAGCGTCGTAACGCAGTCGTAGCTGTAATTTCAGCTGCAGTACTTGCACTAACTGGCTTCGTATCTGTTTCAGCTGCATCAGCAGCGTCAGTACAAGTTGGCGTAATTCTTCCAGATGCAGCTTCATCAGCTCGCTGGGAAACAGCAGACCGTAAGTTCCTTGCAGCAGCATTCAAGACTGCAATGGTTACTGCAGATATTCAAAACGCAAACGGAGACAAGGCTAAGTTCGCAACTATTGCTGATCAGATGATGGCAAAGGGCGTAAAGGTTTTGATCATGGCTGGACTTGATTCACCATCAACAGCTGCTATCCAAGCAAAGGCTGCAAAGGCTGGCATTAAGACAATCGATTACGATCGTCTAACACTTGCTGGTTCAGCTTCATACTACGTTTCATTCGACAACGTAGCAGTAGGCAAGCTCCAAGGCGAAGGAATCAAGGCATGTCTTGATGCAGCTGGAAAGAAGAAGGCTTCAATCGTTTACCTAAACGGTTCACCAACAGATAACAACGCAACATTGTTCAAGCAGGGTTATGACTCAGTTCTACGCCCATTGATCAACTCAAAGGCGTACACACTTGTTGATGACCAAGCTGTTCCAGATTGGGACAACGCAAAGGGTGGCGTAATTTTCGAGCAGCAGCTAACTAAGGCAGGCGGAAAGCTTGATGCAGTTGTATCAGCTAACGAAGGTCTTGGACTTGCAGCAGTAGCAGTTCTAAAGAAGAACAAGCTAAACGGCAAGGTATGCGTATCAGGTCAGGATGCAACAGCAGACGGACTTGCAGCGATCCTTACTGGTGACCTTTCAAACACTGTTTACAAGGCTGTAAAGCAGGAAGCAAACGGAGCTGCAGCTCTTGCGATCGCATTGATCAAGGGAACTAAGGTTACAAACGCAACTGGAAAGACAAACGATGGAAAGCGTGATGTTCCATCAGTTCTTCTAGTACCAGTTGGAATCACAAAGGCAAACGTAAAGGTAGTTATTGCTGATGGTTTCCAAACTCGCGCTGATGTTTGCAAGATTGCAACAGAAGCAGTTTGTAAGAAGAACGGTATCTAATTCGTTAGAAACCAGTCTGATTTACAGATGAATAATTAAGCAGTTCCGGTCCGGGGCAACTCGGGCCGGAACTGTTTTTATTTAAGAGCAAAACCGAATACTCTGACCTTCACCGTAACGCCCACACAGGTATCAAGATCCACAAAGGGAGCACACTTTATGAGCGAGCCAATTCTTTCGCTTCGCGGAATTAACAAGTCCTTTGGTCCAGTCCATGTTTTAAAGAACGTTGACTTTGATGCATACGCAGGACAGGTAACAGCACTTGTGGGAGATAACGGTGCGGGCAAGTCAACACTTATTAAATGTATCGCTGGAATTTATCAAGCCGAAGAAGGCGAGTTCCACTTTGAGGGACAAAAGGTTGATGTTGCCGGTCCTCGAGATGCAACTACACTCGGAATTGAAATTGTGTATCAAGATTTAGCACTGTGCGACAACCTAGACATCGTTCATAATATGTTTTTAGGTCGCGAAGTTAAAAAAGGTTTTATTCTTAATGAGTCAAATATGGAAGCGCTAGCTCGCAAAACTCTAGATGGACTAAGTGTCCGAACAGTTAAGTCGATTCGGCAAAAAGTTTCTTCACTTTCAGGTGGACAGCGCCAAACAGTTGCTATCGCTCGCGCAGTACTGTGGAATAGCAAAGTTGTGATTTTGGACGAACCAACTGCAGCACTTGGTGTTGCTCAGACCGAACAAGTTCTCAATCTTGTGCGTCGTCTTGCTGACAATGGACTGGCTGTAATTTTGATTAGCCACAATCTAAATGACATTTTCCAAGTTGCCGACAACATTGCAGCTCTGTACTTGGGCACAATGGCTGGACAGGTAAAGAAGACGGATGTAACAACCAATCAGGTAATTGAATTAATAACTACAGGTAAATCTGGAGGTGCGAAGTGAGTAACGATGTAGTCGTAGAAAAAGAATCACTTGGCACTGTTGCTCATAACTACTGGAGCAAGGTCAAAGCCGGCGATATTGGCTCGTTGCCTGCAGTTTTGGGGCTTGTCTCATTGGCCGCAATATTTACATTTATGTCTGAGTACTTCTTCACCAACCGAAACTTTGCAAACCTTCTAACCCAAGCGGCCCCCGTAATTGTTATTGCCATGGGCTTGGTTTTCGTACTTTTGCTGGGCGAAATCGATCTATCAGCTGGTTACGCATCAGGTGTTACTGGCGCGGTACTAGTTCTTCTTATTACTAACCATGATTTCCCTTGGTATGCCGCTTTGGCGATCAGCGTTGGAGTAGGTGCACTACTCGGCTTCCTCATGGGAACGCTCGTATCTCGAATTGGTATTCCATCCTTTGTTGTTACCTTGTCTGCATTCTTAGCATTTCAGGGAATCCTGCTTTTACTTGCAGGTGAAGGCGGAACTATCCCAATTGATAACAAAGTAATTCTGGCGGTAGAAAATAGCAATTTAACTCCAATTCAAGGTTGGATTCTCTACTGTGTAGCCAGCGCTGTATACGTGCTCTTAGGACTTAACCGAATTAATTCTCGCCGCCGTGCAGGATTAAAAGCTGAACTCTTAAACCTTTGGATTCTAAAAACTGGTGGGCTTTTATTGATTACTGGTGGCGCAGTCTTCGCACTTAATCAAGAACGTGGAAATCCTCCAATAATTAGTACTCGGGGTATTCCTATTGTTGTTCCAATTATCTTGTTGATCTTAGTTGCTGGAACATTCCTGCTAGGTAGCACCGCATTTGGTCGCCACTTATATGCCGTAGGCGGTAATGCCGAGGCTGCACGACGCGCAGGTATAAATGTAAAGCGTGTGCGTACAGTCGCATTTATCTTGTGTTCTTCATTAGCAGCAATTGCAGGAATGCTATTTGCTTCGCGTATGAACTCAATCTCACCATCGACCGGTGGTAGCTCAACACTTCTTTACGCTGTTGGCGCAGCGGTAATCGGTGGCGTTTCCTTGTTTGGTGGAAAAGGGAAGATGCGCGATGCAATCCTCGGTGGATTAGTTGTAGCCGTTATTGATAACGGTATGGGCTTGCTTGGTTACGGCGCAGGAATTCAATTCCTTGTAACAGGTGCGGTTCTGTTGGTATCAGCAAGCGTTGACGCGATTTCACGTCGCGGCAACATAGCCAGCTAGTTCCGACCGGAAAGCCAGCGCGTACGTCAAGTTAGTTTGCGCTTACTTCAAGCCCATCAAGTGCTCTAACGCAAGCTGATCAATGGCTTCATAGCCATATCCACGCTTGCCTGCTGCTTCCACATCAAATGAATCCTTGGAAAGATCCTTCCATGTTTCACCTGCAGCAAGAGTTGGCTCTGAGAGGCCAGGAATATTTGATTCCTTCATGGCTGCAACGACTCGTGAATCCGCGCGGAAAGCAGCTGCACGCTCTTTCAGTGCAAGGTAGGTGCGCATGTTCGCTGTTGCGGACTCCCACACACCCTTGTCACTTTCAGTACGTGCTGGCTTGTAATCAAAGTGCTTAGGGCCGGTGTAGTTGTAACGCTCAAGCAAATCAACCAAAAAGAATGCTGACTTTAGATCTCCGTGGCCAAAGACTAAATCTTGATCAAACTTTGGACCGTGCTGACCGTTCAGGTCAATGTGGAATAACTTCTTGTGCCACAACGCTTGCGCGATTCCATGAACAAAGTTAAGTCCCGCCATTTGCTCGTGACCAACTTCAGGGTTTAGGCCAACAAGTTCTGGTCGATCTAATGAGTTAATAAATGCAAGTGCGTGACCAATTGTTGGTAAGAAAATATCGCCGCGTGGTTCATTTGGCTTTGGTTCAATTGCAAATTTAATGTCATATCCATTGTCGGTTACGAATTCACCCAAGGTATTAAAAGCTTCACGGAAGCGATCTAGTGCTACGTAGGCATCTTTTGCGCCATCTGATTCAGCACCTTCGCGGCCGCCCCAACACACATATGTTGTCGCTCCAAGTTCTACGGCCAACTCAATATTTGTCATAACTTTGCGAATCGAATAGCGGCGAATGTCTTTATCATTTGATGTAAAGGCACCATCTTTGAAAACTGGATGTGTAAACAGGTTTGTAGTTGCCATTGGTACCTTCATGCCAGTTTCAGCAAGAGCTTTTTTGAAACGATCGATATGACCACGGCGAGCAGAGTCATCACTTCCAAATGGGATCAGATCATCATCGTGGAAAGTCACACCATGAGCTCCCCGAGCAGCTAACTCATTGACTGTGCGGACAGGATCCAAAGGATCACGAGTTGCATCTCCAAAGGGGTCGCGCGCCTGCCAGCCCACTGTCCAGAGGCCAAATGTGAACTTATCTGCAGGTGTTGGGGTCAATGACATGGCTTAAAGCCTTTCTATACGTATTCGCCGTTTTGGAACATTGGTAACTTACCTCTAATCTTGACCCCTATCCATACGGAAGCGGTAACGCTTTGGTATGGATTTGCGGGAGTGGTGAAATGGCAGACACGCAGGTCTTAGGAACCTGTGTCTTCGGACGTGCGGGTTCAAGTCCCGCCTCCCGCACACATCTATAGGTAAGAAGTTACAGTTCACACATGGCAAAGAAATCTGCAGCCAAAATCAAAATGGAAGCCGCTGAAATAAAGCGCGCTGCTGTTGCCCGCCGCGAAGAAAAGAAACAGCAATCTCACAGCGTTGTTACCAATGGAACTGAAGATCTGGATCGATATGAATCCCTAGACGGTGCTTGGCGTGAAATCGGCCTTGCTGCACCTGCCCGACGAGCTTTAATTGATGATGGCTTATTTGAATTGGCTGACCTGCGCAAGGTCTCACTTGCAGCGGTCAAGGAGCTTCATGGCATGGGCCCAAATGCCGTAAGGGTTTTAGTTGCTGAAATGAAAAAAGCGGATTTAGCTTTCCGCAAATAGAGGCACCTGCGAATTATTCGCAACTTTTCATTTGGTTATCAATGTGATTAAGTTTGCCCTGTTCACGAGTTCTACGTACTAGCCCCGGCTTAGTAGACGGCAACCCTCCAACGCGGTGGGGTGCTCCGGGTGACGAACTGGTCAGGAAACTGACAAGCGCGGTATTAATTACTTTGTAATTTACTACTTCGTTTGCAGATAAATGACACCTACTGCGATGGAGAGAGAAAATAATGTCTAACAACTGGTCCTTTGAAACCCTGCAGATTCATGCAGGTCAAACACCCGATCCAACAACTGGTGCGCGTGCATTGCCGTTGTATCAAACAACCGCATACCAATTCCGCGATACAAAGCACGCTGCCGATCTATTTTCATTGGCCGAGCTCGGTAATATCTATACCCGCATCATGAATCCAACCCAGGATGCGGTCGAACAACGTATTGCCGCTCTTGAAGGTGGAGTTGCAGCGCTGCTTGTTGCTTCTGGTTCAGCTGCAACAACTTTTGCAATTCTAAACGTTGCAGAAGCTGGCGACCATATTGTTTCGAGTCCAAGTCTTTACGGTGGAACATATAACTTATTCCATTACACACTTCCAAAGTTTGGCATTGAGGTTACATTTGTTGATGATCCAAGTGATGCCAAAAGCTGGCGCAAAGCGGTTAAGCCAAACACAAAGGCTTTTTTTGGTGAGACAATTGCTAATCCAAGTAATGAAATCTTGGACATTAGGACAATCGCAGATATTGCTCATGAAGTAGGTGTTCCATTAATCGTTGATAACACCGTAGCAACTCCATATTTGATCAAGCCAATTGATTTTGGTGCAGATGTAGTTATTCACTCAGCGACCAAGTTCCTGTCCGGCCACGGTAACGCTGTTGTTGGCGCTATCGTTGATTCAGGTAAATTTGATTTTGCGCAATACCCAGAAAAGTTTAAGGGCTTTAATGAGCCAGACCCTAGCTATAACGGAATTGTGTACGCACAAGCACTCGGAGTGGGCTCGGCATTTGGTGCAAACCTTTCATATATCTTCAAGATTCGCTTGCAATTGCTTCGCGATATAGGAGCAGCCGTTGCTCCATTTAATGCATGGCTACTTGCTCAGGGCCTAGAAACTCTGTCGCTACGTATCGAGCGTCACGTTGAAAACGCCAAGGCAATAGCAACATGGCTTGAAGCACATCCAAGTGTTTCAAAGGTCAATTACGCGGCCTTGGCATCATCACCTTGGAATAAGTTGGCACAGCAATATGCACCAAAGGGTCCAGGCGCGGTTCTTTCCTTTGAACTCAAAGGTGGAATAGAAGCTGGGACAAAGTTTGTCGAAGCACTCAAGCTATTTAGTCACGTAGCAAACATCGGCGATGTTCGATCACTTGTTATTCAACCTGCCACAACAACTCACTCACAGCTCTCAGCCGATGAGCAGTTGGCTGCGGGAGTTACGCCAGGTTTGATTCGCTTAAGCCTTGGCCTAGAAAATATCGATGATATTAAAGCTGACCTAGAGATCGGATTTGCTGCAGCAAAGTAAGACATCACTGAACAGTAACAATTAGAAAAAAGCCCCGATGGTCGACCATCGGGGCTTTTTTCTATTACAACTGAAAATTTCAGATTAATTGCTAAAAGCAAATGCAATCAATGCAACACCTGAAATAGCTAGCAATGCTTTAATCTCCCGGCGAGCCAATATCTTGAGCGCTGCCGGAATAAATGTGGCTCCAATGATTAATGCGCCCGGTGCAAAAATGATTGCGCTTCGGGAAACAATATCTGACTCTCCCCATTGGTATCGAAGATTAATCAGTCCACATGCAAAGAGCAGGTAGCCACCCATTCGGTAATTATTGATCCACAACTTATTGTCTTGATTATTGGGTGAGGCTGATTTATTCATGTGCTTAGTCTAGAAAGCAGAATAGGAGCGCCGCTTTCGCGACACTCCTATTCTTAGGAATATTGTGCTAATAACTAATCAAAAGATTAGTGATCTTCCTTCATTCCTTCTGCCATTGACTTCATACGTGCAATCTTCAAGATTGTTAGACCGAATACACACTTTGCCAAGATATCTGCAACTGTGTAACCAACCTGAACTGTTACGAATGATGATGATGATGCGTCACCAACGATGTTGAAGATGTAAGCAATTGGGTATACGCCCCATGTCGCGATTAGAAGTAGGCGCAGGCGACCAACGGTTGCTGCAACTCCTTCAGGCTGGCGCTCGAGTGACTTACCTAGCTCTACGAATAGAACGTAAAGGATGTAGATGAATGGAATTGTTGAAAGAACACCGTATAGAACCTGTGTGTTCTGGACTGTTGAAATTTCACCTGGGTAACCAAGAGCGATCATTGCAGCAGATGCTGGAACAAGGCGTGTGATTAGTGAGCGTGAAACTTCCTTAGCTAGTGCTAGAACTGCAATAACTTCTACTAGTAGTAGAGGAACAGTTAGAAGCCAGTCAACATAGCGGTATGCCTCGTTGAATGCGTTCTGTGAACCGTCTAGTAGTACTTTTCCACCTTCTGAAGCATGCTTGAATGAATCAAAAATACGTAGGTAGTGGTAACCAGCGATGAATGTAACCATCGATGACATAACTAGGGCGTTACGGTACTTCGCCAATACACGCTGTTGTGAAACGAGTGTGTAAATGGTGCAAGCGAGCATTGAAACGAGTCCTAACGAGAATACGTTATAGACCAGGTTCCATTGGTTGCTGTCTAGTTGCATTGAAATATGCCTCCATGAGGATCATGTGGAGAGGCCACTTGGCCTCTGAATTCATCGGCCATAAGGAATCCTCGAGGAACCCCTTTGACCTCCGACATTTCCCATTGTGAACCAAACGCGACTGTTTTGCACCCTCTTAGTGGGAAATTCTTGAGTTTTTTTCTTTTATTTTCTGGAAATAAGCGTGAAAATGGGGCAGCTTTCGATGAACTCACCGGAAACTGCCCCACCTCAAAACCTGCCAACTAGTAACTTACTGGCCTTGCCACATCTTCATTTCTGCCGCAAATGGGTCAAGGCCCATTGGGCCAAGCTTTAAGGCATAGCTGTGGAACTTCTTCATATTGAAGTCGGACCCTAGGCGCGCCTTGGCATCTTCACGGGCATTCATCCAGACGCGCTCGCCAACCTTGTAGGAAATAGCTTGTCCTGGCCATCCAAGGTAGCGATCAGTTTCACTGCGTGAATGATCCTCGTCTAGCAGTGCCTGCTCATTGAGCAACTTACGTGAGCTTTCAGCGTTCCAGACAACACCATTCTCATCCTTGTATCCAAGGTGCATGCCGATATCTACAACGATGCGTGCTGCGCGTAAGGCTTGTGCAGAGAGATAACCCATTTCAATACCTGGCTCATCAAAAGCACCAAGTTCATTCATGAAGCGCTCTGCATACAACGCCCACCCTTCGCCGTAACCGCTTATCCAGGCAGATGTACGCTGGAAACGAGTTAGCCGATCCTTCTCAACAGTTGCTGTTCCAACTTGTAGGTGGTGACCCGGAACCGCTTCGTGATACCACGTAGAAACTAGGTGCCAGTTGCTCACTTCATTCTTACCCAACATTGGAATCCACGTTGTACCTGGACGCGAAAGATCCTCTGATGGTGGGTTGTAATACGGAGCAGATGCACTGCCTGCTGGTGCAAGTCGAGCTTCACAAATTGCGATGCGTGGATCAATTTCAAAGAACTCACCATTCATGCGCTTCATTGCTTTATCGGTGAAATCCTGTAAATACTTAACGACGTTTTCTGGGCCAATAACCTTGTACTTAGAATCATTATCAAGTGTGTCAGCAACTTCGCGAAGTGTTTTTGCAGATGGGTTAATGACCTTTGCAAGCTCCCACATGCGATCGTTGATTGCCTTCAACTCTTTCTTACCCCACTCGTATGTTGCTGGAAGATCTAACTGAGCACCAGTGAAGAAGCGCGCCCACACCGCATAACGTTCTGCACCAACAGCATCATTAGGTGTGGCAATCGGCATGTAAGTTTGACGCAAGAATGTAGCCGCCTTTGCCGAAGCCGCTTCAGCAAGCTTTGCTGCTTCATGCATTGCTGGATACTTTCCATCGGCATCAAAGTTTTTACACATTGCGCTGTATCCACCCTTGGCATAACTATCTAACTGCTCAATAACACCCTTAACTTGACGCTGGGCAGTGGTTTTGCCTGACTTAGCAACCGTCATGATTGTTTCGCACCAAGAGCTATAAGCAGCATCTACTGCCGCTAAACGCTTTGCAATATTGTCAAAATCCTGCGGGCTCTTCTTGGGCATAAGTTCAAAGACAGACCGCACATTTGACGGTGGTGATGTCAAAACATTCCACAATACATATCCTTCTTGACTGTCATGCAAAGCAAGCCCTGACTCAAGACGCTCAGTCATTACAGCCTTAGCAATAAGATCAATTTCATCAATTGGTTGCATTGCAGAAAGCTTTTTCAAAGTTTCGCGAGTTAAGTTTGCACTTACCTCGGCTGCTGCAATTGAAAAGTCATCAAGTTTGTCCTGGTTAAGCCCATTGCCAAGTCTGGTACAACTCATTGGACTAAGGGCTGCTCTTTGATCAATGTAAACATCGCTGATTTCAAATATGGGTGATCTATGTGTCATGGGTGAAGTTTGGCAGTGGTGTAGGCCTTTGTCCACGGTTAATTATGCGAAAGTACCCTAGTCTTGCCAGTATGAGTCAGAGCCCAGTCGCTCCACCAAAGCTACGTGGTTGGTTTCACCTTGGGGCAACTCCGGCGGTCATCATCGCTTCACTGATTTTATTTATATTGAGTAAATCTTCACTTAAGTTCGCAGTTGCCATTTACTCCATTACGGCAATTATGTTATTTAGTGTTTCTGCTATTTATCATCGCGTCCCATGGGTGCCAGAAAAGAAAAAGATTTTGCGCCGTTGGGATCATGCAAATATCAATTTGTTAATTGCTGGTTCTTACACCCCATTTGCCGTTGCATTACTTGAAGGACGCGATCGAACAATTCTGTTATCTGTTGTGTGGATCGGCGCAGCATTAGGCGTTGCTCTTCGAGTTTTCTGGCTCAGTGCACCTCGTTGGCTATACGTAGCCAACTATTTGGCCTTGGGCTGGGTTGCTGTTTTTTATACTCCCGCCCTCTATCGCGCGGGTGGTTTATGGGTGCTACTTCCAATCGCAATAGGCGGTCTGTTCTACTCAGTCGGTGCCATCTTTTACGCCCTTAAGCGTCCCGGACGTGAGGCAAAGTACTTCGGCTTCCACGAGCTCTTCCATATCTTCGTGCTGGCCGCGTGGATTAGTCAGTACATAGCGATCTCAGTGGCGATTTACAGTAAATAGGTCATTGCTCTAACCTAGGCCATCTCTCCATACGGTTTTATTGAGCAGCGAGGTGCAGGATGGCGCAGAAGAAGAACTTCCTTAATTGGGTGGGCTTTACTGAAGAAGAGAGCACTAGTCTGCCTTCATCTGTTGATCGTATTCGCGAACTGGAAGCACAGCTTGCAGATTTGAAATCTCGCCGTGACATAACCGGCTTAACTAAAGAAGAGTTTGAAATTCTCGCAACTGAAACTGCGATGTCGATGATCAAGTCTGCGCAAGCTCGTGAGAGTAAGGCGCAAGTTGCAGCCACACGTTTGGTGTCAGAAACTGCACGCGCAACCAAGGAAGAGTTGGAAGCAGCCGATGCTAAGGCTCGCACAATACTTTCAGGTGCCGAGACTCGTGGACGCAAATATATCCAGGCCGCAGAATCTGAAGCAGAAGATAAAATTGCACAAGCTGAGTCTGAAGCTGAAGCACTTATCGAAAGTAAGAAGCGTGAAATTTCCGCTCTTGCCACAGCTGCCCGCCGCGAAGGTGAGCGGATAGTTTCTGAAGCAACTACAGAAGTCACTGGTTATCGTCAGTGGCTCTCAGGTGTTATCTCTGAAGCAGAGCGTTTATACAGAATTCAAAAGCAATCACTAGATGCTGCAGAGTCTGCAATTCAGCAATCTCGAAATCGCCTAGATGGTGCCTTCCAAAGATTAGAAGATCTACAAAAAAGCGTTCTAGATAACTTAAACGCAGATGACACCTTGATTAATCCAGGACCTCTTAAAGTTGCCAGCCAACGCACACGTCCTGCATTAGCAGCACCTAAGAAGACAGCAAAGAAGGCAGCTAAGAAAGCTCCGGCAAAGAAGAGTGCTGCAAAGAAATCTGCAAAGCGCTAGATAGCTCTTCGCTATTTAAAACAGCGTTACTTCGTAGGAGTTAATCAATCATGGCCACTGAACGAGGTATCCGATACATACCTGCAATTGATGGCTTGCGTGCTGTCGCGGTCATAGCTGTGATGTTGTATCACCTTGGATTCAAGTGGATTCCTGGTGGTTTCTTGGGTGTTGACCTCTTTTTTGTAATCTCTGGCTACGTAATCACCCGTTTGTTACTGGACTCAATTCAGCGCAGTGGAGGTTTGGATCTTAGGGCTTTCTATATGGCGCGTATCCGCCGATTATTGCCACCACTTGTATTCATGATCATCACAACCACAATATTTGTTGGCTTTTGGGCACCAGACACGATGCGGCGATTTTTGGGTGACGCTCCATTCGCACTGTTTGGTGGAATGAATTGGTGGTTAGTCTTTCGCCAAACTGATTACTTTGAAGCAATTGGACGCCCGCCACTGCTGCAACACACCTGGTCTTTAGGTGTAGAAGCCCAGTTCTATCTGGTGTGGCCTCTGATTTTGTTATTGGTTCTTCGTTACTTTGGCAAAAACAAGATCCCTGGTGCAGCACTTTTAATTGCCGCCTTTTCGGGTATCGCTTTGCTAGTCGTCTCGTTGCAAATAGATGCAGCAAGTACTTCAAAGGTAAGTCACGTTTACTTTGGAACAGATACTCACAGTATTGGTTTATTTCTTGGTGCAGCATTAGCGGTCAGCTGGATCCCACAAAACCTTCAAGAAACAGTAACTCGTAAGGCTCAAGATTTTATCGACGGAATTGGAATAGTTGGATTTCTTGGAATCATCGCAGCATTCTTGTTTATTGATGAAAACGATCCAACTTTGTATAAGTTGGCATTCCCGCTAGCCGGATTATTCGGATGTGCAATCATCACTTCGATTGTTCACCCTGCATCGCGCTTTGCACCTATCTTAAGTAGCAAGCCATTTGTTTGGATCGGCGAGCGTTCATACGCAATTTATCTCTGGCACTGGGTAGTTTTCCAAGTTACTCGCCCCGATTATGATCTTGAAGGTTCTCAATGGGCTTTGTATTCATTGCGTCTATTGATCGTCTTCGCCTTGGCTGATATTTCATTACGATTAGTTGAACTGCCTGTTCGTACTGGATTGATTGATTATTGGTTTAAGGGAATGAAATACCGCACAAAGCGCGTGCAATTGCGCCAAAGAGCTGGTGTTTTGCTAATTATCCTTGCGATCATTGGTTCAACCGCAACGGTTGCTACAAGTGCAATCGCTAAAGGTGATAAACAACTAGCGCAGTTAAAGGAGCAGTTGCAAACACCTACAACATCTCCTTCAGTACCCTCTGACGTTAATGATCCTGGATTATGGGTCACAGGTGACTCAGTAATTCTGGGAATCCGTTTTGAATTAGATAGTCGCCAACCCATTGGATTGATTAATGCAAGAGTAGGGCGACAAGCAACCGAGCTACTTGAAGTGATTACCAATGACAAAGCAAACATGAGTATGGCAACTATTGTTTTGAATTTGGGTAATAACAACAAGCTCACTGAAGAACAAGTTGCAGCCATTTTTGAGGTGATTAAAGATCAGCCTCGAATTGTTGTTGTAAATACCGCTGTTCCGCGGGCTTGGCGAGATGACAACAATGCACTTATTGCACAGTACGCCACTATTTACGGTGCCTACTTAGTTGATTGGGCAACAATTTCTCAAGGCCACTCAGAGTACTTTGGGCCAGATGGTGTTCACCTTGTCCCTGCAGGTGTGCGCGCTTATGTGGATGCAATAACTGCGCAGCTCTAAATACTTCAACAAGTGAGCAAAACAAAATCCCCCACCAATCGGTGAGGGATTTTATTTAATCTAATTTAGATTTACTTGAACTCCCCTGGAATTCCAAAAGCTGTAGCTGATGCAGTCTGTCCATCTGAGTACACAGATGAAACGCGGAACTGAGTCCATCCTGAATCACTTGCCTTTGTTACATTCTGAGTTAGTTGATCTGCTGGAACAGTTGCAATTACTGTCCACTCGCCTGCTCCGTTTGCACGGATCTCAACGTTATATCCAGCTAAACCATCAACTGCTGTTGGTGCAATCCAGCGAAGCTTCAATCCCTCTGCACTGTTTAGAGCAACAAACTTTGTTGGTGCTTCTACCGCTGTAACAGCCACGCCTGTTGACTCTGTTGCAGATGGTTCGGCACTTGGCTCTGCAGACTCTGACATTGATGGCGTCGGAGTCGCTGCATCATCACTTGTTCCAGATGACTGAGACCAAACAATTGCAACTAATGCCACAATTCCGATTACAACAATCCATGCTGTGCGGTTTGAAGTGGATGCCTTAGGCGCAGCAACTGGCTTGGCTGCAATAGGTGCAACTGATTTTGCTGGTGCACTAATCGCTGCTGGCGCAGATGTAACACGAGTTGTCGTTGCTTTTTTAACAACGCGCTTTGCTGGAGCCTTCTTCGCGGTCTTCTTAACAACTTTTTTGGCGACAGCTTTCTTTGCTGTCTTCTTTACCACACGCTTGGTTGCAGTTTTCTTTGCTGAAGACTTCTTTGCTGTCTTCTTTGCGACTGCTCTCTTGGCAACAGCTTTCTTAGCTGTCTTCTTTTTCGCTACAGCTTTCTTAGCTGGCGACTTCTTTGCAGCTGTCTTCTTTGCAGGAGACTTTTTTGCTGCCTTCTTTGCGGTCTTCTTAACGGCCACTTCGAACTCCTTGGATTGCTATAAGCACGCAATTAACGCGCTGTGATAGGTAAAGGTTACCCCAGGCTCGCAAGCAAATGGATGACATGAGGTGCTAATGCGCGTAGTGATTTTCCGCGGTGGCTCAGTAAATCCTTTTCCTCCGCGCTCATTTGCGCAGAAGAAATGGACAAACCCGCGGGCTGAAATATCGGGTCGTAGCCAAATCCATTCTCGCCAACTGGGGCACGCAGAATCACTCCATCGAATCGACCTTCGGCAACCTGTTGGCGACCGTCCGGAAGTACTAGCGATGCCACACACATGAAGTGCGCAGTGCGCTGTTCGTCTGCAACATCTTTGAGCTGATCTAAAACCTTTTCTAGATTTGCTCGGTCATTTCCATGTTCACCTGCCCACCTGGCAGAAAAAATCCCTGGATCACCTTTTAGTGCATCAACACATAATCCTGAATCATCAGCAATCGCCGGCAACCCAGTTGCTTGGCTCGTATAGCGAGCCTTGAGTAAAGAGTTCTCTTCAAATGTTGATCCTGTCTCTTCAACATCTAACAAATCCGGGAATTGATCCACACCAATAAGTTCTATGGCACCTGGGGCTAAAGCATCCAGAATCCGTCGAAACTCAGTGATCTTTCCTTGATTACGTGTTGCTAAAACAAGTTTGTGAGACATTACTTCGCAAGTACATCTTTCTGCATCTGGTTAAGTGTTGCACATCCAGCAACTGCCAAATCAAGTAGTTGATTTAATAATGCGCGATCGAAGGGTTCACCTTCAGCTGTTCCTTGTACTTCAATGAATCTTCCATCACCGGCAACAACAACATTCATATCTGTTCCTGCACGGACATCTTCTTCATAGCAAAGATCTAGCATTGGAACACCGTCAATAATTCCAACACTTACCGCTGCAACAGAATCATTGAGTGGTTTTGCATCTGCCTTGATGTGTCCTTGCGCCTTTGCCCAAGAGATTGCATCTGCTAGTGCAACGTATGCACCTGTAATCGCTGCAGTACGTGTTCCGCCATCTGCTTGTAATACATCACAGTCAATAACGATTGTGTTTTCGCCGAGTTCTTTCATATTTACTACTGCCCGCAAAGAACGACCAACTAAGCGAGAAATCTCTTGTGTGCGACCACCGAGCTTCCCTTTAACACTTTCACGATCTGAACGTGTGTGAGTTGCACGAGGCAACATTGCATACTCTGATGTAACCCATCCATTGCCAGTGTCTTTTAACCAACGTGGAACACCTGGTGTAAATGATGCAACACATAAAACACGAGTTTTGCCGAATTCAACTAATACTGAACCTTCGGCATGATCTAACCAACCTCGAGTAAATTTAATTTCCCGCAGATCATTTACTGTGCGCCCATCATTGCGTGCCATTTATAGCTCCTTGTGCTCGACTTGTGTGACCTCGGGACCTAGAAAACGTCGAGCCAAGGTTTCAAATGCCTTTGCATCACCGGTTGCTAAGAATCTATGTGTTGCTGGGGCCGATGACTGTGAGCGTAACAAGCCATTTTCAACTAATGTTCGGTACAAATCTTTTGCTGTTTCTTCAGCACTTGAAACCAAGGTTACGCCTTCACCCATAACGTAGGAAATAACACCGGTTAATAAAGGATAGTGCGTGCAGCCTAAAACCAACGTGTCAACCTTTGCATCCATTACTGATGCTAAGTATTCGCGAGCAACCTTGGTAATTTCAGCACCCGAAGTCTCGCCACGTTCAACATATTCAACAAACAATGGGCAAGCAATCGAAGTGATCTTTAGTTGTGGGGCTGCTGCAAATGCATCTACGTAAGCCTTTGAGTCAATAGTTGCGCGCGTTCCGATGACACCAATACTTCCTGATCTTGTTGCTGCAACTGCTCTTCGCACAGCAGGTTGGATAACTTCAATAACCGGAATTGAATAGCGTTCACGTGCATCACGCAGCATTGCAGCTGATGCCGTATTACATGCAATGACTATTGCTTTAACACCTTGCTCAACAAGGAAATCCATTGTTTCAAGTGCAAATTCACGGACTTCAGCTAATGAGCGCGGGCCATAGGGACCACGTGCTGTGTCACCAATGTAAAGAGTGGATTCATTAGGAAGTTGATCCAAGATTGCACGTGCAACGGTGAGACCGCCTACACCTGAATCAAATATTCCTATTGGGGCATCACTCACAGGCCTAGCCTACCTCGAGTCAATGCTCTATTCAGATTCATCCATGAGCGCGGAAATTAAACTTTCTTGCAGCCAGCCAAGCCAGCTATACACCGCATAAACCCCACGCATTGGGTCATCAGGGGCCAATAATTCCAATTCTTGATGCGTGTTTTCTTCAACCTTTAATCGAACACCTAATGCAAGGCGTACATCATTCATCGCACCAAGCCATGCATTTGCACCATCATGATCAACTTCAACGATTCCATCAACTGCACTCTTGAGATGCATACGCATCGCCATTGCGTACGCCTGTTTCTTTTGTCGCAATGTTGATTCGGTATATCTACGAAATTCGGAGGCATCAACTTGATCGGCATATGCATTAGGCAATAAGCGCAGTAGCACTTCATCATCGGGCGGTGTGTCATGCATAGTGATACCAACCATTGCAGCCAAAGGGTCATCATTATGATGATCCACACGCTCTGCTAACAGCTCAATTATCTGCTCAACTAAATTGACTAAGACTTCACGTTCGGATTCAGAGAATTTTGCTAGGTAGGCATTATCGCCATGACGGAAAAAACCGTGCTCATTCTCTTTCATGTCGCTTGATCACCGCGCTGCAATGTTGCCCACAACCCATATTCGTGTAAACGAGCAACATCATGTTCCATCTCTTCGCGACTTCCCGATGAAACAACCGCTTTGCCTTCGGTATGAACCTTCATCATTAACTCGTGTGCTTTTTCTTTGCTGTATCCAAATAATTCCATTAATACATATGTCACATAAGTCATTAGATTAACTGGGTCATCCCAAACAATAGTTATCCATGGAACATCGGCACTAAAGATCGCTTGCAACTCTTCTTCGATCTTATCCTTTATTTTCGGCATGTTTATCGAATCACAATCGCAAATATGGCAGAGGCGATGTCGCCGACGACTTGAACACGCATTGTGACGACTCCTCGCTTTGGTTCTGACGCAGTAAATGTGAATAAACCATTGGCATCTGAAGTAGAAGCCATACCAACATTTTGCCACTTTCCACTAATGTTTTTCTGTAAATTCGCAGATTTGCCAACTAATTTAGGTAGTAGCTGTGCCTTAATCGTAATTACAGATCCCTTTGATGCAGATACTGGGCGATCAATTTGAATAAGACTCTTTACAGCAATCTTTTCTTCAGCACTTACTGATTCTGCTCGCTCCCACGTTCCAATAGTTGTTAGGCGAATCGAAGCATCTGTTCCCAAGGTCATTGGTGTTGTAACAGTGCCATCGAGTGCGGTCACTAGGTCTGTAATCTTTGTCCACACAGATTCACCAGGACGCTTAATTTCAAGAGCAACAGTTACACCAGTTATCGGTGTTTTGTCCTTCAAGGTGATTAAACCTTTAACAGTGAACAAATTCCCGTAATAGATCGTGCCCTGATTGATGTTTTCTAATGTCATTGTGTTGATTACAGGATCGGGTGCAATGGCAAGTGCGGCGCTACGAATCTCATTTGTTGCCGCTGCGTCTTCCATACCCAGAGTCCACATTGCAGCGCCACCAAGACGATACTTTGCAACCAAAGCCATTCGTGCAGCGAAGCTTCGAGCATTTTGATACCAAACAGTTCGATTGACTGTGCAGGCTGTTGATGCCCCAGTTGGAGATAATCCGTTGTAGCTCTGTGTATAGCTATAGGTGGCTTCGCTGTACTGCTCATTAAATATTGGAACTGCACCATCAATTGCAGCCTTTGCATCTGCATAATTCATTTTGAATGTTGCAGCTTTTGCTCCACCGATTAATCCAGGGGGTGCCGATGTTGGACATTTTCCATTAACAGATGTAATCCAATCCCGACCATAACCAGGCAAGCCCATATAAACCTTGGATGCTGGCATGACGCTAATTGCATATTGAATAGTCTTTTCTGTCCATGACAAAGGACCCATAGGGCCAGGCTTTGCCACTGAATAGTCATACGTCATGATTCTTAAACGATCGATACTGCTTGCAATATCTGCCCATGCATATACAAAATAACCTTTTTGCTTTTCTTTCGGATCATACAAATAAGGAGTTGATACGGATAACAATTTGTTTTTTGCATGGAGCGCAACGCTCAATTCTTTGACCAAAGCGACCCATCGAGGTGCGGTCTTGCTCCAGGTAGTGTTTCCATCAACAAAAGCAAAACCTTCATAATCCAGATCAATTCCGTCAAAGTTATTCTTGACTACTAAATCTACGATTGTATTTACAATCGTTGTTCGGGTGGCGGCATTTGATAGGTATTCAGAAAGAACAAGTTTGGCTGTGCCATCTGTCATTGTTGGGATAATTTTTAATCCAGCACGCCGCATTAAACACACAGTGTCTGCCATTGGCCACGAAGGATTACCAGAAACATAATCATCACGAATTACTGTTGGGCTTTTTAAGCTAAACCAAAAGGGCATTACCTCTTTCATTAAATCCTTGTTTGTAAAAAGGTATGAACTTTCGATTGCTTGATTTTCGGCTGGGCCATACTGAGATGCATCGCAAACAGGTGCTTGTCCTGCAATAGTGGGGGCAGCTGTAGGAAGCTTGCGCACCAATGGCAGAACAGTCTTGACAGAGTAATAAGGAATCCATCCAGACAAAATCTTTCGCGGTTCTTTGTCGGCTGCTTGTGTGGGTTGTGCAAAAGTGGTGAAGAGTAAAAGAATCGAAAGTGCGAAGCCAAACCTGCGCTTCATTCTTATTTATCTTCAGGTGCTTGTTTCAATCCTGCGTAAATCTCTTTGCAGGTTGGACAAATTGGATACTTTTCAGGATCCCGAGAAGGGGTCCATTTCTTCCCGCACAGAGCTTTTACTGCTTTTCCAGTGACGGCTGATTCAGTGATCTTCTCTTTCTTCACATAATGAGCAAAACGATCATGCCCACCATCATCTTCGAGTAGTTCTTCGGATGGTCTGATCAGCAGATCGGCGTCACCGTCTGTTCCGATTTTCTTAAAGAGGCCCATTAGGTGGATAAGAATACCTTTGAGCACCTCAAAAGTACGGGTAGAATTCACAAATGAAGGACTTACTACGTACCGAGCACTTGAGCCGAGCCGATGTCGAATTATTGCTATCGACAGCCGCTGAATTTGCTGAGAATCCACTGCGGTCAAGCACCGCACTGGCAAATAAGTCCGTTGCTATTTACATGACTAAGCCTTCAACACGTACTCGCTTGTCATCTGAAACAGCTGTTGCTCACCTCGGTGGAACACCAATCTTTATTCGCGGCGATGAATTGCAATTGGGGCGCGGTGAAACTATTGCAGATACTGCAAAAATAATTAGCGGCTACTGCAGTGCATTAATCATTCGCACATTTGCACAAGCTGATGTTGATGAACTTGGCGCTAATGCATCAATTCCTGTCATTAATGCACTTACAGATAATGATCACCCAACACAGTTACTTGCTGACTGGTTAACAATCCGAGAAAAATTCGGAGCAGACATCACCGGTCGCAAGTTTGTATACCTTGGCGATGGAAACAATATGTCTCATGCCTGGTTACTAATGGGTGCAATTATGGGAGCACATGTTGTAGCGGCGACCCCTAGTGGTAAGTGGGCACCAGATCCAGTTGTTGTTGCAGTAGCAAAAAATATTGCATCTCATAATGGTGGAGAAGTTGAAGTAACACATGATCCAGAATTAGCGGCCAAAGATGCATCTGTGCTCTATACCGATGTATGGATGTCGATGGGTGATTCAGAAGCAGACCGTGCAGAAAAGGTGCCCGCACTCTCGCCGTTTGCTGTAACAGAAAACCTTATGAAACTGACAAGTAAGGACTCAGTGTTCATGCATTGTTTACCCGCCCACCGCGGTGAAGAAGTTG
>NZ_JBBAMW010000015.1:0-23763 GCF_040402275.1 Candidatus Planktophila sp. | reverse complement strand
CGATGCAAGGCTTTGATTCAAAGGCGGTTGGCGCAATGGCACCTGCAGCATTTGCAGGAATTAGCTCAGCTCAAATGAAAGCAATGCCACCGGCTGCAATGGCCGGCATGGGAGCACAACAATTTGGACAACTTCCTGCTGATGCCTTCAAACAAATGACACCGGAACAAGTCAAGGCACTTCCAACGACAGCATTTGCGGGCATGGGCGCAGATCAGATGAAGGCGTTACCACCAACTGCGATGAAGAGTTTTGATTCCAAAGATCTTGGCGCAATGGCACCTGGAGCATTTGCAGGTATGGATGCTGCTCAAATGAAAGCAATGCCACCAACTGCGATGGCCGGAATGGGAGCACAGCAACTTGGACAACTTCCTGCTGATGCCTTCAAACAAATGTCACCAGATCAAGTTAAGGCACTTCCAACCACAGCATTTGCGGGCATGGGCGCAGATCAATTGAAAGCAATGCCACCAACTGCGATGAAGAGCTTTGATTCCAAAGATCTTGGCGCAATGTCACCTGAAGCATTTGCAGGTATGGATGCTGCTCAAATGAAAGCAATGCCACCAACTGCGATGGCCGGAATGGGAGCACAGCAATTAAATCAGTTAGCACCTGCCACCTTCAAAGAGATGACACCGCAACAGGTTAAGGCGCTTCCACCTACAGCATTTGCTGGAATGACACCTACACAGTTAGGGCAACTATCAACGACTTCAGTCAAGGCAATGGCAACACAAGATATTGCCTTGTTGACACCAGAGGCGGTTGCCGGCATGAAGTTGGCACAGGCTAAGAGCATGTCACCGGCTCAACTGGGCGCACTAACAAAAGAGCAGGTAGCGAAAATGTCTGCAAGTGTGCTCAACGGGCTATCTGCCGATCAGAAAGCAGCAATTACCAAGCCTTAAAAAAAGTTAGGTTTTTGGTTAGAAATCTCTCCAAAAATTTATCGCTTGATAAGAGCCAGGTAAGCTTTCGATTAAATCGGAGGCTAACCTGGCTCTTTCTTGCGCTAGTTTCTTGTGGCCAAGCCGACGTCTCAGCCCAAGGCTTGCAAAGGACTGTAATATCAGTGCACGTGTAATGCGCAGCTCGTCACTTCAATCGTGACGGGGGCTCCAGAAAAGACCGGGGAGGAGTAGATATGTCTGTTAACTCCTTTCCGCATGATTCATTTAAGGACGCCCTTGAAGCAAATGATGAATACATTAAAAGCTTCAAATATTCAGATCTAACAGGTACAGCCCAAAGAGGTTTAGCAATTGTTACCTGCATGGATTCGCGTATAAATCCGCTGTCGGTCGTTGGTATGAAATCAGGTGATGCCAAGATCCTGCGCAATGCTGGTGCTCGCGTGACTGATGACGTTTTACGTACACTGGTATTGGCTACCTACTTACTTGGCGTTGAACGTATTTTGATCATGCCTCATACAAACTGCCGTATGGCACAAGTAGATGATGTTGAGATCCACCGTGAAATTGATACTAAGCATGGCATTGACACCTCTGAAATTGAATTCAAAACTGTTCCAGACCAGCGACAAGCTTTAATTGAAGATGTGCAGAAGGTCAGAAGTTACAGATTAATCAATAAGGATGTCATTGTTGGTGGAGCAATTTATGATGTTGCGACAGGAAAAATTACTCCGGTTGATTGCTAACAGGATTTGTTCTGCGAATTGGCATACGTGTAATTGGATAGCTTAAATCTTCAAGAAATTCGGTAATAATCAGATTCACTAAGCCTGGCTTTTCTTTGGGCAAGATGTGTGAAGTTCCGGGAACAATTGCCAATTGACCGAGTGGCAAAGCCTCAAATAATTCAACGGTATGAGCGTGACTAATCACATCATCATCACCAGCCATAACCAAGACCGGGCACTGTATTTTCTTGATCTCTTCCATAGGAATTTCTGGCTCTGAAGGCCACATCTTCATAAAACGTTGATAAATCACATCTTGTGTTTCTGCAGGATCAGGTGAATAAATCGCGTATTCAGCACGATCCTCGTCGCTGATTTCACCGATCTCAAAATCACCTAAAGTTCCGTTGTAATGGAAATTAGCGCCGATCAAGACAAGTGATTTAACAAGTTCTGGGCGCTCTATCGCAATCATCATTCCAATGATGCCGCCATCGCTCCAACCAACAATATGTGCTGGCTCTTTAACGACCTTTTCTAGGTAGGCGATAGCTTCGCGTAGTTGATATTTAAAGTTAATACTTTCTTCGCGGTATGCAGTAAAGCCATGTGATGAACGATCATATGCAAAGACGTGGTAATCCTCTAAAGCAGGAACAATATTTGAAGCCCAATGTGCTGTTTGACTCATACCGCCATGTAATAAAACAAGAGCTTCGCCTTCGTTTTCCCATTCATAACAGTAAAGGTCATGTCCATCGATCTTTAAGTACTCTGACATTATTGTGAATCCATAATGTGACGGTTACCGCGATCAAATGTTAAATAGTTATAGGTCCAGTCAGCCATAGTGCCGATCTTGTTGCGTCCACCTAATAGGTAAAACAGGTGCAGCCACAACCACGCATACCACGCAGGAATTCCAGTCATTCGAAGGTTTTTCACTTCAACAATTGCTTTGTGGCGACCAATTGTTGCCATAGAACCCTTATCAAGATACTTAAATGGCTTGAGATCTTGACCGGCTGCAATTCTCTTGATTTGTTGGGCAACATGTCGACCTTGCTGCAACGCAACTGGTGCAACCATCGGCAACATACGCCCATTTTCTCCAACAAAACCTGCGATATCACCGATTGCAAAGATGTGAGGGTAATTCTTAACCTGCAAAGTATTTTCAACATCGATGCGTGTGTTGATCAATGGCAAATTCAATTTGGCACCTGTTGGCTCACCTTTTACACCCGCAGCCCAGATTGTTACCTCTGAGGCAATTGTGCTGCCATCACTAACTTCGATACTGCGTGGCCCAATTTCTTTAACAGGTGTATTAAGGTGAACAGTTACACCAAGTTTTTCAAGATCCTTTTTACCATGGGCAGAAAGCTTTTCAGAAAACATTGGCAGAATTCTCGGACCGGCTTCGATTAAATTAATTTTGATATGAGCTGCGGCGTGCTTTTGATCATTTTTAAGTGGACCCTTTACTAATTCAGCGAAAGCACCAGCCATCTCGACCCCTGTTGGCCCGCCACCAACAACTGAAATTGAAAATATAGTGTCATCTTGGAAACGGCAGAGATCTTCAAAACGTCGCAATACCTCGGCGCGAATTACGAGTGCCTCATGAACACTCTTCATACCCATGGCATGTTCGGCAACCCCTGGGACTCCGAAATCTGCCGTGGCAGAGCCCAGAGCAACAATTAGATAATCAAAATCTAAAACTTCGCTGCTATCTAACTTCACACTCTTATTTTTGTGATCAACAGATAGTGGCGTTCCCATTCGAAATTGAACTCCCGTTTTACGCAGTGCGCCTCGAACTGGGTGGGCAACATGGTCTGCTGCTAACCCTGCCGTTGATACCTGATAGAGCAGTGGTAGAAAAGTCTGAAAGTTATGGCGATCCACCACAGTGACATCGGCAAATCCAGCCATCTTGCGTGCTGCAGTTAGCCCGCCAAAACCGGCACCCAAAATTACTACTCGTGGTTTTTGGAGTGCCTTTTGCATGGGTTAAGTCTAGGCTTGCCAGCATGAACTCGCATAATGGAGACCGTAAGTACCTCGTCACAGGGGCATCTGGATATGTTGGTGGTCGGTTAGTCCGCGCACTTATTGATGAAAAAGAAGATGTTCGAATTTTGGTGCGCGATAAGCACAAAATCATGGGCCAGCCATGGGCAACTCAGGTCGATATCTGCGAGGGCAGCGCCGAAAACTTTGGTGATTTGCAACGAGCACTCGAAGGCATGCACACAGCTTTTTACTTATTGCACTCAATTAATTTAGGCCCAAACTTTGATGAGATTGAAAGAGAAATGGCCTGCAACTTTGCAAAGGCCGCCGAGCAAGCTGGCGTCTCCCAAATTATTTATTTAGGTGGAATTGCAAACGATGTGAATATAAGTAAGCACTTGGCATCTCGCGCGATGACGGGTAGCTCACTTGCCACCACATCTGTTGCAGTCCTAGAGCTACGTGCCGGAATCATTATTGGATCAGGCTCTGCCAGCTTTGAAATGCTGCGCCACTTAACGCACCGACTTCCGATCATGACCACCCCTAAATGGGTTATGAACAAGACTCATCCAATTGCAATCCGTGATGTTTTGTATTACTTAAAGGGTGCAGCACATTTAGAAAAGCCGGTTAATAAAGTCTTTGATATTGGTGGGCCAGAAGTCTTGTCCTATGCGGACATGATGCAAAAGTTTGCAAAGCTCTCTGGATTAAAAAAGCGTTGGATTATCAGAGTGCCAGTACTTACCCCAGGTCTTTCTAGTTTGTGGATTGGTTTAGTTACACCAGTTCCAACCGCCCTTGCTCGCCCACTTGTTGGTTCACTCATTAGTGAGGTTGTCGCAGATCCTGCAAAAAGTATTGATGCACTTATTCCAAAGCCTGCTGAAGGATTAATTGATGTTGAAACCGCTATTTCACTAGCGTTATCAAAGATCACAACACATAACGTGGAAACACGTTGGTCTGATGCGACTATGCCAACTGCCCCATGGCAAAAAGCACAAGGAGATCCTGATTGGGCTGGTGAAATGGTGCTTCGTGATCGTCGCGAAAAGATCACTGATGTTCCTGCCGAAAATATATGGCGACAGGTCGAACGTATTGGTGGCGTTAACGGTTGGTTTGGTTCAGATTTCTTGTGGTGGGCACGTGGAGTTTTAGATCGCTTCTTAGTGGGCGGAGTTGGTTTGCGTCGCGGTCGCCGCGATCCAGATTTCTTGCGTGTTGGTGAAAGTTTAGATTTTTGGCGAGTAGAAGAGTTAGAACCTGGCCGTAGATTGAAGTTGTATGCCGAAATGGTTTTGCCAGGCAAAGCGTGGCTGGAATTCACAGTGACACGAGAAAATGGAAAGACAAAGATTGTGCAAGATGCAACATTTAATCCACGTGGATTAGGTGGGCAGTTGTATTGGTATGCAATCTCACCGCTACACCTATTTGTTTTTCCAACGATGATCAGAAATATTGTGAAGAAGGCCAGAATTAATGCATAAATTAAGTACTGAAATTCCTTGTTCGAAGTTCCCACACTTTGAGCGTGCTCTAACGTAAGATTTAACCCATGTCCGCGCAAGAAGAGTCTGCAATCAACACTGGGCTCAGTGACCTCGAAGTTCGCATCCTTGAGTTTGAGGGCAACTGGTGGCGCTATGCAGGGGCAAAAGAGGCGGCAATCAAGGATCTTTTCGACCTAAGCGCTCCTCGTTATTACCAACTTCTCAACGATCTGATCGACCGCAACGACGCTCTAGCTGCCTCACCGATGCTAGTTAAGCGCCTTCGCCGCCTACGCGAGGCCCGTATGGCTGCTCGCGTGGTCCGCCCTTAATCCTTTCTAGCCCTCGTTTTGCACCTACCCATCAAAGGCTCTAGATTTGGCGTTAGCACTCTCGGGGTGCGAGTGATAAAGCCCCCGACCAAGAAGAACTAACAAGGAGCACAACTCATGGCAAAGCAGATTGCCTTTAATGAAGAAGCACGTCGCGGATTAGAGCGCGGCATGAATATCTTGGCCGATGCGGTCAAGGTAACCCTTGGACCTCGTGGACGAAATGTTGTTCTCGAGAAGAAGTGGGGCGCCCCAACAATTACTAATGATGGCGTTTCCATTGCAAAGGAAATTGAACTTGATGATCCATGGGAAAAGATTGGCGCAGAGCTAGTCAAGGAAGTTGCAAAAAAGACTGATGATGTTGCCGGCGACGGAACAACAACTGCAACTGTTTTGGCACAAGCCCTCGTTCGTGAAGGTCTGCGCAACGTTGCAGCTGGATCAAACCCAATGGCACTCAAGCGCGGTATTGAAAAGGCTGTTGCTGAAATCGTTGCTGAACTTCTTTCAATGGCCAAGGCTGTTGACTCAAAGGAGCAGATCGCAGCGACCGCATCTATCTCTGCAGCAGATACAACTATCGGCGAAATGATTGCTGAAGCCATGGACAAGGTTGGCAAAGAAGGCGTTATCACTGTTGAAGAGTCAAATACTTTTGGTTTAGAGCTAGAACTCACAGAAGGTATGCGCTTTGATAAGGGTTACATCTCCCCATACTTTGTAACTGATCAGGATCGTATGGAAGTTGTCCTAGAGGATGCATACGTCTTGATAGCTAACTCAAAGATTGCAAACATTAAAGATCTAGTGCCAGTACTTGAAAAGGTTATGCAATCAGGTAAGCCACTATTGATCATCGCTGAAGATGTTGAAGGTGAAGCGCTCGCAACACTAGTTGTGAACAAGATTCGCGGAACATTCCGCTCAGCAGCTGTTAAGGCACCTGGCTTTGGAGATCGTCGCAAGGCGATGCTGCAAGACATTGCCATCCTTACAGGTGCAACTGTTATTTCAGAAGAAGTTGGACTTCGCTTGGAAGCAGCAGAGCTTGATCTATTAGGTAAGGCTCGCAAGGTTGTTATCAGCAAGGAAGAGACAACAATCGTTGAAGGTGCTGGAGATGACGCTCAGATTAAGGGCCGCGTTCAGCAGATCCGTAACGAGATTGAGTCATCTGATTCAGATTATGACCGTGAGAAGTTGCAAGAGCGTCTTGCAAAGCTTGCTGGTGGCGTAGCTGTTATCAAGGCGGGTGCTGCAACTGAGGTTGAACTCAAGGAGCGCAAGCACCGCATTGAAGATGCAGTTCGCAATGCAAAGGCTGCAGTAGAAGAAGGAATCGTTGCCGGTGGTGGCGTTGCCCTTCTACAAGCAGGTGCTGCAGTGTTCAAGCGTCTAACAGGTTTAACTGGTGATGAAGCAACTGGTGCAAAGATTGTTGAATATGCAATCGAAGCTCCAATTAAGCAGATCGCAGTGAACGCAGGACTTGAAGGCGGAGTTGTTGTAGAAAAGGTTCGCCATCTTCCAGCAGGACAAGGTCTTAATGCTGCAACTGGTGAATATGTAGACATGATCAAATCTGGAATTATTGATCCAGCTAAGGTCACACGTTCTGCACTACAAAATGCTGCATCAATTGCTGCGCTGTTTATTACAACAGAAGCTGTTATTGCAGATAAGCCTGAAAAGGCTGCTGCTGCCCCACAAGGTGGCGGAGACATGGACTTCTAAAGGCCATTCTTTACTAGTAGTTACGCGTAACGCCGTCCTCGATTAACGCGAGGGCGGCGTTCTGCTTTACCCTTAGACCATGCCTAAGAAATCCTTAACTCCAAAAAAGGAGTCTCCTAAAAAGGAGAAGACATCAAAAAGCACAGCTGTTGCTTTTGATGCAAAGGATCTTGCCCGAAGCGCTGCGCTAGAAGTTGCAGAACAACGCGATCAAGTTGGCGGTTTTGTTTCTGTTGATTTTGATGATGAGAACCGTGTTGCAACATATTTGTTTGAAGCAAAACTTTCAGGGTATAGAGGCTGGCGTTGGTGCATCACCATTGCAAAGGTTGATACTGATGCACAACCAACAATTTGTGATGTTGTAGTACTGCCAGGACCTGATGCACTACGCGCTCCTGAATGGATTCCATACCGCGACAGAATTTTACCGGGCGATGTTGGTGTTGGAGATATTGTTCCAAGCTCATTAGATGATGCACGTTTAGTGGCAGGCGAACAAGCGTTGCCTCAAGATGAAGATTTAGATACTGCTATGGCTATCGAACTTGGTTTGGGTCGTGCGCGAGTAATGTCTATTGAAGGACGCGATCAAGCAGCAAAGCGTTGGTATGACGGAGAACGTGGACCAAACGCACCTGTTGCCCAGTCAGCACCAAAGCCGTGCCATAGCTGCGGATTCTTTATTCCTATTGCAGGATCATTACGATCAACATTTGGCGTGTGTGCTAACGCTATTTCGCCCGAGGATGCACGCGTAGTGAGCGTGGATCATGGCTGCGGAGCACATTCGGAAGCGACCTTCACAGAGCCGGTGTTAAACTAAGGACCTGCTATCGCACCCGCGATACCGATTAATACCATTACAAAAAACTAGCAAGGAGCCCCCCATGCCTACAGGACGCGTCAAATGGTTCTCATTAGAAAAAGGTTTTGGTTTCATTGCAAATGATGAAGGCGAAGATGTTTATCTAGCTGCGACTTCACTTCCAGAAGGTGTTGCAACGGTTAAGCCTGGAACAAAGCTTGAGTTTTCTATTGCTGACAGCCGTAAAGGCCCACAAGCATTATCAGTACACATCATTGATGCTCCACCATCATTAGTTGAAAACTCACGTGTTAATAGTGATGATCTTGCAGCGATGATTGAAGACACCATCAAGATGCTGGATAAAGTCGGAAATGGTTTGCGCCATGGGCGTCATCCAAATGCACAAGAAGCTGATCGTCTTGGTCGTGTGCTGCGCGGTATCGCTACAGCCCTAGGTTCTGCTAGCTAGTTTCTAAGTTAGAGCCCGCTTCGTCGTTCGCGGCGAATTGTGTAACGAATACCGATTAGGCCCAGTGCTGCTCCGCTTATGCATGTCCACATAACTTTGGCATCCGCGTTCGTTGCAAGAGCAATTACTCCTGCTATCACCCAACATGTAGTTCCAATAGCCACTAGAGTTACCGCATTGCGTAGTCGAGTAGTCATGGAAGTAGAGTAATGGGATTTGCGGTAAAAGAGGATGGTAATTGGCGTTCATTTCGCCATCGTAATTACCGAATTCTTTTTCCTGCCAACACGGTTTCAAATATTGGCAGTTGGGCCCAGCGTATTGCTCAAGATTGGCTCGTACTAGAACTCACCAACAACAACGGAACCTACCTAGGTTTAGTAACAGCGGTTCAATTCGCACCAGTCCTTTTCTTCTCATTACACGGTGGAAAATTGGCGGACAGATTTAACAAACGTAAAGTTTTGATTCTCACCAATATTGCCGGTGGTGCTGCCTCACTTGGTTTAGGCACACTGGTAATTACAGAGCACATTCAGTTATGGCATGTCTTTGTACTTGCAGCTGTTCTGGGTATTTCAACGGCAATTGATGCTCCAGTGCGCCAATCATTTACTACTGAAGTTGTTGGTCAAACCGATCTTCCCAACGCCGTTTCACTAAACTCAGCTAACTTTAATGCTGGGCGATTAGTTGGCCCAGCAGTCTCTGGTGGCTTGATTGCGGCCTTTGGCACAGGACCCTCATTTATTATTAACGGGCTTTCATATTTCTTCGTTATTGCCGCGTTACTTAATCTTAATGAAAAGGCGTTTTTTTATCAGGATCGACCAAAATCAGATGGCAATATCCGCGAAGGAATTGCCTATGCAAAAGCTCGGCCAGATATTTATGTAGTTATGTTGATGGTCTTTTTTTTAGCCACCTTTGGTCTTAACTTTCAGATCTTTAACGCGCTTATGGCAACTCAGGAATTCGGTTTAGGACCAGCTAGCTTTGGTTTGATGGGAACATTTATTGCCATTGGATCTCTATCTGGTGCCATTGGATCTGCTCGGCTTGAACGTTTTAGAAATACAAAGTTTGTAATCCGTGGTGGAATCGTATTTTCTATCTCAATCATGGCGCTATCAATTCTGCCTAACTACATTAGTTATGTGATTTGGCTACCAATTTGTGGAGTAACAGCCTTGACTACTTTGGTCTCTGCCAATTCAATTGTTCAGACCAGCACAGATCCTGCAATCCGTGGCCGCGTTATGGGACTTTATCTTTTGATCTTTATGGGTGGTACTCCATTTGGCTCACCGCTGATTGGTGCAACAACAGATCTAATTGGAATCCGTCCAACCATTGCAGTATGCGGTGGCATTTCATTATTTGCTTCACTATTTATTTGGTTCAAATACAAGAACCGAGTGGAACTGCCTGCAGATACTTCTGTTGCTGCTGTTCTTAAAGACCGTTAATCGCAATAACAATTAAAATTCCAATGAGTGCAAGCAGAGTGATTATTCGCCTGACCTTGTAACTCATTAAGCAGCCTCTGCAACCTTAGAAGGAATTACTTTAACAATAACAAATGCGATTGCAATCAAGACAAAAACCATGATGTAGGCGCGTGAAATACCAAAGCTATCGCCAAGGAGTCCTAGCAAGAATGGAGCACCGG
Organism: Candidatus Planktophila sp.; assembly: GCF_040402275.1. Taxonomy (GTDB): domain Bacteria; phylum Actinomycetota; class Actinomycetes; order Nanopelagicales; family Nanopelagicaceae; genus Planktophila. The sequence continues at coordinate 13,567 of NZ_JBBAMW010000015.1, read as the reverse complement.
CGATGGCTGTTCCGGCAGCAAGTGATGCGCGGCCAATAGCCAGATCTGGACGTCCATCACTTAATCCGATTAAACGAATTGAAGAGAGTGCAAACTGCATTGAGATTCCCATTCCAACTACAAATAGGCATAAGAGCGAAAGAATCATGTTGTGCGATAACCAGAAGCCAACAAAGCCAAGAAATTGCACTGTAATCACTGTGAGAAGTTGAGTATCTAGTTTTAAGTGTCCAAGAACTAATCCGCCATACCAACGACCAAGACCCATGCCGGTACCAAGGGCGACGATTGCAACTGTTGAAATCGCTGCTGTTGATCCGACGCGATCCTTTAGCAGCGCTGCTGCCCAGAATGATGTTGCAAACTCACTTGAGATACAGGCAACAAAACCAAACCATGAAATCCAGAAATTGTGAGACAGCTTTCCACTTTGTGGACCATCTTCATCTGGAACATGCTCATCTTCATCTTTTTCTCGACCAACAAAAAACAAGACCAAGGCAACAGGGATTGCGAGTAGTAGACCTAAGCGCCATAGCTGAGGAAAAGCGATTGCGATAGTTCCGATTAAGGCAGTTCCTATGACAAAACCAACGGATGCGATTCCGTTTGCTTGAGGTATCGCAACTTCAGCAGCTTTTCCATAATGATGAGACATCTTTGTAAGCATTGCGTTGATGACAACAGATACACCAAAGCCTGTAATCAAAGTAGCTGGCAATGTGATGTATACAGGGGGAGAGATAACAAAAAGGGTTAAACCTGTGATAAAGATTGATAAACCAATCCAACTAGATTTTGAACGACCGTATCGGTGTGCGATGCGTGGGTTTGCCCAACCAGCAAAAATAGATGCAACTCCCATTGCAGTGCCATGTAAGCCTGCAATAGTCAGTGATGTGCCTTGATCTGCACGCAGCAATGATTGTGCGGGGCCAAAGCCACCAAGATAGAAATTAATAATGGCGGTCTGAACCGCTGCAACCCAGAAGAAACGGTCGCGTTGAAAACTCTTAGGCATTAAAGGGCTGCTACAACGTGATCGATGCACTTTGTAAGTGCTTCAACATCACTTGGATCAACAGCAGGGAACATACCGACACGAAGCTGGTTCTTACCAAGCTTGCGATATGGCTCTGTGTCAACGATTCCGTTGGCACGAAGTGCTGCAGCAATCTTTGTTGCATCAATTGCATCATCAAAGTTAATTGTTCCAACGACCTTTGAGCGCATTGCAGGATCTGTAACAAATGGAGTGGTGTAGCTGGTCTTTTCAGCCCATGAATACAAGTTGTCAGAAGACTGAGTGCTGCGGCCTGCAGCAAATGAAAGTCCACCATTTGCATTCATCCATTCGATTTGTTCTGCAAGCAGAATCAAAGTTACAAGTGCAGGAGTGTTATATGTCTGATCTAGACGTGAGTTTTCAATCGCAATGCCAAGATCAAAAAATGCTGGAACCCAACGGCCAGAGGCCTTGATCTTTTCCGCGCGGGCAATTGCAGCAGGGGACATGATTGCAATCCACAGTCCACCATCTGATGCAAAAGACTTTTGAGGTGCAAAGTAATAAGTATCAAACTCTTTAGCTTCAACCATCAAGCCACCAGCTGCAGATGTTGCATCAACTAGGACAAGTGCTCCATCTGTGCCTGCTGGGCGAATGATTGGCATTGCAACACCAGTGCTGGTCTCGTTATGAGTTAATGCGTAAACATCGATACCAGCCTCTGCAACAGAGACGGGGTGTGATCCAGGCTCAGTTTTGATAACTGTTGGTTCTCCAAGAAATGGAGCTTCCTTTGCAGCAGAGGCAAACTTTGATGAAAATTCACCAAAAACCAAGTGCTGTGAACGATCTTCAATCAAACCAAAGGTTGCGATATCCCAGAACGCAGTTGAACCACCATTACCAAGAACAACTTCATAACCTTCTGGCAGATTAAATAGAGATGTGAGACCTTCACGAACGCGCTTCACAACATTCTTGACCGGCTTTTGGCGATGAGATGTTCCAAGAATCGAAGTGCCACTTGCTGACAATGCTGCAAGTGCCTCTGGACGAATCTTTGATGGTCCGCAACCAAAACGGCCATCAACTGGCTTAATACCTGAAGGAATAATTATCTCTGCGCTCATGGGGTAAGACTACGGGTAGTACCTATTGAGTTCCCAATCGGCGGTGGTGTTATCCCGCTCATAACGCAGTCGATCATGCAAACGTGAGTATCTACCTTGCCAGAACTCAATATTTAATGGTGTTACTCGATATCCGCCCCAATGTGGTGGGCGCGGAACAACACTTCCCTCTGGCCATTTCTGTGATGCACCTTCGTAGCGTTGTTCTAATTCAGCACGAGATGCCAAAGGTGATGATTGAGGACTTGCCCAAGCTCCAATTTGTGATCCCCATGGTCGGGTGGCGAAGTAATCATCTGATTCTTGTTCTGAAATTTTTTCTGCGATACCGCTGATCGAAATTTGTCGCTCCATTACATACCAAGGAAACAACAACGAGACATTTGGATTGAGATCAATTGCATGTGCTTTGCGAGAATCGTAATTTGTAAAGAATGTGAAGCCACCGCTAGAAATATCTTTGAGCAAAACGGTACGCGTATTTATCTGTGAATCACTAGATAGAGTTGAAAGAACCATTGCATTTGCTTCAACAATTACTGTGTTCTCATGTGCTTGTTTCAGCCACTGCGCAAATGCTTCAAAAGGATCAGCAGGCAGAGTTTCTAAACCGGCATCACCATAGGAACGGCGCATTGCTCGGATCTCGTCCCGGGTAACCGCATCTTCGCTCATGGCTCTATCGAACCCCACGAATCGCTTCCAGGCAAACCCAAAAATGCCATATTTTATGCTTAGAATCTATTAAGTAGACTTAGAAGCGCTTAATCCCTCGCATGATGATTTAATCATCCCATGTCTTTAGCGAAAACTTCAATCATGTGGTTTCGTCGCGACCTTCGAATCAATGATCACCCAGCATTATTGGCCGCCATTGAATCTGCTGAACAGGTTATCCCTCTTTTTATTCTAGATAAGAAGCAAATTGATGAAGCTGGTGAAAAATTATTGGCCTATATGGGTCAATCACTCAGAGCGCTCGATGAATCGCTTGGAAATCGATTGCATATTATTGAAGGTGACCAAGTTGAAGTATTGAAAGAACTTATGGCTCAGCATGGCGTTGAAGAAGTGCACATATCTGCAGAATATGAGCGATATGGAGCAGAACGAGATGCTCGAGTTGAAGCAGCGGGAATAAAGTTAGTTAGAACCGGTAGTCCGTATGCAGTTACTCCCGGACGTGTGCTCAAACCAAGTGATGCAACGCCATACAAGGTATACACGCCTTTTTATCGTGGTTGGCGAACACATGGTTACAGAGCACCTGCTGTTACTCCGAAGAAGTTTGCAGTTGTTCAACCAACAGATAAGTACCGTGCCTTTCCAGATTTTCCTATGCCCGATGGCGTACATGTCATTGAAGCAGGTGAGGCTGCTGCACTGAAACGTTTTGAGGCTTTTACCGAGAGCGGCCTAGATAGTTACGATGAGAATCGAAATTTTGCTTCAATCGATGGCACTTCAAAGATGAGTACCTATTTAAAGTTTGGTGAGATTCATCCACGAACACTTCTTGCAAACCTTGGAGAGAGCAAAGCCCACGACACATTCCGTAAGGAGATTGCTTGGCGTGAGTTTTATGCAGATGTTCTCTTTAACAATCCAATGACAGATCTTGAGTACTACGCACCAAAATTTAAAGAGATGCGATATGACAAGCCTGGCAAAAAGTTTGCGGCTTGGTGTGAAGGGAAAACAGGCTATCCATTTGTTGATGCTGCCATGCGACAGCTAGTTGTTGAAGGATGGATGCACAATCGCACCCGCATGGTTGTAGCTTCATTCTTAGTTAAAGACCTGCACCTTGAATGGCAAATAGGAGAACGATTCTTTGCCGAGCATCTAGTTGATTACGATGTTGCATCCAATGCCCACGGTTGGCAATGGACTGCAGGCTGTGGCACCGATGCCTCGCCGTATTACCGAATATTTAATCCCATCGAACAAGGCAAGCGCTTTGATGAAAATGGGGATTACATAAGAAAGTATGTGCCAGAGCTGGCACACTTATCGGCATCTGAAATTCACGAGCCATGGTTATTCCTAGATGGTTACAGCAAGGGATACCCAGAGCGGGTAGTTGATCATGCAACCGAGCGTCTTGAATCCCTTGCACGATTGCAGGAGATTAAAGCCGACAAACCCCTAGGCCCTCACGCTTAGCTTTATACATAGCATTATCTGCGCGCAGCAGGAGATCTTTTAATCCGTGGGTCGACGGTTCGAGCCCGTCTGGGCCCACTATTTTTCTAAGGCCAGATTGTCCAGCCCCGCCTACCTGCCATGGCAAACCACTCATTTCATCGTATTCATCGTTCAATTCTGTTCAATTCCTATTGACAAAAGATGCGAGTACATTCAAATGACTATGAATGCCAATATAAGAGATGTTGCCAAGCAGGCACAGGTCTCGGTTGGAACTGTGTCAAATGTTCTCAACCGACCAGGCCAAGTCTCTGAAGAAACGCGTCTTAAAGTGCGCAACGCAATTGATATATTGGGTTTCATACCAACGATTTCAACGAAGAACAAGAACACTGAATCAAATATTATTGGCGTTGTTTTGCCACTGAGTAATAATCCGTTTTATGAAGAGTTAACGCAGGGCATTGAAGACGCAATTGATGAAGCAGGGCTTACTGTTTTAGTTGGTTATAGCCGAGAAGATTCAGCGGCTGAATTAAAAATTTTAAATGCAATGATCAGCGCTAGTTGTAAAGGTGTGATCGTTACCCCTGTTGATCCGCGCAACCAGGTGTTTAAAGAGTTCATCGATAGCAATGTGCGGGTTGCATATATTTCACAAACCGATGAGCAGCCAGAACAATGTTCGGTATCGGTTGATCAAGTGCGCGGTGGGTATATAGGCATTAAATATTTACACAGCCTGGGTCACACAAAGATTCTGTGGGTTTCAGGCCCTGACCGCCACCACCAGAGCTATCAGCGCTTTGTCGGAATCACCCAGGCCGCTGCCGAGCTTGGTATTGAAGTCGCGGTCATGAAATCACAATCTTTAGATTATTTATGCGGCGAGCAGATTGCACCCAAAATCATCGCCGCGGGGCCATTGCCGCATGCGATCTTTGCCACCAATGATGTCTTGGCGATGGGAATCATCAATTACTTCAAATTTAATGGCATTGATGTACCGGGCGTGGTGTCGATCTTGGGGTATGACAACACTTCATACGCTGAATCTGGGTTAATTCCTTTATCATCCGTGTCTCAAACCCCGTATCAGCTGGGTGCAAGAATGGGTCGGCAGATGGTTGCTGAGTTATCGGCCGGAGAAAACCATGTGCACCAGCATGTGGTCTTCCAGCCCCAGATAATCGAGCGCGCTTCAACTCGACGCCGCGGGAAAGATCGCGAAACCCGGGAGATCAAACCGTGACCAGGATTAGCCTGACCATTCAATGGCAGCATGCCTACTCACATTAAAGCCGACAAACCCCTAGGCCCTCACGCTTAGCTTTATACATCGCATTATCTGCCCGTAGCAGTAGATCTTTCTCTCCATTGTTCTTCGCAACACCAATACTGACATTAAGTTGGATCTCTTTATTATTGATATGAAATGGATAAGAAAGTGTTGCTCGAAGCGCCAATGCAACTTCTACCGCACTGTCAGAGCCACCTTCATACAACACCCCAAACTCATCTCCACCGAGTCGTGCCAACAAAGCACCATGTGGCAAAGCGCGCTCAAATCGAAGCGCTACTTGTTGCAGAATCTTGTCTCCGGTTTCGTGACCATGGGCGTCATTGATTGGCTTAAATCCATCGAGATCCAGAAGTAACAGCGCTCCCTCTTTTTCTATAAAGCTATCTATTTCCGTAACTAAACGACGACGGTTAGGAAGTCCTGTTAATTCATCGGTTCTGGCCAGCAATCTTTCCTGGCCAATGTTTTTAGCCTGAGTTAATGCAATTGCCATGCGAATAAAGGCCAGCGCCATTGTTGCAGTTGCTGGAATCAAGATAAATCGTGGGAAGTAATTGGGGCGAATTGCAATTAATGCCAACAAAGTTGCACTCAGTGAAACTGAAATTGAAATTAGAATCGGATAAATCCCCTCACGTGCTTTGCTATCAATGCCCGGCTGCCAAAAACTTTCTGCAATCAGCAATACTCCAATGACCCAGCCAACGTCTAACATCGAACCCATCAGATAACTTCCATTGATGTGTTGCCATAGATAGAGAAAGTCAGTTACAGCAAATAAAAGTACTCCCGATGATAGAACTAATCCACGCTTTGAGTAGCCTTGCATTGAAACAGTTGCGATCACAACGCATACAAGTACCAAGTCAGCGATTGGATACATAATTGCAAAGAAGGTTTCACTGAGGTTGCCATTAAAGTGCGGAAGTACCGGCTTAACAACTAATGCAGAACCCAATGTGGTGAGGCCAAGGCCAAAGATTGCCGAATCAACCATTTCTAGAAGGGAAAACTTGCGGTTGACCGCTAATAAACGTGGTATGCCAATCATTGCAAGAGGATAAAAAAGTAAATATAAGATGTTAGAAATACTGCTGAAGATGGGTGGAATTGGAAAGAAGGCACCAGCACTGGCTATCGCCGATCCACATGCCCATAGTGCAAAAGCAATTCCCGTAGTTGGCTTCGCAATTGAGTCGCTTATGTGGGGCGCAAAGGCGATCGCAGCAATGGCAGCAACAGGAATGATGTTAAATATGAATAACTCAGACCACGCAGTTGGAAAAAAGATATGAAGCAGTAGGTAGATAGCCAGCATGGCGGCCCCTGAATATCTAACTACTCGCATGTGGTGAGCATAGGAACACCGAAGTACCAAGGTAATAGGGGAATCCATAGGTATTAAAAAACCCGCTACCTGTTTGCTAGCGGGTTTTTCGTAAAGAGTTAGGGAGTTAGAAGCCCTTTGTGCAGATTAGCTTAGCGCTGTCACGAGCATTCGTAACATTTGATGCTAATTCTGCAGGCTTGTTAGTTCCTGCAAGTTTTGCCGCTTCAAGCTTCTTGATTGTTAGATCAATATTGCGAATCTTGCTTGCATAAGCACGAGTTGCTGATGTCCATGATGCGACAGCAGTTGTAAGAATCTTTTTGTCTGCATCTGTTTTAGCAGCTGTAAGTTTTGCTTGTGCTGCCGTGAGTCGAAGAGTTGCAGCATCTAACTTAGTTTGTACCTCGAGACGGTTCGCAGTCTCTGTTGTAATTCCAAGTTCAATTACTGGAAGTTGTGCCTTGAAGTTAGCAGCTGTTGTAACTGCTGACTTACCAGCTTTAACAGCATCATTTGCTGCGGTCACGCAGTCAAGTGATAGCCAGGTCAACTTTGTGCTGGATGTAAGAGGGTTCTTTGCACACTTATATGTTCCAAGGCTGGTCTTTGTTGTTGAACCAGACTTTGTGCAGGCAACACCATTTGAAATCTTGGGTGCAGCCTGTGCCGGAACAGCCACCATGACGCCACCGGCGACAATGAGTGCTACTGACAATGATGCGATTTTGCGAAGCATGTAAAAACCTCTCCTTGGAATAATGCTCATCTTACCGACCGAGTGCTCAAAGAAGGCTGGTAACCCGCCGAGAGTTGGTAGGTATGACTGTTACTTGCGTTGCTTTTTCCTCAGATTCATCCCAACTTTTCTAACGAGTGATCGCGGCAATCCTTGAATCACGAATACCAAGAGTTGGTATTGCCAACCCGGAATCGATACCGCCTCACCCTTGAGCGCATCGCTCCATGCTTTTGCGACCAACTTGTCAGAATCAAGCCACATAAAGCTCGGCAATCCCTTCATGGACATTCGACCACGTTGATGGAACTCAGTTCGGGTAAACCCTGGGCATAGGGCGCTGATCTTTACATTGGTCTTAGCAAGTTCGGTGTGAAGTGATTCAGAGATAACTGTCAGATATGACTTTGCTGCGCTGTAGGAGCCACCTGCAATATATCCAGCAACTGATGAAACATTAATAATCACACCTTCATTGCGTTGCTTCATTAGCGGAAGTGCCACATGCATCAAGCGCATTGGTGTGCGGACTAACACATCAAACATCTGCTGCTCAGAATCTAGAGCAGACAATGTGAATGCTTTGTTTAATCCAAAGCCAGCGTTATTGATCAATACATCGACCTGATTATTGGTGATGTATTGCTCAACTGCCGTGCACCCTGCATCAGTAGATAAATCTGCCTGAATAATGTGGGTTTGGACATTGAACTTCTCCTGTAATCCTTGAGCACGCTCTCGCAAGCGGGGCAAATCGCGGGCGACTAGCACAATGTTGTAATTGTTCTCAGCCAACAATCTTGTAAAGCTTTCACCTATTCCAGATGTTGCTCCGGTAACTAACGCCCACGATGCCATTTATGCCCCGATTCCTGCGGGATCCTCATCCCGAATATGCCAACTGCTTCCATAAGACTCAATGAGATCCAAGAATGGCTTTGGTTCTAGCCATTCAGGACCAACAACGCCGGCAGGCTTCCATGTGCCATTTGCAATTAACTCCATTGCAATAACGGGATTAATTGCGGTCTGCCAAACGACTGCTTGATCTCCATAATTTTTCATCGACCATTCGTTATCGACAACGTTATAGATGTAACAGGCATACGGCTTTCCTTCTTTGTTAAGCCCGGCAACATGTGCACCTGCACAAGTCTTTCCATGCATAATCGGACCAATCGTTGCAGGATCTGGCAACAAAGATGCCAAGAAATCACGAGGCGCAATTTCCATACCGCGGTAGTTAACATTCTGCTTATTTGAAAGACCAAGTGCATGAATAGTTTTTAGCTTTTCAATAAAGTCATTTCCAAGACCATACTTAAAAGTAACTCTTTTTGCTTTTATCTTTTGTGGAATTAAAGCAACTTCCTCGTGTTCCACATCTACACATTCAACCAGGCCAATGCCTTCAGGGAAATCAAAGGTCACGCCCCCAGTAAATGGCTTAGCTGTATGCCAGCCTTCATTCCAAATTAGTGGGGGATTAAGACACTCTTCAATTGTTGTCCAGATTGAAAATGATGGCGCAAACTCATAACCATCAACAGTAAGACTTGAACCATCCAAGATTGTCACAGCATCAATTTCACTAAACAAATAATCTTGTGCATACCGTGCAAAAATATCACTCATGCCAGGTTCGATACCGATCCCTATGAGCGCGTAGTTGCCCTGGGTTAACCACTCATCATGTTGAGCAAATTGATCATCGCCTAGCTTCACGCCAACTTTGTTAAATGGATCTGTTGGATGAGCAATTGATAGCGACAAGGCCATGTCCATGTAATTAACGCCAGCATTTTTAGCCGCGTTAAAGATGTTCATTACAAAACGCGGATCAACTGCGTTAATAACCACATCAGGATTGACCTTCTTAATCAATCCTTCGAGAGCCGCCAGATCGCCGGCATCCACCTCCACTGATGTAAATCGTGGGTCTTGGATTTTCTGGGTGACAGCGCGCGCTTTTGAAGTATCGTAATCAGCGATAACTAACTCAGTGATAAATGACTTACGGGATGCGATATTTGCGATTGCACTGCCAACTCCGCCTGCGCCGATAACGAGCGCTCTCATGGTTGGCCTTTCGGGTAGTTTTCGAACCCAATATGGATTCAAGGGAAGGTTATCTATACCGCTAACCTTTGCCAAGCACGCAATACCTTTTCCAAGGGTCCAGTGTGTTAAGTCCCCGTAGCTCAGTGGATAGAGCAACCGCCTCCTAAGCGGTAGGTCGCAGGTTCAACTCCCGCCGGGGACACGCAATTAAAGTTAAGAGAAAACTACTGTGCGCTTTCCAACGATAAATACTTTGTCATCTGCATATAACTTCACCGCTTTTGCCAAGACTCGGCGCTCGATATCGCGACCTATTGCAATGAGCTCTTCAGGTGTAGCGACATGAGTTACATGTGCAACATCTTGTTCAATGATTGGTCCCTCATCTAAATCACTAGTTACAAAGTGGGCAGATGCTCCGATGATCTTTACACCGCGCTCGTGTGCTTGGTGATATGGCTTTGCACCTTTAAATCCAGGTAGGAATGAATGATGAATGTTAATAATCTTGCCTGGTAGCTTGTTGCAGAATTCTTTCGACATAATTTGCATGTAGCGAGCAAGCACGACGAAATCGATTTTTAAGTCACTGATCTGTTTCAGAATCTCAGCTTCCTGCGACACCTTTGTTTCTGCGGTAACCGGTAGAAATAGAAACTTAATTCCATGAGATTCAACTAATGTGCGCAAATCTTCTCTGTTGGAGATCACAAGCGGTATTTCAATATTTAGTTCGCCGAGCTCTTCTAAATACAAAAGATCGCGTAGGCAGTGGCTCTCTTTGGTAACCATGACAAGGGCGCGAGGCTTTTGAGTGGTAGGTCGAATATGTAATGACGGGTTGAATTTAGCTAAACCCTCATTCAAACTTTTCTCTGCACCTTCAAGTCCTTGTGATGTTTCAAAACGTGTGCGCATTACGAAGGCATTTGTGCTGGGATCTGTGAACTGCTGGTTCTCAATAATGTTTCCACCACAGGCAAGTACAGCTGAGGTCATCGCGTGAACGATGCCAGGCTGATCCTCACATTGCAGGGAAGCGATTAGATCCATATGCCAAGCCTAAAGGCAACTAGTGAGTAATGGTAAATCGCTGCATCCATTTAGGGGCCCACCAGTTGCGCTCACCAAATAAACGCATAAGTGCAGGCACTAATAGACCACGAACAATGGTTGCATCCAGGATTACAGCTAGTGAAACACCAAATCCCATTGTCTTAATTGATGTAACCCCACTTGTAATAAATGATCCGAATACAACAGCAAGCAACAGTGCTGCTGCTGTGATGATGCGGGCTGATCTTTGTAGACCAACAGCCACAGACTCAACATTTGATTTACCCGATAAGTGTTCTTCGCGGATACGAGAGAGCAAGAACAATTCGTAATCCATTGACAATCCAAAGACCACAACAGCAATCAAGATAACAATTGATGTGTCTAGCGTTCCAGTTACAGTGAATGAACCTATAAGCCATTGGAGATTGCCATCAATAAAGACCCACGTTAGCGCCCCCATTGTTGCGCCAAGGGAAAGGAAGTTAAGTAGCACTGCTTTGATCGGCAAAATAATTGAACCAGTGAAAATAAATATCAACACAAGAACGGAAAGAATGACCCAGCCCAATGCCCATGGCAAAGTGCGCGAGATACCATCTTGTGAATCTGTATAATCTGCAGCAACACCACCGACCAATGTTCCAGCTGGAGAATCAACATCTCGAACATTGTGAATTAATGCTTGTGAGTCAGGAGTTCTTGGCAACATTTCTTGATAGGCAACTACTCGGACATCTTTACCAATAGTTTCTGGAGGCAATACAGCGACGATTCCCGAAACCTTACTTACCTTAGTTGCGTATAGATTAATTTCATCTATTTTGTCAGAACCATTTCTAATAATAATCTCGATTGGATTTCCAGTTTGGCCAGCAAATCTTTCGGCCTGAAGCGCAGTAGCTACAGCTGCCTTATTATCTGCAGGTAACATTCGAGAATCGCCCTGTGAGAACTTTATGCTTGAAATTGGTGCAGCCATGACTCCAAGAATTACCAAAGAGAGAACTACGGCTGCTACAGGACGCTTCATTACTAGACGAGCTGTTTGCGCCCAGCGACCATCTTCCTTTGGCGTAATTGCAGAACGGCGGACTACACCTTTATCAATTCTGGATCCCATTAGGGCAAGAATTGGTGGCAATCCAACAAGTGCGCCGACAACAGCGAGTGCAACCACTGACACACCGGCATAGCCAAATGATTTTAAGAACGGCAGTGGGAAGAATGTAAGTGACAGTAAAGTCACAAGCACAGTCATACCAGAGTAAAAGACTGTCTTTCCAGCACTACCCATCGTTGCAACAATTGAATCTTCCACACTTTTTCCGCGATGTAGTTCTTCGCGGAATCTATTGACCATTAAGAGTGCGTAATCAATACCTAGCCCAAGACCCATACCTGTTGTGAGATTGAGTGCGTAGATGCTGACACTTGTGAAGAGCGTGAACAGATAGAGAATAAAGAACGCACCCAAGATTGCTGCCACGCCAACAATAAGTGGCATTGCTGAAGCCGCTAAGGCACCAAAAACAAGTGTTAACAAAATGAATGTGAGTGGGATAGAAATTAGCTCTGCAATCTTTAGGTCTTCTGAGATTTTCTTTGTTATTGCATGCCCAACAACTGAGGCACCACCTGCATATAAAGTCAGTCCATCATATGAACCATCGTAATTTTTTTGGAATAGTTCTCCAAGATTTTGACCCTGAGCTGAGAAAGGATCGCTGTCACCATAAACAAGAATGTATGCAGCTTTGCCATCACTAGATTTTAATGTTGGCTCACCGCCGCTAGTCCAATAGGAAAGTGTCTTTGACACACCTTCTTCTTGACCAATTTTCTTTTCTAGCGCTAAACCTTTTTGAACAATACTTGCATCAGTTACTTCAACTGAACCTGAATCCACTACAACAACAACTGCAGGATCAGACAACTTCAATTCATCGTTGAGGTACTCATACACCTTGTAAGAATCACTGTTTGGGTCTGAATAACCAGCCGAATCAAGTCGACTAAATGCCAATGAACCGAAACCGCCTGCAACAAGAATTCCGACCACAAAAAGCACGACTGCGCCCTTACGGTGCTTAACTAAAAAGTGGCCTAATTTCTCAAACATGTTCTTCTCTTTCCTATATCGATGTAGAATCAATTCCATGAGCGATCTCTTTCCTAACGTAACTTCAGATGAGATCGATCCTGAAGCAGCTGCCGAGCAAGCTCGACGTGAAGCTGAAATTAAGTCAGACAAACCACCGCATCACGAGGATTAATCAGCCTTAGGTACTGGCGCTACTTTTGGAACTTCAGGAGTAGTGCTTTTTTTAACTGAATCCGTTTTATAAAACCCTGAACCCTTGAACACAACTCCAACCGCGGTATAGACCTTACGGATCTCACCTTGGCATTGGGGGCATTGGGTCAGAGAGTCATCTGAGAAGGATTGAATTGCCTCAAATTCATGGTCACATGCGGTGCATGCATATTGATATGTAGGCATCACAGTCTCCATTCGGTGAATAAGGCTAGGCATTAAGTGTAAAGAAGTGAGACGATAGGCGCGAATTGAGGAGCTTCCCAAGCCCTCATGGAAGGAAAAAGTGAGCCGCTCACGTTTTGCAGCGATTCTGCTTCTTGCATTTCTAGGGATTACAAACGCCTCTGCAAATACATTAGTAAGCACTAATCCAATTAGCGGCTCAACTCTTTCCGTTTCCCCTACAAATGTGACAGTCACTGGCCAGGTTGCGTTGTTAGCTGATGCGCCAGATGCGAACTCAATCACAGTGAC
>NZ_JBBAMW010000014.1:0-26459 GCF_040402275.1 Candidatus Planktophila sp. | reverse complement strand
CTATTCCTGCCGCCTTTGAAATGGATGAGATTTTGTGGGAGCTTCGCGATCACTGCGCCGGCCTTAATGCTGGTCGCTGGGACTACATCTTCTCAATCATCAAAAACTTTGCCGGCTCTGGTAGACAGTTCATTACTCCAGATCGCGCTCAGATAACAATGACGGTGCCATTTATGCGCGCATATACCGAACTATTGGTATCAACCTGTCATAAGCGAAAAGCCCATGCCATTGGTGGCATGAGTGCATTTATTCCCAATCGTCGAGATCAAGAGGTAACAGATCGAGCGCTAGCGGCGGTCAAGAGCGATAAAGCTCGCGAAGCGGCTGATGGCTTTGATGGAACCTGGGTTGCTCACCCAGATTTGATTCCAATTGCGCAAGCAGAATTTGATGCGGTACTGGGCACGAAACCAAATCAAGTCGATCGCCTTCGTGATGATGTTCATGTAACACCAGACCAGCTTCTTGATATTCAATCAATCGGGGGAGATGTAACAGAGGCGGGACTGCGCACAAATGTCGCAGTCGGACTTCGTTACATCGAATCCTGGCTTCGCGGGACGGGGGCGGCTGCCATCGATAATCTGATGGAGGATGTTGCAACAGCTGAAATCAGCCGATCACAGATTTGGCAATGGATTCGCTACGAAGTTGTGACTCGAGAAGGCAGTCACATCACACATAGCCTGGTTGAGCAGATCATCTTTGATATTCTTCAAGGTATTGAGCGAAACAGCAATGATCGTTTTGATGATGCAGTCACCATCTTCCGACAGATCTGTTTAGATGAAGATCATTTCCCTACCTTCTTAACCCTTTCTGCTTACTCGCAGTTCTTAGTTAGCTCTGCATCGAGCAAGCCATGACGAGTTAGAGAGTTTTAGTAAAAGACACCCTCGCAGCAACTTTGGCGGGGGTGTGTATTTACATTCCCTGCCATCTCTGGTTCAATTTTGGGTAACTAGGAGAGGATCCACAATGAGCAAAGATCTACAAGAGGTAACAAGACTGCTTAATCTTTATATTGAGGGTGCTGGAAAAGGCAATGCCGATAAGTTAAATGAAGCTTTTCATCCCAGTGCACGTTGGTTTGGCACAATGGGTGGCACGGATTATGACGTTGATAAAGCGGGATTCGTCGCATTGATGGTGGAGTCACCAGGAGATGCCGGCCAGATGAAGGCAGAGATTACAGATATTCAAATTGATGGCACCGTTGCAATGGCAACAATTAAAGAAGAAGGTTTCTGGGGAACTCTCTCATTTACTGATTATTTCACGCTTTCAGTTCTTGAAGGTCGTTGGCAGATCACTAATAAGACTTTCGCTCACACTGGTGGAGAGCACGCATAAGAGTGTGAGCACCTACGAGGTAGAACGCCTGCAGTTAATTAGAGCAAATAGAGATAAACCACGCCTAGATTATTTGAGTGATAGAGGTCGACTCATTCATGGACCAACACCTCCTGGTGGATCAAAGCCATCTCCTCGCGAAAGTGATTTAACACCTGCAGAGATTGACGAGCTCATTGAATTGATCGCTACTGGCAGAAAAACTCGAACACCGGTTGTAATGCCAGAGCGGTTGCGAGCTAGGTCGTGGAAATCTATGGAAGAAGTTATTGTGAAATTGGAGTATGCCCTTGGTTGGGAGGGTGCGGGTTGGAAAGTTGGCGCTGCAAGTATGGATGTGAGAAAAGCAGAAAACATTCCGAGCCCGTCTCCTGGTCGACTTTTCACTAGATCTGTTATGCAAAGCCCTGCAGAGGTTCCATCGGAGTTTTTTGTTAATTATCGTTTATGCGAATGTGAGTTCGCCTTTCAACTTGGTCAAGATTTTCCAGTGCGCGACAAGGCCTATAGCGAGGCAGATCTGCGTGCGGGTATCGAATTCTTAGCCCCAGTAATTGAGATCGGTGATTCAGTTTTTGAGGACTGGTACAGCCTGAGTGGATACTTTGGTGGAATGTATGACAACGCAGGTGGGGCAGCATTTGTAGTGGGTAAGAAGGTAAAGGATTGGAAAGAGATAGATCTACCTAAGGCAAATATTGATCTCTATGTGAATGGCTCCTACATCAAATCAGGTCAAGGCATTCAAGCTATGGGACATCCTGTTACCAGTCTGACCTGGATGATTAATTGGCTTCGCGAGCGAGGCAGAGATGTTTTTGCTGGTGAGTATGTGAGCACCGGAACCTGCACTGGACATTGCTTTGTGCAACCTGGTGACTTGGTGAGCGTGGACTTTGGTGAGTTGGGATTAGTTGAGGCAAAGTTTGTCTAAGGCGTCAACAAAACTTTAAAGTTAACTTGGAATTAACATGGAGATTCTTGAAAGTTGGGTTGTGATTGCATACATTTCTGTCAGCCAAATTGGTTCTTCCCAGACAGGAAATACAATGGATCAACGTGAAATTAATGAGAAGCGTTACGAGATTGCTGCTTCACAAACCTCATCAGTCATGCTCGTGGGGCTTTTTTCAAACCTTGCAATTTTTGCAATAACAGCATTCGCAGATCTTTCTTCTGGAGTTCAAACTGACTGGAAAGTCATTGTGAGCATTGTCGAAGCATTTTTCTTGGTTTTTGCACTGGGAGTATTTGGCGATATAGCGGCATATGTTAAAGACATTCCCGCCAATGAAGATTCAACCTGGAATAGAAATGCACGTAAAGCACCACCTGAGATCTTCATGGCAATCACCGCAGTAGGAGTTATTGCTTTGTGGATCTTCCAACTTAGGGCAATAGGGGCTTAATAATTTAGATAAAAGGGGCTGGGGCTAATCACCTCAGCCCTTTTTAATTGGAAAGCCTGTGAATCCAATCTCGGGCTTACTGTCGTAAGTGGGTGGTGAGGGACTCGAACCCCCGACCCGGTGATTAAGAGTGTGTCGAATTACGGTTCTACGCGTGCCCCTATGTGTCCAGAGTTTAATGGTTGAGCGTGATTTGTCCCTAGTTATCCCTCCTAATGCCTAGAGGTGTTAGGAGGGTGTTAGGGGATTGTTAGGGGATGGGAAGCCTAATTCAATTCTTGAATATTTCCTTAATTCGCACCTTAGAGTCTTTGAAATCAATCACCGGAGTTACTTCATGGAAAATTCTCCCTGAAATCAAGAATGACGATTTGATATCCCCAGAATCGTTCCACTCCTTGATTAGGCGATTGTAATTTTGGCAGCTTCCTGTCCTTGAATAGAAGTTTTCCCAAGATTCCAGATGGAGATTGTAGGCATTCTTAACACTCTCAAATTCGCCACCAAAAGGTACCTGAACAGATCTCTTAAAAAAGAAACTCTCTAACTGTAAGTCATTTCTGCCTTCGATTATTCTTGGTGAAACTTGATCCCGTACCAACCTATCCCATTCATTAACACCATAGCATTGGCATATCTAATCTAATGCATTGATTGCCGGCAGATTTTTAAGATTTAGTCTGTTTTATGGAACGGTTATCTCTAGGGAATGCAGGATTGCCGCTGTGTTCACTCACAATTCATGTCAAGACTCCAGAAATTCATGCTAAATTAGGGTGGAAAAAAATTAAACGCTCGTTTTTACGATAGCCTTAAGAACTCTGATGTCGAATCTAATAAGGGGAAAAATGTTGCGTCTTAAACTTATAGGTACATTCATTTTGACGATTCTTGGTATCTCTCTCGCACTTGTCGCCAGCCCTGCTCAGGCTGTTGGGAATTATTCAGGAAAACCATGTGCGATTGAAGGAAGGGTCTACGTTGTCACTGGTGTCACATACACCTGCGGAAGAGTCAATGATGTCCTAGTTTACGCTGAGGGCCGCAAACTCACTGGGACTCTGAATGTCCTGTGCACGCCCCAAGAGGCCTGGTGTATCGCGATGACGCAAGCATTCCAAGCAAAGACAGGAATCCCGACGAAATTCATTCGCCTTTCCTCCGGTGAGTCCTTAACGCGGCTACTCGCCTCGAAAAATAATCCAGAGTTTGATGTTTGGACGGGTGGCCCAAACGACAGCCACATCTCAGGCCGAATACAAGGTGTCTTGGACCCATACAAGTCTCCAACCCGCAAGATGTTAACCAAGCAATTCCAAGATTCCGACGGGTTTTGGACTGGCATCTACATGGGAGCACTCGGATTCTGTTCAAATACGAACGAGCTAAGCCGTTTGGGTCTGAAGGCGCCTAAGAGTTGGGATGATCTGCTCAATCCAAAGTTGAAGGGTAATGTCATGATGGCACACCCTGGAACTTCTGGAACGGCGTACACGACATTGTGGTCACAGGTACTACGCCTCGGTAGCGAAGATGCGGCGATTGAATACATGAAGTTGCTGAACAAAAATATTCTCTCGTACACCCGAAGTGGATCCGGCCCAACTGGCCCACTGGGTCGCGGTGAGATTGCGACTGGAATTGTCTTCTCCCATGACTGCACAGCCGCAATTTTACGTGGAAATCCGCTAGTAGTCTCTTTTCCAAAAGAGGGAACTGGTTTTGAAATCGGTGGAATCGCTCTTGTGAAGGGCGCAAAAAATCCTGATGCAGCTAAGGCGTATATCGACTTCTCGTTATCTGCAGATGCACAGGATTTAGGCCCAGCAAAGGCGGAGTCTTTCCAAATTCTCACCAATCCCCGGGCAAAGTCTGACCCACGAATGGTTAATTTGCGAAAGATATCCCTCTTGAATTACGAGGCAGAAGCAGCCGGAATTGCTGCCGTCAAGTTAAAGGCCCGCTTTGATAAGGAAGTGGCGTTAACTGCTTCAGCAAAATAGTTGATATCTAGTCACAAACTGAAGAGGAGCTCTGCACTACTCGGAGTTCCTCTTCAGTTTTTTAGAGGAGCGTAGGTATGAGATCTAACCTCGGCAGAGCAAAATATGACTTCTTCACAAAAATCGCCTTGGGGCTTGTCATATTTATTATTGGCTTTCTGATCATTCTTCCCCTTATCAACATCCTAGTTTATGCCGGTGGCCCTTCGGGCAGTGCAATTTTAAGAGGATCAATCAGTGATTTTGTTACTCGAAATATAATTTGGAACACAATAAAATTGGGAGTGACAGTAGCAACACTTGGAACTTTGTTTGGTTTTATTTTGGCTTACACTCAGGTTCGAGTCGAATTTCGTGGCAAAAAAATACTTCATATCATAAATCTCATTCCTATCATCTCTCCTCCATTTGCTTTTGCCACAGCTATTATTGTGCTTTTTGGCCGTAGTGGAATGATTACCCGAGGAATCTTTGACTGGCGTCCAACCCTCTATGGTTTTTCTGGACTTGTGATTGTATTGACTCTCTCTTTCTTCCCAATTGCTTATATGAATTTCTTGGGCATGCTCCGCAGTCTTGATCCCGCTTTAGATGAGGCTGGTTTGAGTCTTGGAGCAAACAAATGGCGGGTGTTTAGAACAGTTACTGTTCCAATGCTGATTCCAGGATTTGCTGGAGCTTTCTTACTTCTCTTCATTGAATCGATTGCAGATTTAGCTAATCCCCTAATAATTGGTGGACGCTACACGGTCCTAGCCTCGCGTGCCTACATGGCGATCAATGGTGACTATGACATTTCTTTGGCTGCTGGCTATGCCTCACTTCTTCTTTTGCCGGCTCTCTTTGTATTTCTCATCCAGCGATACTGGGCGCAAAAAAAGAGTGTCATTTCAGTAACTGGAAAGCCTAGCGGACGGCCAATTCTGGTCACTTCAATTGGCATGCGATCTCTCTTGCTCTCTTTTACTGGACTAGTGACCATTCTTATTGTGTTGATTTATGCAACCGTGCTTGTTGGTGCATTTGTGCAGATCATCGGTGTCAATAACGAAATTACACTGAATCACTTTCGCTATCTTCTTGGAGGCTTTGCAAATGGAGCTATTAAGACAACTACTTTCCTTGCACTGATTGCTACTCCTTTAGCGGGAATATTTGGAATGTTGACTGCTTGGTTGGTTATCAGAAAGGTCAAACGTGGCTCAGAGGCCCTTGATTTTCTCGGCATGCTTGGAATCGCCGTACCAGGGACTGTGATCGGAATTGGATATGCCATCACCTATAACGATCCACTAAAAATTGGTGGGGTTACCATCTTCCCCCAGGTGGCAGGAGGGGCGGCCCTACTCGGAGGTTCAATTGCAATCGTTATGGTCTACATAATCAGGTCTAGCCCAGCTGGACAGCGTTCGGGTATCTCCATGCTGCAGCAAATCGATCCCTCTATTGAAGAGGCCTCAGCCTCTCTTGGAGCATCTGGGGCAAAAACTTTTCGCCTTGTAACACTGCCTCTCATTAGTGGAGCATTTCTTGCTGGCCTCTTATATGCCTTTGCGCACTCGATGACCACGCTCTCTCCCATTATCTTCTTAGTGACACCAGATACCTCAATTCTTACTCAAAAAATTCTCGCCGAGGCTGATCAGGGGAGATATGGAAACGTATTTGCACTCTGCTGTATTTTGATAATTTTGATCCTAGTAATTGGAGGATTGATTAATTACTTTGTAAAAAGAAACCAAGTATCCATTGATCGACCCATGACAAGATCACGCTAAGGAGAAGAGATGAAAAGTAGTGAGGGAAAGCTTTCTCTTGTTTCGATAACAAAAGAGTTTGGTGATACGCAGGAGAAAGTGATTGCAGTTAACAAACTTTCACTCGATATTGAGCCAGGTGAATTTGTCACGTTGCTCGGTCCTTCTGGTTGTGGAAAGACAACCGCCCTGAGAATAATCGCTGGCTTTGAAACTCCAACAAGTGGAAAAGTACTTCTGGATGGGGTTGATTTGAGTTCACTGACTCCAGATAAGCGTCCTATGGGTATGGTCTTTCAGTCGTATGCTCTCTTTCCGCACATGACAGTCTTTGATAATGTCGCTTACGGTCTGCGGGTAAAGAAAATGTCTGGAGCATCCATCAAAGAGGCTGTCTCTGAAGTTTTAAACTCAATGAGCCTTTCCCACTTGGCAAACCGTGCGCCTAACCAGCTTTCAGGTGGGCAGCAGCAACGCGTTGCCTTGGCCCGCGCTATGGTTGTTCGTCCAAAACTCCTCCTTTTCGATGAGCCGCTTTCAAATTTAGATGCAAAGTTAAGAGCGCAGATGCGCACTGAAATCCGTTCTATCCAGCGCAAATTAGGAATTACAAGCATCTTCGTGACCCACGACCAAGATGAGGCGATGAGTCTGTCTGATCGTATTGTGGTAATGCGTAACGCAGTCGTAGAACAAGTAGGAACTCCAGAAGAGATCTATCGCAGACCTGCCTCAGTGTTCGTCGCTGACTTCATCGGCCGCTCAAATTTCTTGAAAGTTGAAAGTGCTGTGGCTGTTGGAGATAAAAAGGCTCAAATTGTGGTTGGTGGCAAAAATATGCAGGTTGCCTCATACTCTGAAAATTTGCTATCTGAAAAATCAGTCTTACTTGTTAGACCTGAATCTATTCAAGTGAGTATGTCAAGCAATAGTGGCAGTCAGATCAACATCAGTGAGGGTGTCGTTGAGAATCTTGTTTTTTATGGTAACCATGTGGAGTACACACTGGAGAGTAATGAAGGTAAAATTATTGCTGTCGTTTCAGATCCAGTTTACGAGGAGATCGTTCCAGTAGGAAAGATTGCTAATTACTCCTTTGATCCAACACGTACATGGCTTTTACCACTTAATTAAATGCGCTCATGGGAAAAAGTCTAATCCCCATTGTTCTTTTACCACCTCAAAGGCTGGCGGAATTGAGGAGTGCAATTGAACTGAGGATGCACACGTATCAGATCAACAAGCAGAAACAGCATCAAGCACGTTTGCCAATGCAGTTAACGGTGGACGTTTGTAGGGTGTTAGGCAAGTGTTAGGCAAAAGCAAAAAAGAAAGTAAAGAAGCGTTTAGGAACTTATTAGGCCTCGGGCCAGCACTTTTAGTGTGGGTGGTGAGGGACTCGAACCCCCGACCCGGTGATTAAGAGTCACCTGCTCTACCAACTGAGCTAACCACCCGAAGCATCCAGGCGCCGGAAACGCTTGAATGCAGGGGGAAACCTATCAGGAAGATACGCCTTGTCGCACATCTGCGACACCCGCATACTGGGCGTGTGAGTCATATTGAAATAAGGATTGCCCTAGTTCTGAGCCTTTTAGTCGTTGGGATTACACCTGCAAAAGCTGAATCAATTGCCTCTGGTTTATCAATCATTCAATCCCAAATAACAAAGGGCCGAGCAGCAAAAACCGGTTACACCCGTGATCAATTTGGCACCGCATGGGCAGATGTTGATCGCAATGGATGCGATACGCGCAACGATATTTTAAAACGGGATTTAACTAACCAGGTATATAAAGAGAAGACCAAGCAATGTGTTGTATTAAGTGGCATCTTGGTTGATCCATTTTCGGGGGAGACGATCAACTTTGTTCAAGGCGCTAAGACCAGCTCAGAGGTGCAGATAGATCACGTGGTTGCTTTGTCTAATTCATGGCAGACAGGCGCCTTTAAGTTAACTGCCGAGCAACGCAAAGCATTGGCAAATGATCCACTTAATTTGTTAGCGGTAAAAGGAAAGTTGAATTCACAAAAAGGTGATGGGGATGCGGCCACGTGGTTGCCACCACTAAAGAGTTATCGCTGCGATTATGTTTCCAGGCAGATTGCAGTGAAAATTAAATACAAGTTGTGGTTTACCGCCCCTGAAAAAGAGGCGATGGTTCGAATCTTAAAGAGCTGTCCAGAAAAAGAGCTGCCTACCTCTTAAAGCGCATCAGATCCGCGCTCGCCGGTGCGAATGCGGACAACGGTTTCAACAGGTGTTACCCACAATTTTCCATCACCAATAGATCCGCTGTTGGCTGTTGCAACGATTAAATCAACGATGTGATCACAATCGGCATCATCTGCAAGTACTTCGATGCGAACCTTTGGAATGAAATCAACTGTGTATTCAGCACCGCGATAGATTTCAGTGTGGCCCTTCTGGCGACCAAATCCGCGGGTTTCAGACACTGTCATTCCATGGACGCCATCTGCTTGCAGAGCACGCTTGATGTCATCAACCTTTGAAGGCTTAACGATTGCTGTTATGAGCTTCATAGTTATCTCTTTTCTCGTGCCTAGTACCGGTTTGAATTTCCAGTGATGTCATATGCAGACTCTGCGTGATAGGTCGTATCAAGACCTGTTAGTTCATCATCTCTAAGAACGCGGAATCCGATAGTGCGTGAGATCGCTGTTGCAATCAACCAGGTAACGGTAAATGAGAAAGCCGCTACAGCCAATATCGCAATTACTTGATGAGTCAATAACTCAAAGGAGCCATTGATGAACAAGCCCTCTTGACCTGTGTCATTAACTGTTTTGCTTGCAAGCAATCCAATTCCTAGCATTCCGATGATTCCGCTAATACCGTGGACGCCAACAACATCTAATGAATCGTCATAGCCGAATTTGTATTTACGTGAGACCGCATAACAAGCAGCAACACCTGCGATTAATCCAAGGAGTAGTGCACCTAATGGATTGATGTAACCACACGCAGGAGTAATCACTACAGCTCCTGCAATGGCACCTGATGCCACACCAAGTGTTGTTGCTTTTCCATCACGATACTTTTCGAACAAAATCCATGACATAGAGGCAGCAGCGGATGCAATCTGGGTGTTGATCATGGCTGTTGCAGCAAGTGATCCTGCAGAGAGGGCGCTTCCTGCGTTAAATCCAAACCAGCCAAACCAGAGCATTCCTGCGCCAAGTAGAACTAGCGGCATGTTGTGGGGACGCATGGGATCCCGACGGAAACCATCGCGCTTTCCAAGGACAAGTGCGAGCGCTAATGCAGCAGCACCTGAGTTAATTTCAACAACGGTTCCGCCTGCAAAATCAAGTGCGCCTAGTTTGTCGATGATCCAGCCGCCATTGCCGCCTTGGCTAGCAAATGCCCAGTGCGCGACGGGGATATAAACAAGAGTTACCCAGACCGCTACGAAAAGCACCCATGATCCATACTTTGCACGGTCTGCGATAGCACCAGATAAAAGCGACACGGTGATGATGGCAAAAGTTAATTGGAACATTGCAAATGCAATTGTTGGAATTTGATGACCTTCAGCGCCAACTACTTGATCCAAAGTTCCAGACAAGCCAAGATGGCTAAAGTCGCCAATTAATCCGCCTTGTGATGATCCGAAAGTCAGTGAGTAGCCATAGAGAACCCAAATAATTGTTGTGACACCGATTGCGGCAAATGACATCATCATCATGTTCAGTGCGCTCTTTGCGCGCACCATTCCGCCGTAAAAGATCGCCAACCCTGGTGTCATGAATAAAACAAGTGCTGCACTTGCAAGTACCCAGGCTGTATCGCCGCTATTAATCACGTTCTCTCCTTAAGCAATCTGGTCCTAAGGGAGAAAAAGTATCAGTGAGAACCCTTAAATCGGTCGTATGAAGCTTTGATTTCTAGCTCTGCTTCGATATGTCCAACCCATTCGCCGCCTTGCACAGATTTTCCTGGCTCTAGGGTTTTATAGACTTCAAAGAAGTGCTTAATTTCAGAGAGTTCATATGCAGGCACATCATTAAGGTCCTGCAGATAAGACTTTCGAACATCACCTGCTGCAACACACAAAAGCTTGTCATCTCCGCCAGCCTCATCCGTCATGTTTAACATTCCAATGACGCGACATGAAACAACGCAGCCCGGAAAGGTTGGCTCATCCAACATGATCAGCGCATCAAGCGGGTCGCCATCTAGTGAAAGTGTGTTCTTAACAAAACCATAGTCATAGGGGTAGCGCGTAGATGTGAAGAGCATGCGATCTAGGCGCACCTCACCGGTGGTGTGGTCGATCTCGTACTTATTACGTGATCCCGCTGGGATTTCAACAACGACGTCGAAAATCATTTCGGTCCGACTCTCTACTTATTGGTGCAAGGGTTATTCACTGCTAAAAACTTGGGGTGAACGACGGGGCTCGAACCCGCGACATCCCGGACCACAACCGGGTGCTCTACCAGCTGAGCTACGTCCACCATGAGTTACTAAGTCTACCCGTTGTTATGCCGTCGTTGGCCCCTCGTTGTGTGCGGAGATGAAGACTGCTTGGCGGTAGTAAGCCAGCTCTGCGATTGAATCTTGAATATCTCCGAGGGCTCGGTGATTGCCAGTCTTTGCCGGGGCGCCAAAGTAAGCCTTGGGAAACCATCTGCGGGTTAATTCTTTAATCGATGACACATCAACGGTTCGATAATGCAAATAGTCATTCAGTAGTGGCATATCGCGAGCGATAAAGGATCTGTCGACACTAACTGAGTTTCCAGCCAAAGGAGATTTGCCGGGTTGGGTCGATGCGCTTTCAAGATAGGCAATGACCTTTGCTTCGGCCTCTAAAACAGAGATGCCATTAGGAATTTCAGTGATTAACCCTGATGTTGTGTGCATCTGGGTGACGAAATCATTCATTCCTGCCAACTGCTCGGCGCTCGCCTTGATTACAACATCCACGCCCTCGCCAATAACATTTAAATCAGAATCGGTCACAAGGACGGCGATTTCGACCAGGACATCTTTTTCCAGGGATAGTCCGGTCATTTCGCAGTCGATCCAGATCAGATTGGGGCTCTTTTCAGATACAGACATGGGGCTGAGCCTATCGCCACAGGCGAAAACTATGCTGAAGTGTTCACCCTCCGTTAACCCAATCTAAGGTGGCCGTTAACCCTCAACCAGTTGAGTACCTCACGGCGGGGTCGTTCTCCGTCGGTTTGGCCAATCGTCAACAACGTTGAAAGGTACAAAATGAGAAAAGGTTTTGGAAAGGCAGTTCGTGCCTTCGCAGTAGTAGTGATGATGACATCAATTTTGTCTGAGCCATCATTTGCTAGCGGTAAGGAATACCCAGTAGGCAATCTTCTTGAGTGCAGTTCACGCAACAAGGTTGAGGATCACGATGGTTTGCAGTACAAGTGCAGCATCAGTGGTGGCGGTTTGAAGTGGAAGAAGACCGGTCTTAAGGCTGGCGCAGGCGCTTCAACTGCAGTCAAGGTTGACCTATCAAAGTTTAAGGCTGTTTCCGGCTCAATCGCTATCGATGGTTCAAGTACTGTCGGTCCTCTTACCGGTGTAGCGGCTGAAGGCTTCCAAGCGGTATCACAGACAAAGATTACAGTTGGTATCTCAGGTACCGGTGGCGGAGCAACTAAGTTCTGCAACGGTGAACTTGATATGGCAAACGCATCAGCTTCATACAGTGCTGCACAGCGCGAACTATGTGCGAAGAACGGAATCAAATTTACTGAACTCCGCATTGCATCAGATGCTCTGACTGTTGTAGTCAACCCAAAAAATACATGGGCGAAGTGCTTAACAGTGGCGCAGTTGAAGAAGATTTGGGAGCCAGGCAGCAAGGTCCAGTATTGGAACCAAGTTGATCCTTCATTCCCACGTGTCAAGATGCCTCTATTTGGTGCTGGAACAGATTCCGGAACCTTTGATTACTTCACTGAAGCTATTAATGGAAAGCCTGCCCGTCGTTCACGTACCGACTACACGCCAACAGAAGATGACAACGTCACTGTAAATGGTGTGAAGCGTTCAACTGGTGCTCTTGGATACTACGGTCTGTCATATTACCTAGAAAACACTGACATCAACAAGGCAGTCCAGGTTGATGGAGGAAAGGGATGTGCAACTCCGGGAATCACTTCAGTCCTAGATGGCACATACACTCCTTTAGCACGTCCGCTGTTTGTCTATGTAAATGATGCAAAGGCAAAGTCAAACAAGGCTATTCTTCCATTCTTGGAGTTCTACTCACTGCAGCTAGATACTTTGGCCGAGAAGGCAAAGTTTCTTAAGCTAACAGCCCCACAAAAGGAAAAGTTGGACAAGGATATTATTTCCCTCAAGGGTTGATCTTTCTCTAGCTGGTATTTTTCAATTCGAAGGGGATGTGGCGATGTTTGAAGTGAAGTCCGAACGAAAGTCGGTAATTCTTTCACCCTCGCCACATCTCCAACGAAGGCTAAAGACCCAACACATAGCACGGGTGCTGATGCAGGTCGCAACGGTTATGTCGATTGTCGTCACCGTGGGTATCGTTGCCTCACTGTTCCCAATCGCTATTAGAACATTTTTCGCTATTGGTTCTCGTATTTTTGGGACTAGCTGGGCGCCCCTCTTTGAGCCGCCTGAATATGGAATTGTCCCTCTCTTTACGGGAACGATTTTTGTCGTTTCTATCGCCATGATTGTTGCAATACCTGTTGGATTGGCGGCAGCGATTTTCCTTAGCGATTATTCATCCTTTAATCTGCGCCGAATTGTTAAGCCGATTCTTGAAGTCTTAGCGGGTATCCCGACGGTTGTCTTGGGCTTATTCGGTCTCTATGTAATAAATCCTTCTTACGTCGAAAAATACTGGCCAATCGGTGAACCTCTTGCCTTCTCGGCCCTGGGTGCTGGGTTTGTAACTGGAATCTTGATCGTTCCGATCATCGCCTCTGTTGCAGATGACGCACTTTCAGCCGTTCCGCGTGCAATGCGAGAGGCTGCATACGCCCTCGGTGCAACACGTCGTGAAGTGGCGGCAAAGGTTGTTTTTAACGCCGGACTCTCAGGGGTAGTTGCAGCGCTTATCTTGGCGTTTGCGCGTGCTTTTGGTGAAACTACCATCGCACTTATGGTTGCAGGTAGTTATCCAAAGCTTTCTGGTAACCCGGGTGATCCCATGATGACCCTGTCTGCTTTTATCGGCTTTGCGGGTATTGGTGATGCCGAGGTTGGTTCCCAGGCGTACAACACAATCTTCCTGATCGGCGCGATCTTGTTCTTGATCACATTGGTATTTAACATTCTTGGCAATAAATTTATCGCGCGCTACCGAGAGGCTTACGAATAAAATGTCGCAGTCGATCTCACTCAAAAGCCGTATTTCGCCTCGCCGGCTCATCGTAGATGCCCTGTTTCGCACCTTCCTTTACCTGGCAATCTTTGTCTCTCTAGGAATGATCTTTTGGATCGTAAGCAGTCTTTGGAATGAAGCTGGCTGGCTCTTATCTTGGGATCTATTAACGAAGTACCCATCCTTTAACATTGACAATGCGGGATTTCAGTCGCCACTTAAGGGTTCCTTGTGGGTCGTCGGCATCGCTACATTGGTGGCTCTACCAACTGGTCTCTTAACGGCCCTTTACCTGGAACAGTTTGCTAGCAAGAGCAACCGGGTAACTCGCTTACTTGAATTAAATATTCAAAACCTTGCTGGTGTCCCTGCAGTTGTCTTTGGTCTGATTGGCTTGGCCTTTGTAGTTCGTGGATTCATCGCTTGGGGCTTTACAGTGGGATCAGCAGCTGCAGTTATTGCGATGTTGATGTTGCCCGTAATTATTATTGTCTCCCGTGAAGCTATTCGTGCAGTACCACCTTCATACAAGGAGGGTGCCCTGGCATTAGGTGCTACGCCGTGGCAGGCCGTCTGGCGTCTGGTCTTGCCGAGCGCTATTCCTGGAACTGCGACTGGTTCAATTTTGGCTGTGTCGCGCGCTATTGGAGAGTCTGCTCCATTGCTTCTTCTTGGAGCACTTTCGTTTGTAACATTTAATCCAACTGGTTTAGACAGTCCCTTTACCATTATGCCATTGACTATTTTTAAGTACGCCTCAGACTCGCGTGAAGAGTTTCAAATTCTGGCAAGTGCCGGAAGTCTTATCTTGATGGCAGTTCTCTTTACACTGAATTTAATTGCGATAATCCTGCGCGATATCGCCACCAGAAAGCGTAATGTTTAATGCACTTTGTAATCCATCTTTTATCCAGTTCAGAGTCAACAACTAAGAGAGTGAGCAAATGATGAATGTAGCTACCGATGGTCCAAAGATTATCGACCCTGTATTTACATTAAAAGATGTCTCCGTGTCATACGGTAAGTATGTTGCGGTATCAGATGTGAACCTCCGAATCCCAAGCAATGACATTACAGCCTTCATTGGACCATCTGGGTGTGGAAAATCAACCCTGATCCGTACCCTCAATAGAACCAATGATCTAATACCTGGTGCTTCCGTAGCCGGTTCGATCATGTATCACGATGCAGATCTCTATGATTCAAAGGCCAGTGCAGTTGAGATTCGTCGCAGAATTGGAATGGTTTTCCAAAAGCCAAATCCATTTCCAAAATCAATTTATGAGAATGTAGCGTTTGGACCAAAGGTAAACGGGCGCCCGAAAAAGTCTGAATTAGATGCAATCGTCGAGAATTCACTCAAAGGCGCAGCCCTTTGGGATGAAGTCAAAGATCGTTTAGGAGATTCAGCACTTGGTTTGTCAGGTGGTCAGCAACAGCGTTTATGTATTGCACGTTCTTTGGCTGTTGAGCCTGAAGTTATTTTGATGGATGAGCCATGTTCTGCTCTAGATCCAATTGCAACACTTCGAATCGAAGAATTGATGTTGGAGCTAAAGAGGAATTACACAATCGTAATTGTGACCCACAATATGCAGCAGGCAGCTCGTGTTAGTACGTACACCGCTTACTTTGTAACCGAGGTAAATCCGTTGGGCGATCTGCGCACCGGAAAACTTGTTGAATACGATGAGACGAAGAAGATCTTTAGTACGCCTTCTGATCCCCGAACAGAGGCATATGTCACCGGAAAGATGGGCTAACAACTTCTATCTTTCAAAAAGAACCCAGGGCAACGAGGGTAGCCCTGGGTTCTTTTATGCCTTAAAACAATGATATAAGAAAACAGTCTGCGCGCCTGGCAGGAATCGAACCTGCGACAACCCGCTTAGAAGGCGGGTGCTCTATCCGACTGAGCTACAGGCGCTTGTAGGAGGGTCGTAATGCATAGTCTACCCGCCACTACCACTAAGGTTTCATTCCATGGCTGAGTTCATTTATACGATGAAGAAGGCGCGTAAAGCGCATGGTGACAAGGTCATCCTTGATGACGTCACGATTATGTTTTATCCAGGCGCCAAGATTGGTGTGGTCGGTCCTAACGGTGCCGGTAAGTCAACTGTTTTGCAGATCATGGCCGGATTACAGCAACCATCAAATGGTGAGGCCTACTTAACCCCTGGCTACACCGTGGGAATCTTGCTGCAAGAGCCACAGCTCAATGAATCTAAAAATGTTATTGATAACGTTAAAGAGGGTGTTGCAGAAACTGTTGCAATGCTGGCGCGCTTTGATGAGATCAGCGCCGAGATGGCAAACCCAGATGCCGACTATGACACCTTGTTGGCTGAGATGGGAAACCTTCAAGAGCAACTTGATCACCGCAATGCCTGGGAGCTTGATTCACAATTAGAACAAGCAATGGATGCACTTCGTTGCCCACCACCGGACGCAGATGTTTCTGTGCTTTCTGGTGGAGAAAAGCGCCGCGTTGCACTCTGCAAGCTTCTTTTGCAAGCACCAGATTTACTACTACTTGATGAGCCAACAAACCACCTTGATGCTGAATCTGTTCTATGGCTTGAACAACACCTCAATAAGTATGCAGGCGCAGTTGTTGCGATCACGCACGATAGATACTTCTTGGACAACGTTGCCCAGTGGATTCTTGAACTAGACCGTGGCCGTGCCTATCCCTATGAAGGTAATTACTCGACCTACCTTGAAACAAAGGCAGCTCGTTTAAAGGTTGAAGGCCAAAAGGATGCAAAGCGCGCAAAGCGATTGGCAGAAGAGCTTGATTGGGTTCGCCAAAATGCAAAGGGTCGCCAAGCAAAATCAAAGGCACGTCTTGCTCGCTATGAAGAGATGGCCGCAGAGGCTGACAAGATGCGTAAGCTCGACTTTGAAGAGATTCAAATTCCACCTGGCCCACGTCTTGGAAATGTTGTTATTGAAGTTAATAACTTAACAAAGGGTTACGGAGATCGCGTATTAATTGAAGATCTTTCATTTACGCTGCCACGTAACGGAATTGTTGGAATCATTGGTCCTAACGGTGCTGGTAAGACAACGCTGTTTAAGACATTGATGGGTATGGAAGATCCTGATTCAGGTGCAGTAAAGATGGGTGAGACTGTAAAGATTTCTTACGTTGATCAGAGCCGCGGAGGTATTGATCCAAAGAAGTCGCTGTGGGAAGTTGTTTCAGATGGGCAGGACTTTATTAAGGTCGGCCAAGTTGAAATGCCATCACGTGCCTATGTTTCCTGCTTTGGTTTCAAGGGCCCAGATCAGCAAAAAGCTGCCGGTATTTTGTCAGGTGGAGAACGTAACCGTTTGAACTTAGCGCTGACGCTTAAGCAAGGTGGAAACCTATTACTCCTCGATGAGCCAACAAATGATTTAGATGTGGAAACCTTGGGATCACTAGAAAATGCGCTGCTGGAGTTTCCAGGGTGCGCCGTAGTGATCTCTCACGATCGATGGTTTCTTGACCGTGTAGCAACTCACATCTTGGCCTATGAGGGGGATGCGAAGTGGTTCTGGTTTGAAGGAAACTTTGAAAGCTATGAAGAGAACAAACGTGAGCGATTAGGCGCTGAAGCATCTCGCCCACATCGCATGACATATAGAAAGTTGACCCGCTAATGAGATTTACGAATAAGCAGTATGTGCGCTGGGGCGATCTAGATGCATTTGGTCATGTTAATAACTCAACATATTTAATTTTTGCTCAAGAGGCCCGCTATGCGTGGTCAAAGATGATTGAAATGGTTGTGGCTAGAGCAGAGGTTGATTTCATTGCCCCTATCTACACAGGTGACATTTATATTGATGTTGAAATCTGGGTTAATAAAATTGGTACATCATCATTTGGCGTTACCTATGAGATGAAGTACGAGAATGAACTATTGGCGGTTGTTAAAACTGTTCAAGTTACTGTTTCCATGGATACTAAAAAGTCTCGGCCCCTCAATGATGCCGAGCGCGAGTTCCTTAACAAGTATTTAGAGAGTTAATAATGGCATTGCCCAACACGCAGCTTCAAAACAAGGTTGTTAAGACGTTAGCAACGGCCCAAGTTTTGAGCGGTGTGGGTGTTGCCGGAACTGTTGCTGCGGGATCGCTTTTAGTTTCCTCCATTACAGATTCAGAAACTTTGGCGGGGCTGGCACAAACGAGCGCGGTACTTGGGGCAGCTGCATTGGCTTTGCCACTTGCACGCTTGACCGCCAAAGGTGGTCGGCGTTTGGCATTGTCTGTCGGCTATATCGCTGGCGTAATTGGCTCGATATTTGCAATTACCGGCGGGGCACAAAGAAATATTTTCTTAATGTTGATCGGAACATTTCTAGTTGGAGCAGCTTCAGCTGCTGGATATCAAGCCCGCTTTGCAGCAATTGATCTAGCGACTAATGAAACTAGAGCAAAACAACTCTCTTTTGTTGTGTGGGGTTCAACTATTGGCGCCGTGACTGGCCCAAACCTCATGGAGCCTGCGGGTAATTTGGCAGAAGGATTTGGCCTACCCAGACTTGTTGGCCCCTACATGATTTCAGCGGTAACTCTTCTTTGTGCATCTGTAGTAATTCTAATTTTCCTACGCCCTGATCCTTACCTAGTCGCAAACAAGGAAAACCTTGAGAGGAGTAAAAAGGGCTCCACAAAGCTAGCTCTTTTGCACATTGGCAATAATCCACAAGCTCTTTTTGCGATTCTTGCAATTGCCGTTGGACATATTGCAATGGTTTCAGTCATGGTGATGACTCCAGTACACATGGCACATGTTGATGTGTCTCTCACTATCATCGGCTTAGTTATTAGTGTTCATGTGCTTGGCATGTATGCGTTTTCACCGCTGGTTGGATCTCTCAGTGATCGCTTTGGAAGAGTGCGTATTATCCAAATCGGAATTCTGACGCTTTTGCTGTCAACAATTATTTCCGGCAAGGCCCAAGCCGATGATGCCTATACCTTGGGTGTTGGTTTGTTTTTACTGGGATTGGGCTGGTCCTGCACGTTAATTGCTGGGTCGACACTTCTATCAGAGAGTGTCTCGGCGGAATTTAAAGCATCATCTCAAGGTGCAAGTGACTTAGTCATGAATCTTGCAGGAGCTGGCGGAGGCGCAATAGCCGGTGTAATCATCGGAACGCTCAGTTACGGCTGGCTCTGCTTAGCGGCAGCCCTTCCTGTCCTTGCATTAGGTGTCATGTCTCTCAAATTCAAATCGATACCACAAGCAAGCAATGAGATTAACCTTCATATATGAGTAACTTCTACGAACAAGTAGGCGGTGAAAAGTTCTTCGCAGATTTGGTCTCACAGTTCTACGCTGTCGTTGCAACAGATCCCATCTTGCGCCCGATGTATCCAGAAAATGATTTACAAGGTGCAGCACAGCGCTTGCAATGGTTTCTAGAGCAGTACTGGGGCGGACCTGATACCTACCAAGAAAACCGCGGGCATCCACGTCTTCGCATGCGCCATGCGCAATTTTCTATTGATACAAAGGCTCGTGATGCGTGGCTTAATGCAATGCGACAAGCTGTAGATGGAGTTGAGTTGGATGCAGCGCTAAAAGAGCAACTATGGGGCTATCTTGAAATGGCTGCACACTCGATGGTGAATCAACCAGATTGAGATTGATTTCCAACTTTTAAGATTTCACCATTACGCAAATACCACAGGGTTCCTTGGCCATCTCGAACTGTTGTTACGCGTAGTCCTACTTTTTCTACTACACCTTCAATTTCTAGGACATCAACTGAGTCACCGACACCGTATTGATCTTCAATTAACATAAAGATTCCTGACAAAATATCGCGCACCAGTGTTTGTGCGCCAAGTCCGACTGCAACTCCAACTATTCCGGCAGATGCGATCAGTGGCCCTAGATCAAATCCGAACTCTCCTAGTGCCATTGCAAGTGCAATAATCCAGGTGGCACTCTTTAACGTTGCACTCAAAACTCCGCCGATAGTGCTGGCACGCTCTTTTTGACGAGCAACAATGTTGCGTGGTCCAGGGACTAAATCAGCTGATGCCAATCTGTTCATGGCTCGGGTAATTGCGCGAGATCCAAATGTTTGAATAAAGGCGGCGCCTAGAAGGATGATCAGGATGCGCAGGGGAGTCCCAGCCATCCAATCAAGGAAGTCACGCAGGGAGTCGCTCATAATGACGAGACCTTATCCAAATCTTTACCTAAAAGCCCCATTCAAATACCCACGCGGTCGGGTGTTTTGGTGCAAGATATGTCAATCAGTGCCAGCCAGGCGCTAGATCGGGAGCGATATATGTCGCGCACACTTGTCTTAAATGCCACCTACGAGCCGTTGGGTGTCATAACAGAGCGTCGCGCGCTGATCCTTGTCTTAAATCACCGAGCTGTAATGGTTGAAGATTCTGGCGAGATTTTACGATTTGCTGGCGGTCAGGTTTCATTGCCTGCGGTTGTGCGCCTCACAAAATTTGTTCGAATTCCTTATCGTCACTCTGTGCCACTTTCTCGTCGAGCAATCTTTGCTCGAGATGGTGGTCGTTGTGTTTACTGCACTGCACCTGCAACATCAATTGACCATGTGATTCCACGTAGTCGTGGCGGTGGACATAACTGGGAAAATGTTGTCTCTGCGTGTCACAAGTGCAACCACTTAAAGGCTGACAAACACCTCAAAGAACTTGGATGGCGTTTGCGCACCTTGCCACGTGAGCCGGTGGGGGCTGCATGGAGAATTTTGGGCACAGGTCGCACAGATCACAGATGGTTGCCGTACTTGCAGCCATTTGGAGTGGCAGCGGCAACTGCATAAGTAATTTACACTTACACCCATGACTATATTTGAAGGTCCAGTAACGTCAGCTCCAGGTTTATCTGTCTTTGAAACCGTTGTTACATTCCTTGTAATTCCAACAACTTTGTTTGTTGTGATCTCAGTACTTACTTATGCCGGCACTGCTACAAAGCAGAAGAAGTCATCAGTAATTACTGAAATCGAGTAGTTACTTATCCAGAATTACTTATCTACTCCCTGCACCTTAAGTGCACGGATTAATCCATCCTGTGACTCTTTAACAAGCTTTCGCAAGACGGTAGGAGAATCTTTTCCTGCACCATCTAGCCATGCATTTGTTAGATCCACAGTTGATTGCTTCACAACCCATGATGGATAGAAACCAGTTACAAACTTTGCTGCCGGCTCATATGAGCGTGATTCCCAAACACTAATCAAGTTGTCGAAATACAGTGGCACAAATGGCTCAAGTAGCTTTCCTTGGATAGGGCGTTGGAAACCAGCAACAAGTGCAGAACGTATTGATGTTGCAACATCGGCATCTAATCCCTTGTTAAATGCATATGCCTTTGCATCACTTGTTGGCATGGCAGCTAAGCATGTCTCAAATGCCAAGTTGCCAGTTGTTGTGTTGTCCTTAGCAAGTTCGGCTTCTAGTTCTGCCTTTGTTGTGGCACCGCGCTCTGACAGCGCAATGAGGAAGTACCATCGAAGATCTGCATCAACCTTTAACCCAGGAGCACTGCCATTTAGAAGTGCGCGAATATTGGCTGTTTGTGCTTCGGTGTGTGCATTGATTGCGAAAGCACGAGAGATCAGTAGCTGAAGGTCACTTCCTGCAACTGACTTATTGGTGAGTGCCCACAATCCATCGGCTAACTTTTCACGGTAAGAATTACGGTTTGCATCTGTTGTGTATGCCTCAACAGATGTACCTAATTGTGCAAGGACGATATTTACAATTGCATCATCACTCTCACCTGCAAGGCCGTTAAGGGCAATTTCAATGAAATCTGCTGATGAGATTTCAGCATCACGATGCAAATCCCAGATAGCAGCCCAACATAGAGCGCGAGCCAGGGCATCATCAAACTTTCCTAGATGTGTTTTCAATGTAGCAATAGAGCGATTATCAAAGCGAAGCTTGGCATATGAGAGATCGCGATCATTGATCAGCAATAGATCTGCCACCTTTTGGCCCGCAAGATCTGCCACCACAGTTGATGCTCCAACAACATCTAGCTCTACAGACTTTCGAAGCTTCAATGAATTTCCGCTGATGTCATAGAGACCAACAGCTAAGCGATGTGGGCGAAGTTCTTTAGATCCAGCAGGAACAAGTGGAGCTTCCTGCGAAATAGTCACTGACTTGTATGTGTCACCATCGATATCTAAAACTGGACGCAAGGTGTTAACACCTGCTGTTTGTAGCCAGGTATTGACCCAGGCATCTAGTTTTCGTCCACTCGTTGCTTCTAGTTCGACTAACAAGTCATTAAGCGTTGTGTTACCCCAGGCATGCTTTGCAAAGTACTTTTGCAGACCAGCAATAAATTGTGGGCGTCCAACGTGGGCAACTAATTGGTGTAATACAGAGGCACCCTTTGCATAGGTAATTCCATCAAAGTTTGCATTTACCGCTTCCATATCAACCATATCGGCGATGATGGGGTGAGTAGAAGAAAGCTGATCTTGGCGATAAGCCCAGTTTTTACGGGCAGAGTTAAATTCTGACCAAGCGCCCTTAAAACGAGTCGCCTCTGATAACGCTAAATATGAAGACCATTCAGCAAATGATTCGTTAAGCCAGAGATCATCCCACCAGTACATGGTGACCATGTCGCCAAACCACATGTGTGCCATCTCGTGCAGGATTGTGTTTGCACGGCTTAGGTATGCCTTTTCTGGCATGTGGCTACGAAATACCAACACATCTTCGCGGAAAGTAACAGCTCCTGCGTTTTCCATAGCGCCAAAGTTAAAGTCAACAACTGCAATTTGATCATACTTCTCAAATGGATATGCCAAACCAAATGTCTTTTCAAAGTACTCAAAGCCTTGCTTAGTTACCAAGAAAATATCCTCTGGATCCAAGTACTGCATCATGGACTTGCGGCAGTAAATTCCAAGTGGGATCTCTTTTTGACCCTTATAAACATCGTGCACATGTGAGTACGGCCCAGCAATTAAGCAATCCAAATATGTAGTGATGCGAGGAGTCGTTGAGAACTTCCATTCTGCTAGATCTCCCTTTGCCACCTTTGATTCAACTGGGTTGTTTGAAACCGCTTCCCAGTGACCAGGTGTTGTGACAGTTAAAGAAAAAGTCGCTTTCAGAGATGGTTGATCAAAGCAAGGGAACATGTTGCGGATGTGGGCGGTTTCTCCTTGTGAATACAAGTAGATCTCACCATCTGATGGATCAACTGAGCGCTGCAAACCTTCACCGGACTTTGAGTACTCAGCTTCTATTTCAATCACTAAAAGGTTGTCGGCTGCAAGGTTGGTAATGAAGATTGTTTCGCCATCAAAGTTACTTGTATCAACGGGGGTACCATTAAGAGTTGCGCTAATAACTGAGCGACCAACAGCGTCAATAAATGTTGAATAACCAGGCTTATTGCATGTAAAGGAAACTTGCGACTTTGAGTAAAAAGTCTCTTCGCCCTTTGTGACATCAAGGGTTACTACATAGCTATTTACATAGAGATGCTCCGCACGATCTTTTGCTTCAGCACGGCTCAAATTTAGACCTGGCACTTGTTACTCCCTTGGTGTTTTGTAGGTTCCAATCCAACCATGACAGAGTTACCCCATGGAACGCCCAACGGTACGCAGTTACAGAATCCGCCGATCGCGTATTACCGATGCGCAGCGGGAGGCCAGGGGGGCATTGCAGGCCGGTCATGGAATTGAATTCAAACAAGAGCTAATTGACCTTACGGCGATCTTTCCGAGAAGTGAAAAAGTAATTATGGAGATCGGCTTTGGAATGGGAGAGGCCACGGCCTTGATCGCCAAGAACCATCCCAACAATGGATATATTGCAGTTGATGTTCACCCACCAGGAGTTGGTAAATTATTAGCACGCATAGTTGAAAACGATTTAACCAACATAAAAGTTATTGAAGATGATGCCCATGTCGTATTGCAGCACATGATTGTTGATGAATCATTAGATGGTATTCATCTGTATTTTCCGGATCCTTGGCCAAAGTCAAAGC
The DNA here is from genome assembly GCF_040402275.1 of Candidatus Planktophila sp. Taxonomy (GTDB): domain Bacteria; phylum Actinomycetota; class Actinomycetes; order Nanopelagicales; family Nanopelagicaceae; genus Planktophila. The sequence continues at coordinate 2,558 of NZ_JBBAMW010000014.1, read as the reverse complement.
ACAACAAGCGTCGCATTGTTAATGAAGGTTTCTTGCAGCTAATCCACCCAAAGATCAAAAAAGGTGGCTTCATACATATTGCAACTGATTGGGTTCCTTATGCGATAAGCATCCAGGAAGTCTTTGCAGTCTCACCATTATTTGCTGGGGGAGTAATCGACAAACCTGAATGGCGTCCTGTTACACGTTTTGAAGAACAAGGTATTGATAAAGATCATGCCGTCAATGACATGTTGTATACAAAGGTCTAAAGCTTTCCTTCATTTTCATACTTGGCAATCTTGTTAATTCTGCGCACATGACGCTCATCATGTGAAAACGGAGTTTCAATAAAGGCATCAATAATCGCTTTGCAATCCTCAATTGAATGCATGCGTCCACCAATACCAACAACGTTGGCGTTGTTGTGGTCTTTGCCAAGTTTTGCTGTTTCCACGCTCCACGCCAATACAGCGCGCACGCCTTTTACTTTATTTGCTGCTATCTGTTCACCATTGCCTGATCCACCTAGAACAATTCCAAGTGAAGTTGGATCAGCAACAGTTGCAATTGCAGCTGGAATACAAAAATCTGGGTAATCATCAACAGCGTCATACTCATGTGGTCCATGGTCTTTTACATCGTGACCTTTGCTCTGTAGATATTCAACGAGTGCGGCCTTTAGTTCCAACCCAGCATGGTCACTACCGATATGAATACGCATGAGTGCATCTTGCCATGAGCAATGAAAAACCCGCCAAGTGATTGCTCACGTGGCGGGTTTTCCTAACCCCTTAGGAGGAAAGAGTTACTTATGGACGTGGTGCTTTAGGAGGCTTAGGACCCTTAGGTGGCTTTGGACCCTTATGACCCATTCCCTTACCGCCAACAGCATTGACTCGCTCTGTTACATGAGCAGTTAAGTCTGCCTTCTTAGCAGTTGCTTCCGCCGCAGTCATAGTTCCAGCTGCAACACGTGCATCAATATTCTTTGTCTTGAAAGCAACTAGAGCTGCGATCAAAGCATCTTTCTTCGTTCCTGCAATTGTTGCAAGTGATTCACCAGCTGCACGACGTGTCTTGATTGTTGCTGCATCCACACCAATAGTTGCTACAACTAGTGCTTCTTTGGCTGCGTGATTTGCATCGTGAGCAGCTTTATTTGCAGCATGTGCGGCTGACTTTGCAGCACCCTTATCATCTGCTGAAGCAACTCCAATAGAACCAAGTGATAGCGCTGCAACAGTTAGTGCAACAGCTGCCATTCTCTTCTTTGATGACATATTCATATCCTCTCGTTAAACGTTCTTGTCATTGACCCCTCGTCAACCACTACCTGTAACTAACAGGTTCATGCTGAGGAAGATAGCAAACCAACCTGAAAACACCCTTAGAGAAATAGGGCGGACACGTAGGGGATCCCTGCCATCCACGCTTAATCGCCCACGGGAATCCCTTATTCGCCCAACTTTTTCACAGGTTCAGACTGGATTTCCCCAAAAGAAAAGGTGTCCCCATGAAAGGCAGCAAATCCCTCATAGTAGTAATTATCGCAACAACTCTTGCGATAACTCCGTCAGCTATTGCTGCACCGAAAACAACAGTAAAGGCAGCTGGCCGCGTAGTCACAACTGTTGTTAACACAATTCTAAGTGGTACTGCAATACCAACGAAAGCCGTTGGTATTGATGGTGATTTCTATATAGACACAAAAAACTTGAATCTCTATGGACCAAAAATTAAAGGTGTTTGGAAGATTGCAACTACTTTGAAACAAGCAGAATTAAAATCTGTAACAACAGTTGTTGGTGAGCAGGGTGTTATAGGTGTGACTGGTGCAACTGGTCCACAAGGAGATAAGGGTGATAAAGGTGCAACCGGTAATACCGGTGCAAATGGTTCTGCTGGACTAACCGGTGCTTCTGGTGCAACAGGTGCCAAAGGAAACGATGGTGCAACAGGTGCAAGTGGATTTAGCGGAGCTACCGGTGCAACAGGATTAATTGGTGCAACTGGGCCTGCCGGTGCAACTGGTTTGAAAGGTGACACAGGTTTAACAGGTTTAACTGGTGCAAAAGGTGACACTGGAACAGCTGGTGTGGCAGGCTCTACAGGTATTGCGGGCGCGAAAGGTGATACTGGAACTGCGGGTGCGGAAGGGATTTCAAATGCAAAATTCAACAGTTTGCCGAATATTGCACTAAACACAACGAGCGCTGGCGCTAATGGGTCTTCAAACTTCTTCACAGTTGCAGAATTAGGAAACTACACGTTTCAAGTATTGATTTCTGGAGTTGTTTCGAAAACTGATGACCTAAATTTTACTGCTGAAATAATTTCTGGCGGTACTGCGATTGACAATCAGTTTGTGGTTTCTTCAGCAGCAGTAATTAGTACTAGCGGAACACCAGGGCGCAGATACAGCCTTGTTGCCACTGGAGTCGTTTCGAATGTTGCTCCCGGAACTATTTTCGGAGTTCGAATTTCATTAGATACAGCGGCAGCAACTGGATTCACCATCTACTTCAGTGGCCGAGCCCTCATTAACAAGGTCGGATCTATCGGATAAACAAACTGGA
>NZ_JBBAMW010000013.1:25924-27814 GCF_040402275.1 Candidatus Planktophila sp. | reverse complement strand
CCATTTGGCAATGACTCAATCAACTTCCAGATTTGAGCTGATTCGCATGCAGCTTGCATCTCTGCAGGCGTCGCATCTTGCTTGGCATAACGAAGATTTTCTGCAATTGATTCGTGAAACAAGTGCGCATCCTGCATTACAACACCAATGGATTGACGTAGAGATTCGACTGTTAAGTCACGAATGTCATTTCCATCAATTCTGATAGCACCACCGGTAACATCGTAGAGGCGAGGCAACAACGCACTTATAGTTGTTTTGCCAGCACCAGATGGACCAACTAGGGCTGTCATCGTGCCAGGTTCTGCGACAAATGAAAGCTTACGTAGAACTTCTCCACTCTGCACTGTCTCAGCCTTAGCTGCTGATTCAAGTGAAGCTAGTGAAATCTCCTCTGCCCGAGGGTATGAAAAATTGACGTTGTCGAACTCAATCCGTGGCTCTTTTGTAACCAGAGCTTTTGCGCCATCACAATTCTTAACCATCGGTTCAAGGTCTAAAACTTCAAAAACTCTTTCAAAAGAAACAAGTGAAGTCATTACATCAATACGCACATTTGAAAGCGCGGTCAGTGGACCATATAAACGAGCAAGCAGCGCTGTGATCGCGAGCAATGTTCCTACCGTGACTCCCCCGCTAATTGCTAGATGTCCGCCAATTCCATATGCGAAAGCGGTCGCAATCGCTGCAACACTAGTGAGAGCAATGAAGAACAATCTGTTCAGCATCGCCATTTTGATACCGATGTCAGCCACTCGTCGGGCGCGACTTCTGAAGTATTCACGCTCACGATCTGGCTCTCCGTAGAGAGCAACCAGCATCGCACCTGACACATTGAAGCGCTCAGTCATAGTGCTAGACATTTCAGCGTTGACGCTAAATGACTCGCGAGTTAGTGATTGAAGTCTGCGTCCCACCCATTTGGTTGGTATCAAAAACACAGGTAGGAGAATCAGTGAAAAAATAGTGATCTGCCAAGACAGAATCAGCATTGTTATACCCACCAATACAAGACTGACAACATTGCTGACAACACCTGAAAGCGTCGCCGTGAATGCTTGTTGTGCGCCTATGACATCAGAATTAATTCTAGAAATAAGCGCACCAGTCTGAGTGCGTGTGAAAAAGGCAATAGATTGCTTTTGAACATGGGCAAAGACAAGTGATCGAAGGTCATAAATTAAACCTTCACCAATTCGTGACGAGAAATAACGACCCAACATGTTAAAACCTGCATCTGCAATGGCGAGTAGGCCAACAAAGATTGCAAGTCTTGTCACCACTGCGCCATCTTTTGGAATTACGCCATCGTCAATGAGCTGCTTAAGAAGTAGAGGCGTTGCCACCACTAATGCGGCATCAACAACAACGGTGGCAAGAAAAACAATGATGTTTGTTCGGTATGGCAGCGCAAACTTAAAAATACGTTTTACTGTGCCTGGCTTTAATTTCTGTTCCTTAACTGAAGGATCAGCTGTCATAGAGCGGTGGGTCATCCACGCTGCTTGCATTGACATAATTAAACGGTAAAGCCTAGAGCCCGAAGCTGTTCTCTTCCGTCATCAGAAATCTTGTCTGGACCCCAAGGCGGCATCCACACCCAATTAATTCTCACATCCGTTGTCATACCAGCAAGAGCTGCGCGAGTTTGATCTTCGATTACATCTTGCAAAGGACATGCTGCAGATGTAAGAGTCATGTTAAGGATCGCGATGTTGGCTTCATCAACCATCACATCGTAGATAAGCCCAAGGTCTACAACATTGATGCCGAGTTCAGGATCAACTACATCCTTCATCGCCTCAGTTACATCATCAACACTTGTTGCCATCGTTACTCTCCCCCTGTTGTTGTCTTAATTCTAACCGCTGCATCCTTAAACGCCATCCA
>NZ_JBBAMW010000013.1:20947-25824 GCF_040402275.1 Candidatus Planktophila sp. | reverse complement strand
ATTGCATCAAATAATGCATCGCAATCTGACTCATCGTTATATAGATATAACGAAGCACGAGTTGTTGCCGGAACTCCAAGTTTGCGCGTTAGTGGCCAGCAACAGTGATGTCCAGTTCGAACCGCCACTCCTTGGCTATCAACATACTGACCTAGATCGTGCGGGTGAATATCCCCCACAGTAAATGAAACAGTTCCACCACGAGAATCAAGGCTTGTGGGACCAACAATTTTCAAGTCAGGCACTTGCGACAATTTTTCTATCAGATACTTTGTTAGCCCCACCTCATGGTCATGGACATTGCTCATTCCAAGGGCGCCTAAATATTCTAATGCAGCTCCAAGTCCAACAGCCTGGGCCATGTTAGGTACACCAGCTTCAAATCTGCGTGGAGCGGGCGCCCATGTCGCAGAAGTCATCGTCACTGTTTCAATCATTGAACCGCCATAGAGAAATGGTGGAAGATCCTCAAGTAAAGAGCTCCACAAAACACCAACACCTGTTGGACCTACCGCCTTGTGGCCGGAGAAGACTAAGAAATCAACATCAAGCTCTGTCACATCAATTGGCATGTGTGGAGCAGATTGACATGCATCAAGCACAACAACTGCGCCAACTTCATGTGCACGAGCCACTATTGCTGGCAAAGGATTGATTGTTCCTAAAACATTTGATTGATGGGTAAGTGCAACAACTTTCGTATTCTCCGTAATCACTGAGTTGATGCTGGAAAGATCCAAACGTCCATCAGGGGTAACCTCAAACCACGATAGCTGCGCTCCAGTGCGTCCTGCCAGTTGCTGCCAAGGGATCAAATTCGCGTGGTGTTCCATCTCAGTAACAACAATTTTATCCTTTGAGCTCAGGTAAAAACGATTCCCAGGTTCGGCATTTCCCATTGCATAAGCAATGAGGTTAAGAGATTCAGTTGCACCCTTAGTAAAGACAATTTGCTCTTTACGTGCACCAAGAAATCGAGCTACCTTCAGCCGAGCGCCTTCATAGGCATCAGTTGCTTCTTCAGCCAACTGATGCGCTCCGCGGTGAACAGCTGCATTATGAAGCTTATAGAAACTACTTTCGGCTTCAATAACTGAAAGTGGCTTCTGGCTTGTGGCCCCGCTATCTAAATAAACCAACTTTTTTCCGCCGCGAACGGTACGTTCAAAGATTGGAAAATCTTCGCGTAGTTTCGTGACGTCGATTGGCATGACTGACCTACTTGCTTACATAGTCTGCGTACCCATTTGCTTCCAGCTTGTCAGCTAGCTCTGGTCCACCTTGTTCAACAATACGACCATTAGCAAACACATGTACGAAATCTGGCTTGATGTATTGCAAGATGCGTGTGTAGTGCGTAATCAAAATGACTCCAAGGTTGTTTGCAGCCTTTGCGCGGTTTACACCCTCAGAAACAATACGCAGTGCATCTACATCTAGTCCTGAATCTGTCTCATCAAGAATAGCCATCTTTGGCTTTAGAAGTTCTAGCTGCATGATCTCGTGGCGCTTCTTCTCTCCGCCAGAAAAACCTTCATTGACATTACGAGCAGCAAATGATGGATCCATATTAAGAGCCTCCATCGCACCCTTTACTTCGCCAACCCAGGTGCGAAGCTTTGGCGCTTCACCACGTAGGGCAGTTGCAGCAGTGCGCAGGAAGTTAGACACTGAAACTCCTGGAACTTCAACCGGATATTGCATCGCTAAGAACAAACCAGCCTTTGCGCGCTCATCAACTGTCATATCAAGAACATCTGCACCATCTAGCGTTACAGATCCACCTGTGATTGTGTACTTAGGGTGTCCTGCAATTGAGTAAGCAAGAGTTGATTTACCTGAACCATTTGGGCCCATGATGGCGTGAGTCTCGCCAGACTTAATTGTTAGATCGACGCCCTTAAGGATTTCGACTGTGCCGTTGTCCGTATCAACTGATACCTGCAGGCCGCGGATTTCTAATGTGCTCATTTTTTCTCTCTTCTCTCGTTGCTAAATCTCTACCGTGACGGCGTTTCCGTCGATTGATACCGCATAAGTCTTCAATGCAATGTTGGCTGGAAGGGTTAATGCTTCCCCAGTACGAAGATCAAACTCTGCGCCATGTAGCCAGCATTCAATTTTGAATCCTGTGACATCACCCTCTGACAAAGATGCCTCTGAATGAGTGCATGTGTCATCAATGGCAAATACCTCATCCCCCACTCGTGCAACACAAATTGACTTACCATTCTTTTCAATAAGAACTGGCTTGCCTTGCGTCATTTGATCAAGGACTAAATCAGCCATTATTCGCGGCCTTTTCTAGTTCGCTATCAATGCGGTCCATGATTCGGTTCTGAACAGTTTCATTTCCGATCTCTAAAACGATCTCATTGAAGAATCCGCGCACAACCAAACGTCGAGCATCTGACATGGCGATTCCACGTGACATCAAATAGAACAACTGCTCGTCATCAAAACGACCTGTTGTGCTTGCATGTCCTGCGCCGATGATTTCGCCCGTTTCAATTTCAAGATTGGGAACTGAATCTGCTCGTGCTCCATCACTTAAAAGCAAGTTGCGGTTAAGTTCGTAGGTATCTGTGCCTTCTGCAGCTGCGCGAATTAGAACATCACCAATCCACACAGTGTGTGCACCTTCACCAGCAAGGGCACCCTTGAAATTAACATTTGACTTAGCGTGTGGAACAGCGTGGTCTACATGCATACGGTGCTCAAAGAATTGACCAGCTGTAGCAAAGTAAACGCCCAGTAAATCAACTGAACCACCAGGTGCTGTGAATTCAACTGTTGGCAAGATACGAACGACATCTCCGCCCACAGTAACTGTTACCGATTTGAATGTTGCATCCTTATCGACGACAGCGTGATGACGTGCGGTGTAAACAGATTTGGACTCAAACTCTTGCAAAGTTACAAACTTTAGGTTTGAACCTGGAGCCAATGCAATTTCCAGATCTTCGGCCAAAATAGTGTCTGTAGTGTTTTCGACAATCACAGTTGCAACCGCGTGGGTTCCTAGTGAAATTCGAACACGTGAGAACTCAGCTGTATCGAGAGCACCTGCCGAGCGACCCAAAAAGATTGGCTCTGATACTTCAGTATTTGCCGCAATAGACAGATGCGCTACAGATGAAGAAAAAGAACGAATGCGTTCAATGATGACATCATCACTTGCGGCAAGTGGTTCTAAATTTTCACGAGTAAAAGTTACGCCTTTGGGAAGTGCATCTTTTGCGACCAAAGTTGATCGATCAGATTGCACAGAAGTGCCATCATGCAAACCGCGAAGACGTTTGAGCGGTGTGAATCGCCACGCTTCCTCGCGCCCTGTAGGCGTCAGGTAATTAGTTGTTAAAACTGACATTAACCGACAGCACCTTCCATCTGTAGTTCAATAAGACGATTGAGCTCTAGTGCGTACTCCATTGGAAGTTCGCGTGCAATTGGTTCGATAAATCCACGAACAATCATTGCCATAGCTTCATCTTCATTAAGACCACGTGACATCAAGTAGAACAGCTGATCATCACTGATCTTTGACACTGTCGCTTCGTGACCCATTGAAACATCATCTTCGCGAATATCAACATACGGATATGTATCTGAACGTGAAATTGTGTCTACCAAAAGTGCATCGCACTTGACTGTGCTTTTAGAGTGATGGGCACCTTCTTGAACCTGTACAAGTCCACGGTATGAAGTACGACCACCATTACGAGCAACTGATTTAGAAATTACAGAAGATGATGTGTATGGAGCAGCGTGAACCATCTTCGCACCTGAATCTTGATGTTGTCCTTCACCGGCAAAAGCAAGTGACAAGGTCTCACCCTTTGCATGTGGTCCCATTAAGAAAATAGCTGGGTACTTCATGGTTACCTTCGACCCGATGTTTCCATCGACCCATTCCATAGTTGCACCTTCAGCACATGTTGCGCGCTTTGTAACCAAGTTGTAAACATTGTTAGACCAGTTTTGGATCGTGGTGTAACGAACACGTGCACCCTTCTTCACAATGATCTCAACAACAGCTGAGTGCAAAGAATCAGACTTGTAGATCGGTGCTGTGCAACCTTCTACGTAGTGAATATATGAATCTTCGTCAGCGATAATTAATGTGCGCTCGAACTGACCCATGTTCTCAGTGTTGATACGGAAGTAAGCCTGCAAAGGAATATCAACATGTACACCCTTTGGTACATAGATAAATGATCCACCAGACCATGCCGCAGTATTAAGTGCTGCAAACTTGTTATCTCCAACAGGAATGACAGTTCCGAAGTACTCTTTGAATAACTCTGGGTGTTGCTTGAGAGCGCTATCTGTATCAAGGAAAATCACGCCTTGTGCCTCTAGATCCTCGCGGATTGAGTGATACACAACCTCAGATTCGTACTGAGCAGCAACACCTGACACTAGGCGCTGCTTTTCAGCCTCTGGAATGCCAAGACGGTCGTAGGTGTTCTTAATTTCATCTGGCAAGTCATCCCATGTGGTTGCTTGCTTTTCAGTTGAGCGAACAAAGTATTTGATAGTGTCAAAGAAAATTCCCGAAAGATCTGATCCCCAATTAGGCATCGGCTTCTTACTGAATAGGTCCAAACCCTTGAGGCGCATATCTAGCATCCACTGTGGTTCAGATTTCTTTGATGAGATGTCGCGAACAACATCCTCATTGATGCCACGCTTAGCGTTATCGCCAGCTGAGCTCTTATCTGACCAACCGTATTCGTAGTTGCCAAGTCCATCTAGTTCTGGATGTGCTGTAGTCATGCACGTACCTTTCGGGTTGTAGTGTGTGTCTTTGGGATAAAAGTTGTACAAACGCCATCGCCGTGTGCGATTGTCGCCAAACGTTGAACGTGAGTTCC
>NZ_JBBAMW010000013.1:18913-20847 GCF_040402275.1 Candidatus Planktophila sp. | reverse complement strand
AAAAGATCAAGGTGTCGTCTAATTCCTGCGGCGGTTAGCCCTAAGCGCTCACCTAGAACGGCAGCGGTTGATGGTCCATTTTCTAGAATTGAGCGGGCCACAAGGTCACGGGTACGAGCATCATCTCCCGCTGGGTTGGCTCCGGTCATTTTCACAACACTATTGTGTCGTAATTCGACACAGAGAGCCACTCGAGAGCCCCGCGTGGCCGAAGAGTCATAGGCTTAGGCCATGTCCAAAACCACAGATCTAGCCACCAAGATTTTGGCCCCGGCCACAGGATTGCTGCTTTTCTTGCAGGCCGCCCTTGTTGTAACCGGCGGAGCTGTTCGGCTAACAGGTTCTGGATTGGGATGTCCCACCTGGCCCGAGTGCACACCCGGTTCATACACCCCGGTCCCCTATCAAGCCGAACCTCAACTCAATGTTTGGATTGAGTTTGGAAATCGATTACTCACTTTTATATTAGTCATTGCATCTATTGCAGTAATCATCGCAGTTCTAAAAAGCAAGAGAAAAGATCTACGCCTATTAGCAGTAGGACAATTCCTGGGAATCTTTGGTCAAGGAATTCTTGGTGGAATCACTGTGTTGACTGATTTGAACCCTATCCCTGTTGCTGGACATCTACTGCTGTCAATCATCCTCATAGCTGGTGCCACCTCGTTGTACTCCCGAAGATATACACCGGTTGTTTTTGTGAAGCCCACATCTCTTACTTCAAAGATTTCCTTGGTGCACGTTGTCACCTCTTTTGTTGTAATTATTTTGGGAACAATAGTGACCGGATCAGGTCCACATGCCGGAGATGCACAAGCACAACGTTTTAGCTTTGATATTCGCACAGTTGCCTGGTTGCATGCCGATGTCGTCATCTTTCTGCTCGGAGTCACATTTGCTTTTTATGTTGCTCAAGGAACTAACGCTCCAACCAAAAAGGCAATCAAAGTATTTGCAGTGATTGCCCTTGCCCAAGGTGGAATTGGCTATATTCAATACTTCACCGGCATTCCTGAAATTTTGGTAGCTGCTCACCTGCTAGGAGCGACTTTGATATGGATCGCAGCGTGGCGAATCCGACTGTCAGTAATCACACAGAATGGATAAGAGATGAGCGCACTAACCGGTTGGACTGAATTAGATGATCGTGCTGTTGCCTATGCACGGGCACTATCTGCTGATGCAGTTCAAAAAGTTGGTAATGGTCACCCAGGTACTGCGATGTCCCTGGCACCTGTCGCATACTCACTATTCCAACGCCACCTCATTCATGATCCGTCCGATCCACAGTGGCTAGGTCGCGACAGATTCATTCTCTCGTGCGGTCACTCATCGCTAACCCTCTACGTGCAACTCTTTTTAAGTGGTTACGGCCTTGAAATGAAAGATCTTCAAAGCTTTAGAACATGGGGATCATTGACTCCGGGTCATCCTGAATACGGTCACACTGCAGGTGTAGAAATGACAACTGGTCCATTGGGGCAAGGTGTTGCAACTGCAGTCGGTATGGCAATGGCTGCTCGTTATGAGCGCGGATTACTCGATCCCACAGCACCAGCGAATTCTTCACTCTTTGATCACTCTATTTGGGTTATTTGCTCTGATGGTGATCTCCAAGAAGGTGTTAGCGCTGAAGCTTCTTCCTTGGCCGGTACCCAAGAACTTGGCAACTTAAACATTATTTATGATGACAACAGAATTTCCATCGAAGGCGATACTCATACTACATTCACAGAAGATGTTGCCGCTAGATACCGCGCTTATGGATGGCATGTAATAGATGTAGCAACTGCTGCAAATGGAAGTGTCGATGTGATCGGACTTGATGCCGCCATGATTGCTGCAAAGAGAGAAACATCAAAGCCAACTTTGATTCGAATGCATTCAGTAATCGCCTGGCCTGCTCCAAAAGCACAAGGAACAGCAGCTTCCCA
>NZ_JBBAMW010000013.1:0-18813 GCF_040402275.1 Candidatus Planktophila sp. | reverse complement strand
TTTGTGTGGACTCATGATTCGATTGGTGTTGGCGAAGATGGACCAACACACCAACCAATCGAGCACTTCGCTGCACTCCGCGCCATTCCTGGTCTAGATGTTATTCGCCCAGGAGATGCCAACGAAGTAGCAGAGGCTTGGAAGCAGATTATTACTCGCGGACGTGCAGCCGGAATCCTGCTCTCTCGCCAAAATTTGCCGGTCTTTGATCGCACCATCTGTGCGCCAGCAACTGGTGTAGCCAAGGGTGCCTACATCTTGAAAGATGTTGCAAACCCTCAAGCAATCTTGATTGCAACAGGCTCTGAAGTTTCTTTGGCCATTGATGCACAAACCGCTCTAGCTGCAGAGGAAATCAATGTCAGAGTTGTAAGTGCTCCATGTCTGGAATGGTTTGCTGAACAAGATCAGGCCTATAAGACCTCTGTCCTATCCCCCAATATTGTGAAGATAAGTATTGAAGTAGGAATTGCGCAAGGTTGGCGCGAGCTGATCGGTGATAGTGGCGTAGCAATCTCACTAGAACACTACGGTGCATCAGCAGATGCGAAACGTTTATTTAAAGAGTTTGGTTTCTCGGTTGAAAACGTCGTCGCCCAGGTGAAGAAAGCAATCAAGTGAGCGTTCAAGAAGTAGCCAGTGCGGGAACATCTATTTGGCTAGATGATCTCTCACGAGCAAAAATTTCAGGAACAGATGCCCATTCACTGCCTTCAAGAATTGCAAACAGTGGTGTTGTAGGTGTCACAACTAACCCCAGCATCTTTAGTAGTGCAATCAGTGGCGCAGCTGAATATAGCGCTGATATTGCAGCGATGAGGAGCGCAAGCGTTGATGAGGTTGTAAAGAAACTGACAACTGATGATGTCCGTCAAGCATGTGATCTGTTTGCACCAATCTTTTCGAGCAGCAAGGGTTTTGACGGCCGCGTGAGTATTGAAGTTGATCCGCGTCTTGCAAGAGATACAGAGGGCACTATCGCTGCCGGCAAAGAGCTCTGGGCAATTGTTGATCGTCTCAATGTCATGATTAAAGTTCCAGCAACAATCGAAGGTTTACCAGCTATTACTGCACTTATCGGAGCTGGGATAAGTGTGAATGTAACGCTCATATTTTCAGTAAAGAGATACGGGCAAGTTATAGATGCTTTTATGAAGGGTCTAGAGCTCTGTGAGAATCCATCACAAGTCCACTCTGTTGCATCCTTCTTCGTGAGCCGTATCGATTCAACCGTTGATGGAGTACTGAAGAAGAACACTTCAGCTGAAGCCGAAGCGCTACTGGGCAAGGCGGCAATTGCTAACGCGCATTTGGCCTATCAATTATTCGAAGAAAAATTCTCCTCCGAGCGTTGGAGCGCCTTGTCCAATAAGGGTGCAAACAAGCAGCGCCCTCTGTGGGCTTCGACAGGCGTAAAAGATCCTGCCTATCCTGACACGCTATACGTTGTTGAATTGATTGCGCCAGAGACTGTTAACACCATGCCTCAATCAACCTTGGATGCATTGATCGATCATGGCGTGGTGCGAGGAAATACCATTTCTGGAAAGTACGCCGATGCAGTCAGCGTTCTAAAGGGCTTGTCTGCAATTGGTATTTCTCTAGATCAAATAACAACAGATTTAGAAATCGATGGTGTGAAGAAGTTTGCCCAAGCTTGGGATGAATTACTAGACAATGTAAAGGCTGCCCAACAACAATGATTTCAATTAAAGGCACTTCCCTTTCAAAGATTGACCGCTCTTCTGCTCAATACAAAGCGCTCCAGGCTTTCCATGAACGCTTAAAGCAAAAGGATTCGACAATCTGGGGGCCAGATGCACAAGCTGAGGCATCTATTCGATTAAATTGGATTGACCTGCCTGAGTCATCTCGTGAGTTACTTCCACAATTTGACGCTCTGGCTGCAAAGCATCGCGATAAGAGTTCTGTTATTTTGTGTGGAATGGGTGGGTCATCACTTGGGCCAGAGGTAATTGCCCAAACATTTTCAAAGAAGCTTTTTGTTCTAGATTCAACTGACCCAGATTATGTTGCACACGCTCTCAAGACAGATCTTTCGAAGAGTGTTGTCGTAGTGAGCTCAAAATCTGGCTCAACAATTGAAACAGCATCGCAACGCGCACTCTTTGAAGGAGCATTCAAAGATGCAGGGCTCAATCCAATTGACCACATGGTCTTTGTGACAGACCCAGGTTCGCCTTTGGACAAGCAGGTTCGAGATGGCGGATATTCAGTAGTTAATGCTGACCCCAATGTTGGTGGGCGTTTTAGCGTTTTGAGTCCATTTGGTTTGCTACCTGCTGCACTCATCGATGTTGATGTTTCAGTATTGCTAGATAACGCCAGTGATACCAAGGCAGCGTTCTTTGCCGACTCACAGTTGATGTGTGACATCGCGTTCCTACTGACATATGTTGCTGATCAATACGTTGCCTATACCGATCAAGGCTCAGGTATGCCAGGGCTTAGTGATTGGATTGAGCAGTTAGTTGCTGAGTCAACTGGAAAGAATCAAATTGGTCGCTTACCGGTTGTTGCCGAATCATCACAGCACGGCTTAGAAGGCAATGCCTTCACAATCGCTTTCACTGGAAACGCAGACCTTGTTGTCGAAGGTGATTTAGCATCACAATTTATTGTTTGGGAATGGGTAACCGCACTTGTCGGCGCAGCACTTGCAATAGATCCTTTCAATCAGCCGAATGTGACAGAAGCAAAAGAGCAAACTTCGGCCCTTCTTAATGAGTGGAAGGGTGTCCTACCTACTTTTACGGGCGATGCAGCAATTGGCGCTGTTGAAATCTTTGGTGCCGGAAGTAATACGACAGAGGCGTTCTCACAGTTAATTTCTCAGATTCCAGCAGATGGATACATCGCCGTCATGGCCTATCTTGATCGCAAAGATGATGTGGCTATTGCCGAACTGCGTGAAATCCTTGCTACCAAATCTGGACGCCCTGTCACTTTTGGTTGGGGGCCACGCTTCCTTCACTCAACAGGCCAGTTTCATAAGGGTGGTCAGCAAAATGGTGTCTTCTTGCAAATCACTGGAGATGTGAAAAAAGATATTGCAATCCCAGGGCAAAGTTACGGATTCAAGACTTTAGTTGCCGCCCAAGCATTGGGTGATGGGAAAGCGCTGGCATCAAGAAAATACCCACTGCTTCGATTTAATTGTACAAATCGCGCAATGGGTATCTCTGAATTACTAAAAGCTGCTAAAGCTCTTTAACAATTACTCTTCGTCATCTCCGCGAAGTTTACGTAACGCTTCTTCTAGAAGTTTTTCTCCTTCGGCATCTGTACGACGCTCTTTAACATAGGCAAGGTGAGTCTTGTAGGGGACGTTTACTTCTGGGCTAGGTGGATTGTTGCGATCGCGACCTGCTGGGTAGCCACACTTAGGGCAATCCCATTCAGCCGGAATAACAACTGTTTCTTCAACAGCAAATGATGGACGGACTTCATGTCCTCGTGCACACCAGTAAGAAACATATGCACGAGCGATTGAATCGCCGCGTTCTGCCTCACCCATTGGGCCGGCGCCAACACGACTTCCGCGAATTGCACTTGCCATAGTTATCCCCTTGCCTGCTTAATTAAAAATGAAAAGAAACTTGTTTACTTTAGAACGAGCGACAGTGCGACAACTAGGGCGAACCACAATCCGCCAGCGACGATAGTGATGCGATCAAGGTTGCGTTCTACAACTGATGAACCGCCGTAGTTTGATGAGATACCACCACCGAATAGATCGGATAGGCCGCTTCCCTTTCCTTTGTGTAGAAGTACCAAAAGGATCATGAGTAGGCTGGTAATAATCAGCGCTATTGAGAGAGCTAGTTTCACTTTTCTTAAACTCCTAGTTCGTAGAGGGTAAGGATACCCGCCCCATGGGGGTAATGCTTACTCGCTCACCGCGTGGAATTTAACGATCCTGGCCAATTCTTCGGGGTCTAGGCTCGCTCCACCAATCAGGGCACCATCAACATCTGCCTTTTTCATGATCTCCACGATGTTAGAGGACTTTACTGAACCGCCATAGAGGATTCGCATATTTGATGCGATTTCAGGTGAACCAATATTTTCTACCTCTTCACGAATGGCGGCGCATACCTCTTGAGCATCTTCAGGTGTTGCAGTCTTTCCTGTGCCAATTGCCCACACTGGTTCGTAGGCGATAACAACCTTTTTTAGCTCTGGCTTTGTAAATCCCTCTAAGCCAGCACGTATTTGACGGATAACGTGGCTCACATGTGTTCCTGCTTCGCGAATCGCCAGCTCTTCACCAACGCAGAAAATTGGAATCATTTCATGTGCTAACGCCGCCTTAATCTTTCGATTAATTAAAGCATCTGATTCTTGATGAATTGCGCGGCGCTCTGAGTGGCCGATAACAACGTATGTGCAACCAAGCTTTGCAAGCATTGACCCTGAAATATCACCAGTGAAAGCTCCACTTGCATCAGGTGAAAGATCCTGCGCACCATACTGAAGACGCAAACGATCTCCGTCAACTAAAGTCTGAATTGAACGAATATCTGTAAAGGGAGGGATAATCGCAACATCAACAGCGTCATAGTCCTTGTCATCTAAACCGTAAACCAACTTTTGTGCAACTGCAATGGCCTCAAGGTGATTGAGGTTCATCTTCCAGTTTCCTGCCATTAATGGTTTACGCATTACTACTCCCCGGCTATTGGTTCTTGTTAAATTAATTCTAATGCTTTTAGGCCTGGAAGTTCTTTGCCTTCGAGGTACTCAAGTGAAGCGCCGCCGCCTGTTGAGATATAGCCAAACTGTGAATCGGCAAAACCAAGAGCACGAACAGCAGCCGCTGAGTCTCCCCCGCCCACAACTGAAATGCCCGTTACTTGCGTTAATGCTTGAGCAACAACTCTTGTTCCAGCTGCAAAGTTAGGAAATTCAAATACTCCCATTGGGCCATTCCAGAACACGGTCCTGCACTTAACAATTTCAGCGGCAAATGCTTGTGCCGAAACTGGTCCAATATCTAGACCCATTTGATCTGCAGGGATTGCATCTGCTGCAACCAGAGTTGGTGTGGCATCTGCTGCAAATGTTGGAGCAACAACAATGTCAGTTGGAAGGACCAGCTTTACGCCGTTCTTTTCTGCAGTTGCGATCAATCCCTTAACAACATCGAGCATTTCTGCTTCCACAAGTGATGTTCCGATTTCTTTACCTTGAGCCTTAAGGAATGTGAAAACCATTCCTCCGCCAATTGCTAGAACATCTACCTTGCCCAGCAAATTCTCAATCACGCCAAGCTTGTCTGAAACTTTTGCTCCACCTAGAACAACACCGTATGGGCGTTCCAGATTTTGTGTCAGCTTCTTTAAAACCTGTACCTCTGCTGCAACCAATGTGCCAGCAGCATGTGGAAGTAACTTGGGTAGATCAAAAACAGATGCATGCTTGCGATGTACTGCACCGAAGCCATCACCAACATAGAAGTCAGCAAGTTTTGCTAGTTCGGCAGCAAATGCTGAACGCTCTGATTCCTCCTTGCTTGTCTCTGCTGCACTAAAGCGAATATTTTCTAGAAGAAGTATCTCGCCCGCCTTGAGTGATTCTGCCGCTGTTGTTACAGCAGCTCCTGTTACATCACCAGTAAATTTCACTTCGCGACCAAGTAGTTCAGCTAAACGCTTTGCAACTGGAGCAAGTGAGAGCTCCGGCTTTGCCTCTCCCTTTGGACGACCAAGGTGGGCTGCAATTACAAGTGATGCTCCCTTTTCAAGAAGTAATTGAATAGTCGGAAGTGAGGCTTTAATACGCCCATCATCCTTAATGACTCCCTCTTTCAAAGGAACATTGAGATCGCAACGAAGAAAGACTCGCTTTCCGGCTAGATCAATTGTTGAAAGATCTGGCATTACAGAGTTTTACCAACGTAATCGATCAAGTCGACTAGGCGGTTTGAGTAACCCCATTCATTGTCATACCAACCAACCACCTTGACCTGGTTACCAATTACCTTGGTAAGGCCTGAATCAAAAACACATGATGAAGGATCTGTGACGATGTCAGAAGAAACAATTGGATCTTCTGTGTATGAAAGGTAACCCTTGAGTGGACCATTAGCCGCAGCCTTCATTGCAGCGTTAATTTCAGCAGCAGTTGCCTCCTTTGCTAGCTCAACAGTTAGATCTGTTGCAGATCCTGTTGGAACTGGCACGCGCATCGCGTAGCCATCTAGCTTGCCCTTGAGCTCTGGCATAACGAGTGAAATCGCCTTTGCAGCACCTGTAGAAGTAGGGATCATGTTGAGCGCAGCTGCGCGAGCGCGGCGAAGATCCTTATGTGGGAAGTCAAGAATTGGTTGGTCATTTGTGTATGCGTGAATAGTTGTCATCAGACCCTTAACAATTCCCCAGTTGTCCTGCAGAACCTTTGCCATTGGAGCAAGGCAGTTGGTTGTGCATGACGCATTTGAAATGATGTTGTGCTTTGAACCGTCGTACTGTGTGTGGTTAACACCCATAACGATTGTGATGTCCTCATCTGTTGCTGGCGCAGAGATGATTACCTTCTTGGCACCTGCAATGATGTGCTTTTGAGCATCGGCAGCCTTTGTGAAAATACCTGTTGATTCAACAACTACATCTGCCTTAACTGATGCCCATGGCAGGTTTGCTGGGTCGCGCTCTGAGAAAACTTTGATTGTCTTGCCGTCAACGGTGATTGAGTCATCTGTAAATGTAACTTCTAGTCCTAGACGACCCAAGATTGAGTCATACTTCAAAAGGTGAGCAAGAGTCTCATTGGGAGTCAGGTCGTTAATTCCGACGATGTTGATATTTGGGTTGGTAAGTGAGGCACGGAAGAAGTTACGACCGATGCGTCCAAAACCATTGATTCCGACATTAATCACGAAAGTGTCCTTGCTACTAGTGGGGCCTATGCCGCAGAGGATTCTCTGAATGGCATAAAAAAGCCCAGCTGTTGGTGGTTCGTAAAACTGCCACAACGCTGGGGTCTTAGGTAGAACCTTATCAGTGAAGGGTTAATGAACAGTTACTACGCACGAGTAATCAGTTCAGCAAATCAGGCGAGAGGCCGCTTTCAGTGTCTGGAATTCCAAGCTCTATCGCACGCTTATCGGCCATAGCCAGCAAGCGGCGAATACGCCCAGCAATAGCATCCTTAGTCATGGGAGGCGTGGCCAAAGAACCCAACTCTTCGAGTGATGCCTGCCCATGGTTGATGCGCAGATCCCCAGCCTCTTTTAAGTGATCAGGAATTGTTGGTCCAAGAATCTCCATGGCTCGTTGAACGCGGGCGGCGGCAGCAACTGCTGCGCGTGCTGAACGGCGAAGGTTTGCATCATCAAAGTTTGCAAGACGGTTAGCAGTTGCGCGAACTTCACGGCGCATGCGTCGCTCTTCCCATGCAAGAACACTTTCGTGAGCGCCCAAGCGAGTGAGCAAAACACCAATCGCATCACCATCTCGAATAACAACCCGATCCACACCACGAACCTCGCGAGCCTTTGCAACAATTCCAAGACGTCGTGCCGCTCCTACTAACGCTAAAGCCGCCTCTGGCCCTGGGCATGTAATTTCAAGTGATGAAGATCGACCTGGTTCTGTCAGTGAACCGTGGGCAATAAAAGCACCGCGCCATGCCGCTTCTGAATCACATGTTGCAGCAGAAACAACCTGTGGTGGTAATCCACGAACTGGTCGGCCATTTGCATCTACTAATCCTGTTTGACGAGCGAGAGCATCACCTTCATTAATTACCCGAACAACATATCGTGACCCTTTGCGTAATCCACTTGATGACAACACCGCTAAATCTGAATCATGTCCATAAATATCCGCAATATCTTTGCGAAGTCTGCGTGCACTCTGCGAGGTATCTAGTTCAACTTCGATCACAATTTTGCCAGCTGCGATATGTAACCCGCCAGCAAAGCGAAGAAGTGAGGAGACCTCGGCCTTGCGACAACATGGTTTGGTGATGGAGAGACGAGAAAGCTCGTCCTTAACTGCTGCTGTCATTGCCATGGGGCTAATCCAACCATCTAGCGGGAAAAAATGTGGCCCAAATGGAGAGCTAATTTTTCGGCATCATGATGAATACTGCCCGGGGCTTTTCGTATATCTGCCACCACAATCTCTGAACCTAAGGTTGATGCTACTGTGCGCAGCGAATCTTCATCTCGAACAACTGATTGGTCCACAAGGCAGTAATCGACAGTTAATCCAGGTGCATAGTGATGAAAAAACTCTAAATGCTGCTCTGGGGTTGATCCAGCAAACTCTTCACCTTGTGACGCACTTGATGCATCAAGATTTAGTATCAAAATCTTTTGTGCCTGTGAATTTTTTAGAGCATCTAACTGGGTAGGAACTAATAGGTGCGGAATCACACTAGAAAACCATGATCCAGGGCCCATCGTTATCCATTGGGCATCTGCAATCGCATCCAGTGCTTCAGTTCTTGCAGGTGGGTCTTCCGGAATTATTCGAAGGGATTGAATATGCCCCTTTGCAGTTGCCACCTCTTTTTGTCCCCTGACAACTATTCGACCAGTTGACGTATTAAATGTGCCCTCAATATCTAATGCAACAGCTGCCATCGGAAGTACGCGTCCAATAACTTTAAGCAATTGGCCAACGCGATCTAATGCGACAACCGGATCATCACCTGCATTCCACATTGATGCAAGAAGCAAATTACCCATCGCATGGCCATTTAATTCACCATTACTATCAAATCTATGTTGGAGAATCTCGGCCCACGTGCGACCCCAATCATCATCAGCGCACAATGCGGTTAATGCCATTCGTAGATCACCCGGTGGAAAAATTGGAAACTCTTCACGCAGGCGACCACTTGAGCCACCATTGTCTGCAACTGTGACAATTGCAGTAATTTCTTGAGTTAGCTGGCGCAATGCTGCAAGGGTTGCAGCCAAACCATGGCCACCACCAAGTGCGACAACTTTAGACAAACTTACTCACGACCTACATCACGATGAGTTGGATGTGCTGAGATCTCTGCCCCAATCGCACTAAGTTGTCGTGCGATCTCTTCCGTAATTGCAACGCTTCGATGTTTTCCACCCGTGCAACCAACTGCAATAGTTACATACTTTTTTCCTTCACGCATATAGCCATCCATCATTGAATCTACGAGACGCACATATCCATGAACAAAATCTTTAACGCCTTCACTGCCAAGAACCTTTTCACTGACCTGTGGCGTTAAACCCGTTAATGGACGAAGTTCGGGAATCCAATGTGGATTTGGAATGAATCGACAATCTAGAACTAGATCTGCATCAACTGGGATTCCGTATTTGTATCCAAATGATAAAACATTAATTCTAATCCCCTGGGACTTGCCTGAACCAAATATTTCGCCGATACGCTTTTCTAACTGGTGAACATTCAGATTTGATGTATCGATGGCTACATCAGCTTGTGAACGAAAATCTTCAAGCTTTACACGTTCTCTCGCAATGCCATCAACGATGCGATCCTTGCCCTGCAAAGGATGAGGTCGACGAGTTGATTCAAAACGTTGGACTAGTGATTGATCTGTCGCATCCAAGAAAACTAATTGATAGTCAGATTTACTATCTTTGAGTTCGGCTAACGCGTGAGTTAGTTCATCAAAGAACTCTCCGCCGCGAACATCAACGACAACAGCTAACTCTTTGCCTTGTGGCCCAGTTCCTTTACTTACTAAAGCTGGTAACAAAGAGGGCGGAAGATTATCGACAACATACCAACCGAGATCTTCTAAGGCATGGGCAACCGTTGATCGGCCAGCACCTGACATGCCGGTCAGAATTAAGGTCTCTTGTGTCATGGCCTAATTATTACTGATTTCACCGGTTTCGGTGTTGACCTTTTGGGCAGTAATTTCACTCAAATGCTCTTCAATAACCGATGCGATCTTCGAACCTATGCCAGGAGTTGCTGCGATGTCCTCTACGTTTGCTTTGCGAATAGCAGCGACTGATCCAAACCGCTCTAGGAGCGCTGCCCTGCGCATTGAGCCCAACTGCGGAATATCATCTAATACCGATTCCAACATCACCTTAGATCTGCGAGATCGGTGAAAAGAAATTGCAAAGCGGTGGGCTTCATCGCGAATTCTCTGGAGTAGATAGAGGCCTTCGCTGTTTCGGGGCAAAATTAATGGATCACTTAATCCTGGTATCCAAACCTCTTCTAGACGCTTAGCTAAACCACACAATGCGATATCTGTAATACCAAGTTCATCTAAAGCACGCTGTGCTGCACTTACCTGAGGTGCGCCGCCATCAACGACGATTAATTGTGGAGGGTATGCAAACTTGCTCGGCTTACCCCCCAACTCTGCGACCTCAGCCTCATTTTCTTGACGATCATCAATGAGGCGCTTAAGGCGACGTGTGACCACTTGATGCATTGCTCGTGTGTCATCGAAGCCCTCATCAGTATTGATGATGAATCGACGGTACTCACTCTTCTTCGCCATTCCATCTTCAAAAACAACCATTGATGCGACAACCGATGTGCCAGAGATATTTGAAATATCAAAACACTCAATACGCAATGGGGTGCGACCTAAGTTCAAAGATTCTTCAATTTCTGTCAACGCTTTGCCGCTGACAGCAGCATCGGTGGCGCGCTTGCTTAAATACTGAATCAACGAGTACTGGGCATTTCTCTTAACGGTATCTAGGAGTTCTACCTTTTCACCTCGTTGTGGAACCTTGATCTCAACCTTGGATGTTCCTAAAGTTTCAAGCCATTTTTCTAGCTGATCCTTATCAACAGGTTCGCTGTTCACATAAATATTTCGTGGCACCTGCACTGCACCAGTTCCATAAATCGAATACAGCAAAGCGGTTAAAACATCTTGCCCCTCAAGCACCATCTCTTGATCCACAATCCATGACCGTGATCCCTTAACAGAGCCGCGTTGCATTGAAAAGATTGATCCGGCTGCATGAAAGCCATCTTGATAGAGTGAAATGAAGTCGCCATCTAAATCATCTGAGAAGTTACCTTCTGTAGATTTTTGAGCTTTTTCAAAGGAATCGATTTGATCTCGCAAACGAGCCGCTCTTTCAAACTCCTCATTATTGGCCGCGTTCTCCATCTCCTCATGCAACTTAGGCAGGATGTTCTCCATCCCTGATTCCATAAAGTCATTGAGCCGTTGGGCAAGCTGGTGGTGATCCTCCTTGGAAATCCAATCCACACACGGCGCAGCGCATTTTCCGATGTCACCTAGTAAGCACTGTCTCTTGCTCTTTCGTGCGCGTGTGAAGTTTGCAGAAGAACAGGATCTAACCGGAAACACTTTCAATAGAACTTCAAAGGTATTGCGAAGTGCCCAGGCATTTGTATAGGGGCCAAAGTATTTAAGTCCTGGCCGCTTGTCTTTTCTAGTTATAAAGATCATTGGGTATTCATCATTAAGAGACAGAGCAAGATATGGATAGGACTTGTCATCTTTAAACTGAACGTTGTACTTAGGTTGATGTTGTTTAATCCAGCTAAATTCCAGAGCCAACGCTTCAAGTTCGGTACTTACGATGGTCCAGTCAACCCTGACCGCTTCATGGACCATGCGATAAGTTTTAGTAGCAAGATTTGCCTGAAAGTAATTACTCAGGCGGTTCTTAAGATTCTTCGCCTTACCAACATAGATGATCTTGTCTTTATCATTATAAAAACGATAAACACCAGGGTGTTCCGGGATATTACTTGGCCGATAACTTTGGGGATCTGCCATCGCTCTACTTCTTTGCTGGCGCTTTTCTATTTGTCTTTAAAATCCCACCCAAGAACTGTCCTGTGTAGCTCTCTTTCACCTTTGCAACATCTTCTGGAGTTCCTTCTGCAACAACTAATCCCCCGCGGAATCCGCCTTCAGGTCCCATGTCAATGACCCAGTCTGAGCACTTAATGACGTCGAGGTTGTGCTCGATAACAACAACGGTGTTACCGGTGTCTACAAGGCGATTTAGAACAGCTAACAACTTATTCACATCTTCAAAGTGCAATCCTGTTGTTGGTTCATCCAAAACATAGATGGTGCGGCCGGTAGATCTGCGTTGTAACTCAGTTGCAAGCTTCACGCGCTGCGCCTCTCCGCCAGATAGCGTTGGTGCAGATTGACCGAGGCGAACATAGCCAAGACCAACATCATTGAGTGTCTTGAGGTAGCGAGCAATCGCTGGAACTGATTCGAAAAAGCTACCGGCCTCTTCAATAGGCATATTCAGTACTTCTGCAATGGTCTTGTTCTTATAGTGAACTTCTAGGGTTTCCCGGTTATAGCGCGCACCATGACAGACCTCGCAGGGAACATACACATCTGGCAAGAAATTCATCTCAATTGTGATCGTTCCATCACCTGAACAGTTCTCGCAACGACCACCCTTAACGTTGAAAGAGAAACGACCCTGCTGGTATCCACGGATTTTAGCTTCACTTGTTTCAGCAAAGAGCGCACGGATCTTGTCGAACACACCTGTGTAGGTTGCAGGATTTGAACGTGGCGTGCGACCGATTGGAGATTGATCAACGTGAACAACTTTGTCCAACAGTTCAATACCAGTGACAGTTCGGTGACGACCGGGCACTAGGCGCGCACCATTGAGTTTGTTAGCAAGCACGGTATACAAAATGTCATTTATTAATGTTGACTTACCGGAACCACTAACACCTGTTACCGAGACAAAGACTCCCAATGGAACTTCGACATCGATCTCTTTAAGGTTATTTTCTTTCGCACCCTTAACAACAAGCTTGCGTTTTGAATCAATCGGACGACGTGTTTTAGGTATCGCAATAGATTTGCGCCCTGACAAGTATGCACCTGTTAAAGATTCTTTCGAAGCAATCAGATCTTCATAACTTCCAGAGACAACAACCTTGCCACCATGTTCGCCAGCACCTGGACCAATATCCACGATCCAGTCCGCGGTGCGAATAGTTTCTTCATCGTGCTCAACAACGATTAATGTGTTACCAAGGTTGCGAAGTCGGGTCAGAGTTTCAATGAGACGCTTGTTATCTCTTTGATGTAATCCAATTGAAGGCTCATCTAGAACATAGAGAACTCCGACTAAACCACTACCAATTTGAGTTGCAAGGCGAATGCGCTGTGCTTCACCGCCAGATAGAGATCCAGCAGGACGTGCCAGTGAAAGGTAATCAAGTCCAACATCTAGCAAGAAGCCAAGACGTGCGTTGACTTCCTTCATCACACGTTCTGCAATCTGCGCTTCGCGCTTGTTCAGCTTGATCTGCTTTAAGAAGGCGGCACAGTCTGCAATTGAGAGTTCACAGATCTGTGAAATATTTTTATCCCCAATTGTCACCGCAAGTACTTCAGGCTTAAGACGCGCACCATTGCACTTTTCACAAGAGATCTCGCGCATATACGCCTCGTATTTATCGCGGCTGTAATCACTATCTGTTTCCTCATGACGACGGTGAATAAATGGAATAACACCTTCAAAGCCAGTTGTGTAATTACGAGCACCATAGCGACCCTTGTACTTCATCTTAATTTCATACTCGTAACCATTAAGAATTGCTTCTCGTGCTTTTGCAGAGATCTTCTTCCATGGCGTATCGAGTGAAAATGGCAAGTCTTTCGCAAGTGCTTCTAGTAAACGTAGGAAGTAATCTGATGATTGCCCGCCCGACCAAGGCGCAATAGCTCCATCATTAATCGAAATTGAGTCATCGGGAATGATCAGATCCTCATCAACCTCTTTTTTAGTACCAATACCTGAGCACTCAGCACATGCACCAAAAGGTGAGTTAAACGAGAAGGAACGAGGCTCGAGCTCTTCAAATGAAAGCTCGCAATCATGGCAGGCTAAATGCTCACTATAGGTGCGCTCCTTATCAGCGCCTTTAGCATCGACAAAATCCAACACAACGATTCCGGATGCAAGTCGTAATGCGGTTTCTATAGAGTCGGTCAGACGTGTTTTGCTTTCTGCTTTGGCTGTTAAACGATCAATAACAACTTCGATGGTGTGCTTTTCCTGCTTCTTTAACTTTGGCGCATCGGAGAGTTGAATTACTTCGCCGTCCACACGAGCACGTGAATAGCCTTGAGTGATCAAATCACTGAACAACTCAACAAATTCACCCTTGCGTGCACGAATAACAGGTGCCAAAATTTGAAACTTTGTAGTTGGAGGTAGTTCAAGAATCTGATCAACAATTTGCTGAGGCGACTGACGGGTAACTGCGTGTCCACAATTTGGACAGTGAGGTCGGCCCGCACGAGCAAATAGAAGACGCAAATAGTCATAAACCTCGGTGATTGTTCCGACGGTTGAACGAGGATTTCGGTTGGTTGATTTCTGATCAATTGAAACCGCAGGAGATAGACCTTCGATGAAATCAACATCTGGCTTATCCATCTGCCCTAAGAATTGGCGCGCATATGCCGACAGTGATTCAACATAACGACGCTGACCTTCAGCAAAGATTGTGTCGAAGGCAAGGGAAGACTTTCCTGAACCAGATAAACCTGTAAAGACAACTAACGCATCTCGAGGCAGTTCGATGGAAACATTTTTTAGGTTGTGTTCGCGTGCTCCGCGCACAACCAACTTATCGATGCTCAAACCCCGGCCTCTTCCATCATTCGTAGCTCTTTCTTCAATATCTTGATTTCATCACGCAATCGCGCTGCGACCTCAAATTGAAGTTCAGATGCTGCATTTCGCATCTGATCGGTGAGCGAGCCTATCAATGCGATCAGATCCTTGCGCGGCAAAGAGATGGAGGATTTGTCATAAATACCAGCAGATGATGCAATTTTCTTCGCTCCACCCTTTTCATGGGACAAAAGCTCTTCCGTGTCCGCGCTTTCGCGGTTAATCAAATCAGTAATATCTGCAATCTTTTTGCGCAATGGTTGAGGGTCAACGCCTCGCTCGAGGTTATAGGTAACCTGCTTTGCGCGACGGCGATTTGTCTCATCTATTGCCTTGGCCATCGAATCTGTAATCCGGTCTGCATACATATGAACCTCACCAGAAACATTTCGAGCAGCACGTCCAATCGTTTGAATCAATGATGTTGAAGAACGAAGGAAACCTTCTTTGTCAGCATCCAAAATTGCAACTAGTGATACCTCAGGTAGATCCAGTCCTTCACGCAGCAAGTTGATACCGATCAAAACATCATAATCACCAGTGCGAAGCTCTCGAAGCAATTCCACGCGGCGCAAGGTGTCAACTTCAGAGTGCAAGTAACGAACATTGACCCCTCGCTCTTGTAGATAATCTGTTAAATCCTCTGACATCTTCTTAGTAAGAGTAGTTACAAGAACGCGCTCATTTTTGGCTGCACGGATATTGATCTCATTGAGCAGATCATCAATCTGACCCTTAATAGGCTTAATCACAATCTGTGGATCAACTAAACCTGTAGGACGAATAACTTGTTCTACGACATCGCCATTGACCTTGGCCATCTCATACTTACCCGGTGTTGCGGAGAGATAGAGAGTTTGTCCGGTTCGTTCAGAGAACTCTGGGAACTTGAGCGGGCGGTTATCTAAAGCGCTTGGCAAGCGAAATCCATGCTCAACCAATGTGCGTTTACGTGAGGCATCGCCTTCAAACATTGCACCTAGTTGTGGAACTGTTACATGGCTTTCATCGATAACAACTAAGAAATCCTCAGGGAAATAATCAAGTAGGCAGTGCGGAGCAGATCCTGCAGCACGATCATCTAAGTGACGAGAATAGTTTTCGATACCGCTACAAAATCCGATCTGCTCCATCATCTCAATATCAAATGTTGTGCGCATTCGAAGTCGTTGAGCTTCGAGCAACTTGCCCTGCTTTTCGAAGAGGTTTAATTGGATCTGTAGTTCATCCTGGATATCACCAATTGCTCGCTTCATTGTTTCAGGACCTGCGGCGTAGTGTGTCGCTGGAAAGATGAAGATCTCTTCTTCTTCTCTAATAATCTCCCCCGTGAGTGGGTGAAGGGTCGTCAGCTTTTCAATCTCATCGCCAAACATTTCAATGCGAATGGCCAACTCTTCATACATTGGAATGATCTCGATGGTGTCCCCGCGCACACGGAATGTTCCTCGTTCAAAAGCCATGTCATTGCGTTTGTATTGAACATCAACAAAACGGCGAAGCAAAGCATTTCGCTCAATCTCTTCGCCCACACGCAGGCGCACCATGCGATCCACATACTCCTGCGGTGTACCAAGTCCATAGATACAAGAAACAGTTGCTACCACTATGACATCGCGTCTGGTCAGAAGTGAGTTAGTGGCCGAGTGGCGCAAGCGCTCAACCTCTTCATTGACACTTGAATCCTTCTCAATAAATGTATCTGTCTGTGGTACGTACGCTTCTGGTTGGTAATAGTCGTAGTAAGAAACAAAGTATTCGACCGCGTTGTTAGGCAGAAGTTCGCGGAACTCATTTGCTAATTGGGCAGCAAGTGTCTTATTAGGGGCAAGTACCAAAGTTGGACGCTGTAGCTGCTCGATTAGCCAGGCTGTTGTCGCAGACTTTCCCGTACCGGTAGCACCGAGAAGAACTACATCTTTTTCTCCGGCATTAATTCGCTTTGTAATTTCTGCGATTGCAGCAGGCTGATCTCCAGCCGGAACATACTCACTGATTACCTGAAAAGGCTCAACTCTGCGTTGTAGATCAGATATCGGGCGCATTTGCCAAGCCTACTTATTTATTATCGTGGAGGCTATCCCAAATATTCTCGACCTGGCGGAGCAGCTCATCTTCGCTTCCATCATTTTCTATGAGGAAGTCAGCGACCTCGATTCGCTGTTCACGAGTCGCCTGCGCCGCAATACGGCCCTCGATCTCTGAAATGTGCATTCCTCTACCCCGCAAGCGCGCAATACGGTTTTCCATTTCAGATTCGACGGTTATTACAACATCAAATCTTTCATGCGAATTTGTTTCAACTAACAATGGAATCTCATACACCAGAACTTGGTCACCCTTTAGGGATGCGACCGCTCCTTCAAACTCTCTGCGAACGAAAGGATGAACTATGTTTTCTAACTTTTTTTTAGCAATTGAATCTTGAAATATCAATTCGCCCAAAGCTCTGCGATCAATATTTCCATCCTTTAAAATCGAATCACCAAAAAGAGCGACAACTTCATCAAAGCCATCTGATCCTCGTTCAATTGCGGCCCGTGCTAATTGATCGGCATCGATTACCAGTGCGCCAAGCTCAGCAAAGTACTGCGCCGCAAGTGACTTGCCGCAACCAATGCCCCCAGTTAATCCAATGACCCGCATGCTCAAAGAATAGTCTGAGAATGAAAAAGGCCCCGCAGTTACGCGAGGCCTTTTCATAGAGTCTTCTTACTTATTCGGCAGCAACAACTTCTTCTGCACCTTCGGCTGGAGTGGCAGCTGCGTCAGCAACCTTTGCTTCAGACTTCTGCTTCTTGTGTGCCATGAAACGCTCCTGCGCTTGGGCGTACTGCTTTTCCCACTCTTCGCGCTGTGTTTCATATCCTGGCTTCCACTCTTGTGAGTCAGAATCAAAACCTTCAGGGTAAATGAAGTTTCCTTCTGCGTCATAACGTGCAGCCATTCCGTACTGAGATGGATCAAATGCTTCGATCTCAATCTCATGTCCTTCATTAGCCTGCTTGAGTGATAGTGAAATACGACGACGCTCGAGGTCGATGTCGATGATCTTTACGAACAACTCATCATCAACCTGAACAACCTGCTCTGGAATTTCAACGTGGCGTTCTGCCAACTCTGAAATGTGAACTAGGCCTTCAATACCTTCATGAACACGAATGAATGCTCCGAATGGAACAAGCTTTGTCACAACACCTGGGACAACCTGATTGATTGTGTGTGTGCGAGCAAATGCCTGCCATGGATCTTCTTGTGTTGCCTTCAGTGATAGTGAGACACGCTCACGCTCAAAATCAACTTCGAGAACTTCAACAGTTACCTCATCGCCAACTTCAACAACTTCACCTGGGTGATCAATGTGCTTCCATGAAAGCTCTGAAACGTGTACCAAGCCATCTACGCCACCAAGGTCAACGAATGCACCGAAGTTAACGATTGATGAAATAACACCTGTGCGAACCTGGCCCTTTTGCAGCTGGTTCAGGAATGTTGTGCGTGATTCTGATTGTGTCTGCTCTAGGAATGCACGACGTGAAAGAACAACGTTGTTGCGATTCTTATCTAGCTCGATGATGCGTGCCTCAACCTGCTTGCCAATGTATGGAGTCAGATCGCGGACGCGACGCATTTCAACAAGTGATGCTGGAAGGAAGCCACGTAGACCGATGTCAACGATAAGTCCGCCCTTAACAACTTCAATAACAGTTCCGACGACAACTTCGTCGCGCTCCTTCTTGCCTTCGATGTCTCCCCATGCGCGCTCGTACTGTGCGCGCTTCTTGGAAAGAATCAGGCGACCCTCTTTATCTTCTTTCTGAAGAACGAGAGCTTCAATAATCTCACCGACTTTAACGATTGAGTTTGGATCTGCATCGTGGCGAATTGAAAGTTCGCGCGCTGGAATAACGCCTTCAGTCTTGTATCCGATATCAACAAGTACTTCTTCACGTCCAACTTGAACAACGGCACCTGAAACTAGGTCGCCATCATTGAAATTTCTGATTGTGCCTTCGATTGCTGCTAGAAAATCTTCAGCTGATCCGATGTCATTTATTGCAATTTGTGGTGTAGACAATTGTGCTCCGTAGGGATAGAAAGTAGTAGTTTCCGCTTTCGCGGCTGGAGGGCAAGGGTACGGTTTG
>NZ_JBBAMW010000012.1:0-28478 GCF_040402275.1 Candidatus Planktophila sp. | reverse complement strand
TTCAGTGGCCGAGCCCTCATTAACAAGGTCGGATCTATCGGATAAACAAACTGGAGCGGGTGACCGGGATCGAACCGGCATGGCCAGCTTGGAAGGCTGGGGCTCTACCATTGAGCTACACCCGCAGGTGCTTAGGGGCTAAAGGTACTGGGTCGGTAATCAGAGTACGAAATCTGGTTTAGACTCCTGCTTTGCGCCTCGGGGCGTAGCGTAGTGGCTAGCGCGCCTGCTTTGGGAGCAGGAGATCGGGAGTTCGAATCTCCCCGCCCCGACCAGTTTGTTTCGTTCTTCCTCGATCCCATTAGGAGAAATTAGTGAAAAGTTCAGTCGAAGTTCTTTCTCCAACTCGTGTTCGTCTTGATGTTGAAGTTCCTTACGCTGATCTTGAACCACATGTAGCTAACGCTTATAAGAAGGTTGCTGCGCAGGTAAACATTCCAGGTTTCCGTAAGGGAAAAATTCCTGCATCAATGATTGATCAGCGCGTGGGTCGCGGAGCTGTCATCGATGAGGCAATTAACTCAGCTCTTCCTTTGTTCTATGGCCAAGCTGCTCGTGAGCACAATGTTGCCGTTATTGGTCGTCCAGAAGTAGATGTGAAAGAGTTTGTAGATAACGACAAGCTTGTTTTCACCGTTGAGGTTGATGTTCGCCCAGAGGTTGTATTGCCAGATTTTTCCAAGATCACGGTTGAGGTTGATGATGTGGTTGTTGCAGATGCAGATGTTGATGAGCAGATCGAGTCATTGCGCACACGCTTTGGAACACTGACAACTGTTGAGCGCGAAGTCAAAAATGGAGATTTCACTACCCTTGATATGACCGCCTTTATTGACGGCAAAGAGGTTGATGGCGGACAAGCTAACGACATCTCTTATGAGGTTGGTTCAGACAAGATGATCGATGGTCTGGATGAGAAGTTAATCGGCATGAAGGCCACAGATGTGAAGACATTTGAAACTCAACTAGTTGGCCAGCAAGAGGGCGAAAAGGGCGAGGTAACAGTAACTGTTAAGGCTGTTAAAGAGCGCGAGCTGCCACCAGTTGATGATGCCTTTGCAAAGCTGGCATCTGAGTTCGACACACTAGCCGAGTTAAAGACTGATTTTGTTGCACGCTTAGAGCGCGTGAAGAAGATGGAACAAGGCGCACAAGCACGCGACCGTCTCGTTGAGAAACTACTTGCAGACAATGAGATTCCAGTTCCAGATAATCTTGTTGAACTAGAGGTTAATGATCACCTTGAGGGTGAAGGACGCTTGGAAGATGCAGAGCACCGCGCAGAAGTTGATGGTCAGGTTCGTTCATCTCTAAAATCTGATTTCTTGCTTGATGCAATCGTTTCTGCTGAAGAAGTTCAGGTTACTGAAATTGAGTTAACTGAGTACTTAGTGCGCACATCACAGCGTTACGGAATGGCGCCACAGCAGTTTGCAGAAGAGCTACAAAAGGCTGGACAGATTCAGCAGTTGGTAGCCGAGGTAACTCGAGCAAAGGCGCTTGCATCTGTTTTGGGTCGCATCACTGTTAAGGATGCTTCAGGAAATGTGATTGACCTAGAAGCCCTTGCGCCACAGCCAAACCCAGCCGATCTAGTCGAAGAGGCTTAAACCTTCTTTTTCTCTCCGCCTACAGCGAACACGACACAGTTCACGCATGTATTTCTCATAATCGGGAAGCATTTGGGCTGCTTAATTGTTAGGGTCACCACAGGTAAAAATACGGGAGGCAATTGACGTGGATACAGAGAGCAAGATGAAGGACCAGATTTACAACCGCCTGCTTGAAGAGCGGATTGTTTTCTTGTCAGGTGAAGTGCGCGACGACATGGCCAACATGTTGTGTGCTCAGTTGCTACTCCTATCTTCATTAGATGCGAAGAAAGATATTTTTATGTATATCAACTCACCTGGTGGCTCAGTCACTGCAGGTATGGCGATCTACGACACCATGCAATTAATCCCCAATGATGTAGCAACAGTTACCTTTGGAATGGCTGCTTCAATGGGTCAGTTCCTTCTCACTTCTGGTGCCAAGGGTAAGCGTTACTCAACTAAGAGCTCACGTATTTTGATGCACCAACCACTAGGTGGAATTGGTGGAAACGCAATTGATATTCGCATTCAGGCTGAGCAGATGGCTATTACAAAGCAAACTCTTTCAGAGTTAAATGCTTTGCATACAGGTCAGACTCTAGAAAAGATTCTTGCTGACTCAGATCGCGACAACTGGTTTAATGCAAAAGATGCAAAGGATTATGGCTTTGTTGATCATGTAGTCACTTCACTGGGACAAATCACAGGAGGGAAAGCGTAATGACATTCCAAGAAATTAATGCACGCTACGTTCTTCCAACTGTCGAAGAAAAGACAGCCTATGGATACAAGCGTCAAGATCCATATACAAAGCTTTTTGAAGAGCGCATCATTTTCATGGGCCAGCCAATTGATGACACCGTTGCAAACGATGTAATGGCACAGCTTTTGACTCTGGAATCCATGGATCCAGATCGCGACATCATGATCTACATCAACTCACCTGGTGGATCATTTACAGCGCTAACAGCCATTTATGACACCATGCAGTTTGTGCGCCCAGATATCAGCACAATTTGCTTGGGCCAAGCAGCATCTGCAGCAGCGGTAATTCTTGCTGGTGGTGCTAAGGGCAAGCGTTACGCACTAGAACACTCACGCATCTTGATTCACCAACCATCATCAGAAGGTGGCGGTCAGGCATCTGATATTGAAATTCAAGCTCGCGAAATCGATCGCATCACTCGCTTGCAAGAAGACCTTCTCTCACGCCATGTGGTGAAGTCATCTGAAGAAATCCGTAAAGACATAGAGCGCGACAAGATTCTTACAGCAGCCGAAGCTGTTGAGTACGGAATCATTGATCAAGTTCTTGCTTCACGCAAAGCCAAGAAGTAATTATTCTAAGAGCGAACAGTTATGGCGCTTAAAAGGAATGCAACTAGGCGGAGCCAAAAGTACAGTTATCTCTTAGAAGACCCTGCCTTCCCCTGCCAGGGCTTATAAGGAGTGCCATGACAAGAATCGGTGAAACAAGCGATCTGCTGAAGTGCTCCTTCTGCGGCAAAACCCAGAAGCAAGTAAAAAAGCTTATTGCTGGTCCTGGCGTTTATATCTGTGATGAATGTATTGAACTATGTAATGAAATCATCGTTGAAGAGCTCAGCGAAGCGGCTTCCCTTGGTTTGTCAGAGCTTCCTAAGCCACAAGCAATCTTTGAATTTCTAGATCAATATGTAATCGGTCAAGATCGTGCAAAGAAGTCTTTATCTGTTGCCGTCTATAACCATTACAAGCGTGTGCAGAGTGGTGAATCAAAGGGTGATGGCGGAATTGAATTAGCAAAGTCAAATATTTTGATGCTCGGGCCAACTGGTTGCGGCAAGACACTTATGGCGCAAACTTTGGCTCGCATGCTCAACGTTCCATTTGCAATCGCAGATGCAACTGCGTTAACTGAAGCAGGCTACGTCGGTGAAGATGTTGAAAACATTTTGCTGAAGCTTTTGCAAGCAGCAGATTATGATGTGAAGAAGGCTGAAACAGGAATCATCTACATCGATGAGATCGATAAGGTTGCCCGCAAATCTGAAAACCCATCAATCACACGCGATGTCTCAGGTGAAGGTGTTCAGCAAGCGCTATTGAAGATTCTTGAAGGAACTGTTGCATCTGTGCCACCTCAGGGCGGTCGCAAGCACCCACACCAAGAATTTATTCAGATTGACACTACAAATGTCTTGTTCATTGTTGGTGGGGCATTTTCTGGCCTTGAAAAGATTATTGAAAGCCGCATTGGCAAATCAGGCGTTGGCTTTAATGCAACTCTGCAAGATGCAACAGATAAGAACCGTAAGGATATCTTTGCCGATGTGATGCCAGAGGATCTATTGAAGTTTGGAATGATTCCAGAGTTCATTGGGCGCCTGCCAGTACTAACAAGTGTTGAAAACCTTGATAAGCCTGCCTTGATGCAGATTCTGACCGAGCCAAAGAACGCTCTTGTGAAGCAGTATCAGCGTCTATTTGATTTAGATCATGTTGAGTTAGATTTTGATGAAGAAGCCTTACTTGCAATTGCAGATCTTGCACAAGAACGTGGCACAGGTGCCCGTGGACTTCGCGCAATCATGGAATCCGCACTTCTAACAGTGATGTATGAAGTTCCGAGCCGCACAGATGTTGAAAAGGTGATTATCACCAAGGAGTGCATCACATCTGGTGGAGCGCCAACATTGATACATCACACAGGTCCAAAGCGCTCACGAGCACCAAAAGGTGCAGAGGAGAAGAGCGCATAATCTAGACTGCGCACTATGTCTTCAAGCCGTGAATTAGCCTCATCCTTCTCGCCAAACGAGATTGAATCTGCGCTGTATCAAAAGTGGGTTGATGCCGGATATTTCACAGCTGATGCAACTTCTAGTAAGCCTCCTTTTTCTATTGTTTTACCACCACCTAATGTCACCGGCGTTTTACATATCGGTCACGCACTAGATCAAACTTTGCAGGATTGCCTAACGCGCATGAAGCGCATGCAAGGCTTTGAAGTTTTGTGGTTACCTGGCATGGACCATGCAGGAATTGCAACTCAAAACGTTGTTGAAAAACAATTAGCAACAGATCGAAAATCACGTCATGATCTTGGTCGCGAAGAGTTTGTTAAAAAGGTGTGGGAATGGAAAGAGGAATCAGGCGGTGCCATTCTTGAACAGATGAAGCGTTTGGGATCCTCAGTTGATTGGTCTCGCGAACGTTTTACTATGGATGAGGGAATGTCCAAGGCTGTCGTCGCAATATTTAAGCGGATGTATGACGCAGATTTAATTTATCGCGCAGAAAGAATTATCAACTGGTGTCCACGATGCTTAACAGCGTTGTCAGATATTGAAGTAGAGCACAGCGATGATGCAGGCGAGCTCGTTTCAATTCGCTATGGAGAAGGTGATACAGAGATCGTTGTTGCAACAACACGTGCTGAAACAATGCTGGGTGATACTGCCGTTGCGGTTAATCCAGATGACAAGCGTTATTCACACATGATTGGCAAGACAGTAAAGGTGCCGCTGATTAATCGCGAGATCCCGATTGTTGCTGACGAACATGTTGATCCTGCTTTTGGTACAGGTGCGGTGAAGGTAACTCCCGCCCACGATGTAAACGACTTTGAGATTGGTGTTCGACATAACTTGGCAAATATCGTGATCTTGGATGCTGATGCAAAAGTCATTGGCACCAACAGCGCATTTGATGGCCTGGATCGCTTTGATGCACGTAAGGCTGTAGTCGAAGCGTTGCGCGCAGAAGGTCGCCTCGTTGCTGAAAAGCGACCATACCTGCACGCAGTTGGTCATTGTTCTCGTTGCGAAATCACCGTAGAGCCACGTTTATCAAAGCAGTGGTTTGTAAAAGTTGCACCGATGGCAAAGGCATCTGCAGATGCTGTTCGAAGCGGTGCGGTAAAAATTGAACCTGAAGCACTTGCACCACGTTACTTTGATTGGGTCGACAACATGCATGACTGGTGTATTTCTCGTCAGTTGTGGTGGGGTCACAGAATTCCTGTTTGGTATGGACCAAATGGTGAGGTAGTAGTTGTTGGTCCTGATGAAAGCGCACCTGCCGGTTGGACACAAGATCCAGATGTACTAGACACCTGGTTCTCATCTGGGCAATGGGCATTTTCTACCTTTGGCTGGCCAGAAAAGTCTGCAGATCTTGCAAAGTTCTATCCAACATCTGTGCTTGTGACTGGTTATGATATTTTGTTCTTCTGGGTTGTGCGCATGATGATGATGTCTACTTTTGCAATGGATGGTGTTGCACCTTTTAAAACAATCATGTTGCACGGTTTAGTACGCGATCAATTTGGTAAGAAGATGTCAAAGAGCCGTGGAAATGTTGTTGATCCCATTGAATTCATGGACAAGTACGGAGCAGATGCGTTGCGCTTTACATTGGCACGTGGTGCTAACCCAGGCACAGATCAAGCACTTGCCGAAGACTGGATCGGTGGTTCCCGTAACTTTGCAACAAAGCTTTGGAATGCAACACGCTTTGCCATGATGAATGGTGCAACTGTTTTGGGTGATCTACCACCACTTGAGTCACTCAACGCCATCGATAAGTGGATCCTGAGCCGCTTGTCTGAAACTGTTAAAGAGACCACAGAGCTTCTGGAGAAGTATGAGTTCGCTCGAGCCTGTGAGTTGATGTATCACTTTGCATGGGATGACCTATGTGACTGGTACCTAGAGCTTTCAAAGGAAGCCTTTGCATCAGGCACTGCAGATTCAACAAAGCGTGTACTTGGTTATGTTTTAGATCAACTCTTCCGCTTGATGCACCCAGTAATGCCATTTATTACAGAGCAAATGTGGACCACGTTAACTGGGGGAGAATCCCTAGTTGTTGCGCAATGGCCACAAGCCAACGCTGCCCACGTTGATAAGAAGGCAGAAAACCTTGTTGGCAAGCTACAAGAGATCATCACTGAGGTTCGCCGCTTCCGTAACGATCAAGGAATCAAGAGTTCGCTAAAGATCCCAGGACGCATCGTTGCAAAGGGCGAAATTGCAGATTACACATCTGCGGTTGCATTTGTTGTGCGCATGGAACTTGGTGACATAACACCGAGTGCCAAGTGCGAGGCAGCAGGGGTAACAATCGAATTTGACCTAACAGGATCTGTCGATGTCGTTGCAGAGCGTGCACGTCTTGAAAAGGATTTAGTAACAGCTAGAAAGGATAAGCAAACCGCTGAAGTCAAGCTAAACAACCAGGGCTTTATGGCAAAAGCGCCAGAAGATGTCGTTGTTGAGATTCGCGAGCGACTTGAAAAGACGACTGCAGATATTGCGCGTATTACTTCAGCATTAGCTGCGCTGCCACAAGCATGATGATTTCACCTGACGATCAAGAAAGAGTAGATGCAATCGAGCAAGCATTACTTGCTCGTTGGCCAGAAACTCGTATTGCTCCAAGTACAGAACGTATTGCAGCACTGGTTGATCTATTAGGTTCACCTCAGTTGACCTATCCCACGATTCACATCGGTGGCACTAACGGTAAGACAACGACCTCACGCATGATTGATTCATTGCTCTTTGCCCACGGCCTGCGCACAGGACGCTTTACTAGCCCACACCTTGAAACATATCGCGAACGCATTGCCATTAATGGTGAGCCCATTGATCCTAAAGAATTAATCTTTTCTTACAACGATATTGCTGCATACCTAGACTTGATGGATACAAAGTTTGAACATCCCATCTCCT
This sequence comes from Candidatus Planktophila sp., assembly GCF_040402275.1. Lineage (GTDB taxonomy): Bacteria > Actinomycetota > Actinomycetes > Nanopelagicales > Nanopelagicaceae > Planktophila. Next base: position 21,166 of record NZ_JBBAMW010000012.1, on the reverse strand, counting down.
TCTTTGAAGCAATAACTGCATTAGCTTTTGCAGCCTTTGCTGAACATCCAGTTGATGTGGGAGTTATTGAAGTTGGCATGGGCGGGCAGTGGGATGCAACAAATGTTGTTGAGGCCGATGTTTCGGTATTAATGCCTATTGGTTTTGATCATATGGAGTACCTAGGCAATACATTGCATGAGATTGCCTCTACAAAGGCTGGAATTATCAAAGAAGGTGGCTTTGTTGTGCTTGCCCAGCAAGAGCCAGAGGCTGCTAAAGAGTTAATCCGAAAGGCGGCAGAAGTAGGCGCAGATGTTGTGCGTGAAGGCGTTGAGTACCTAGTGGCATCAAGGGCAGTTGCTGTTGGTGGTCAGTTATTGACGATTCAAGGTATTCATGACACATACGATGAAATCTTTTTACCATTGCATGGTCGCCATCAAGCAGCAAATGCAGCCTCAGCCCTTGTCGCCGTTGAAGCCTTCTTTGGAGATCAGCCACTAGATATTGATGCGGTACGTGCTGGTTTTGCAGCTGTTACCTCCCCTGGGCGCTGTGAAGTTGTCCATCGCGATCCAACAGTAATTTTAGATGCTGCACATAATCCACATGGTGCCAAAGCTTTGGCTGAGACATTATTAAATGAGTTCAATTTTGATGAAATCATCGCAGTTGTGGGTGTATTTGGGGATAAAGATGCAACTGGAATACTCCAGGAGTTAGAGCAGATTGTTGATCATGTCATTGTTACGCAAAGCTCTTCATCACGTGCGATGCCATCTGGTGAGTTAGAAAAAATTGCATCAAAGATATTTGGAGCAGATCGAGTGTTTGAAGTGTCAGATTTAGGTGCTGCGTTAGATAGAGCAGTTGGGGATGCTGTGCGTCCGCTGAGTGAAGACACAGTGGGAATTATTGTGACCGGATCTGTTGTCACAGTTGGTGAAGCTCGCACATACTTGCGAAAGAAGTTTGCACAATGAAAATTCTTGGAGCATCAGTTCTGATTGCTGAGAGCATGACAATGGGTTTTGCAATCCTTCTTGCTATGAAAGATGCTTCAAGCGCTGCAATTATTTATGGTTGCGTGGTTTCATTCTTGTTATTTGTTGCAGCGGCACTTGTGCGACGCCCAGGTGGATTTGTAATTGGTTCGCTGATGCAGGTAGCGATGATCGGCTTCGGATTTGTTGAGCCATCCTTCTTCATTATTGGGGTGGTTTTGATTGGTCTCTGGGTGGCTGCCATAGTTGTGGGCCGCAAGGGTGAGGCTGCTCGCGCTGCCTTGCTGGCTGCAGAGCCTAAAAAACCCTAATAGACTGGGCGAGTGAGCACTGAGAAAACCCTAATCCTGGTCAAGCCAGATGGCGTTGCCCGCGGTTTAGTTGGCGAAGTTATTTCACGTATTGAAGCAAAGGGTTATGCAATTGATTCTTTGCGCATGCTGCAAGCAGATCGTGCATTACTAGAAAAGCATTACGCAGAACATGTTGGTAAGCCATTTTATGAACCATTAGTTGAGTTCATGATGTCTGGTCCAATTGTTGCGATCGTTGCATCTGGCAATCGCGTTATCGAAGGTTTTCGTTCATTAGCTGGAGCGACAGATCCAACTGTTGCCGCACCCGGAACTATCCGTGGCGATCTAGCGCGTGATCAAGGAACAAAGGTTGTGCAAAATATTGTTCATGGCTCTGATTCACCTGAATCTGCAGCGCGTGAAATTCAGATTTTCTTCCCCAGCAATTAAGTACAAGGAGTAAAAATGTCTCAAGGAAGCAGAATGTCCTTTATCGGCCGCGATATGGCCGTTGACTTAGGCACAGCGAACACTCTTGTCTATGTGCGTGGACGTGGCATTGTTTTGAACGAGCCTTCAGTAGTTGCTGTGAACCAAGATACAGGCGCAATTTTGGCCGTTGGTACTGAAGCGAAGAAGATGATTGGCCGTACTCCTGGCAATATTGTTGCTATCCGTCCGCTAAAGGATGGCGTTATCGCAGACTTTGATACAACAGAGCGCATGTTGCGCTACTTCATCCAAAAGGTGCACCGTCGTCGTTACTTGGCTAAGCCAAGAATTGTTGTGTGTGTTCCTTCTGGTATTACTGGTGTGGAACAGCGCGCAGTTAAAGATGCTGGTTATGCAGCAGGTGCACGTAAGGTGTACATCATTGAAGAGCCAATGGCTGCAGCAATCGGTGCTGGTCTTCCCATCCACGAGCCAACAGGCAACATGGTTGTAGATATCGGTGGCGGTACAACAGAAGTTGCTGTTATTTCATTGGGCGGAATCGTGACCTCACTATCTATTCGCGTGGGTGGCGATGAGCTAGATCAATCGATTATTAACTGGGTCAAGCGTGAATTCTCGCTACTTCTAGGTGAGCGCACAGCAGAAGAGATCAAGATGGCGATTGGATCTGCTTATCCATTGCCCGGAGAAAACGATGCTGAAATTCGCGGTCGCGATTTAGCAACAGGTCTTCCAAAGACAATCGTTGTTTCAGCCGCTGAAATTCGCAAGGCACTTGAAGAGCCAGTTAACGCAATTATAAACGCAGTTAAGAGCACACTTGATAAGACACCTCCTGAGCTTGCATCAGATCTAATGGATCGTGGAATTGTTCTTACAGGTGGTGGAGCACTTCTTAAGGGTCTAGATGAGCGCCTTCGCAAAGAAACCGGAATGCCAATTCACATTGCAGAGCGTCCATTGGATGCTGTTGCTGAAGGTTCTGGAAAGTGCATCGAAGAGTTTGAAGCACTTGAGAAGGTTCTAATCTCCGAGCCTCGTCGATAAGGTCTTTGCGTAATGCGTAATGGTGGACGCGCACGTTTGTTGTTGGTGATTTTAATAGTCACCTCGCTCTTCCTCATTACCTTAGATCTTCGTGGCGTGAGAGTCATTGATGGATTTAAGCAAGGTTCACAAACGATTACCTCGCCGTTTCAGCGTGCTGGCAGCGTAGTTCTCACTCCAGTTAAAAACTTTTTCTCTGATGTGACCCACTTAGGTCGAACCCGAAATCAGATTGAAAAGCTTGAGGCTGAAAACGCCAATTTGAAGCAAAGACTTATCAATCGTAAAAATGCAGATGCTCAGCTAAAGCAGCTCAAAAGTATTTTAGATCTAGCAGGAACTGCTGGATACAAGATCGTTAATGCCAAAGTCATTAGCAATGGATCTAGTCAATCTTTCTCACAAACAATCACCATCGATGTAGGGGCAAATGCTGGAATCAAGAAGAACATGACGGTTTTGTCGCAGTCTGGCATTGCAGGTGTTGTTAAAGATGTGTATCCAACAACTGCATTAATTCAATTAGCAAGTGATCCAAGCTTTAGAATTGGCGCACGCATTGCTGGCTCACAACAGATCGGCATCCTGACAGGGCGTGGAACTGGTTCTGCGACCCTGCAATTGCTGGATAATTCGACCACTGTTAAAGAGGGTGATGTTCTACTCTCTCGCGGAAGCATTGCAAACCGTCCCTTTGTTCCAGGTGTTCCATTGGGATATGTAACAGGGGTGGACAACTCAGCAGGTGCTGTGGCGCAAACAGCAACTATTCGCTACTACACAAACTTTTCAACACTAGGAGTTGTTGCAGTAGTTGTGAGTGGCTCAGAATCCAACCCTGGAGATGCGCTAGTGCCAGTTAAGCCACGCGTCACACCCATTCCAACGGTTACAGTTTTCGTCACTCCATCGCCATCTCCAACTAAGTAGCCACCATGCTTACCCGCCAGATTTCGATTGCTGCGCCAATCTTTCTTATGATTTTTGTGATTCAAGAATCAGTTATTTCGCAGTTTCGTTTACCTGGCGGTGGCTTTTCTATTCTGATGATCTTTGCTTTAACGTGGGCAGTTTTGAGTGAAACTGAAGTAGCAGCGGTCATTGGCTTTGCAGCAGGTTTCTTAATGGACTTGTCACAAAGTGCTTCTGGCCCATTTGGTCAGTGGACATTGATTATGTTGATGGCTGGGTATGCAATTTCATATATTGGCTATGGTGATGACAATGTTCGAGCAAACGCCACCGGCATTATTTTCTTCGTAGTAATTGCAAATGTTTTAGTCGAAATCGCATACGTCGCAACTGGGGCGCTCTTAGGTGTTTCTGCAGGCTCACTTATCCAAGTGCTCATCACCCTATTTGGCATGAGTATCTGGGCGCTTTTGATTTCACCAATCCTGCTACCTGTGTTTAGCCGCTTACATGCATTGGTCTTTGATTCGCGGTCTACTCTATGAACAACAAGTCACGCCTGTCTTTACTTGTAGTTCAAATTCTCGTTGTTTCTTTGATGGTGGCACTACTTGGTCGCTTGTTTTACTTGCAGGTTGCTGCAGGTCCTAAGTATCGAGATGCAGCCCTTAGTATCCAAAGCAGAGATGTTGTTGCCCCTGCCACGCGTGGATTAATTGTTGATGGTTATGGCGTCCCATTAGCTATGAATAAGGCTGGTTTGGCGATCACAATCGATCGAGTAGCAATCGATAAGTTAGATGACAAAGGTGTTGGTGTTATGAAGCGCTTAGCAACACTGCTCAAACTTAACTATGGCGATATTTATCAAAACACGCGCCTGTGTGGTGAGCTTCCAAAGGGACAAAAAGCGGGTTGCTGGCAGGGATCTAGATTCCAACCAATTCCAATTACAAAATCTGCAGATCCTGACATTGCATTGCAGATAGTTGAACGCTCAGATGCATTTCCTGGAGTTGATGCCCAGCCTATTGCAATCCGAAGCTATCCAAGTTATTTGGGTGTGAATGCCGCGCATGTGCTGGGTTATGTGGGACCACTGACCGAATCTGACTTATTAAAAGATAATGGCAATCAATACTTCCGTAGCGAGACAATTGGTAAGACTGGACTTGAAATTCAGTATGACTCTTTCTTGCGCGGTGAGCCAGGAATCCGCACAGTAATTGTTGATCGCAAAGAGTTAGTGACGCGTGAGAGCCAAAATACTCAACCTGTTGCAGGAGATCACTTAGTAACAAGTTTGGATGTTCGACTGCAGGCAGCTGCCGAAAAAGCATTGAAAGATGCAGTGCTGCGCGGTCGTGCTAATGGATACACCTCTGATTCAGGTGCTGCTGTAGTTATGGATATCAAGACCGGGCGCATCTTGGCTCTTGCCTCATATCCAACCTATGATCCCAATGCTTGGGAGAGAGGGTTAACTGTTCAACAAGCATCAGATTTGTTTAGTGAAAAGAAGTCTGTACCGGCACTTAACCGCGCATTGCAAGGTTTGTTTGCACCAGCCTCAACCTTTAAGGCTGTCTCAGTTGTTGCCGCAGCTGCTGCCGGATATGACTTAAACGCTACCTACAAGTGCCCTTCAGAGGTCCAGGTTGGTACGCGAGCATTTCAGAACTTTGATAGTAAAAATCAAGGATCTATGAGTATGAAAAAGGCACTTGCCGTCTCGTGTGACACCATTTGGTATCAAATAGCCTTTGATGAATGGCTTCGAGATGGTGGTTTGCGACCAAAATCTGAGCCCAATGATTACTTCTTCAAGGCAGCCCAATCATTTCAGATAACTCAAAAGGTTGGCATCGACCTACCGACCGAGTCCACATCCCGCCTTGCAGATCGCATATATAAAAAGAGCTGGTATCAGCAGAACAAAGATTTCTATTGCAACTATAAAGAGCGTGCAACAAAGGCTCAGCAAACACCATTCTTGCTCCAGTTGGCTGCTGAAAACTGTGTTGATGGTGACAAGGTTCGCGCTGGAGATGCGGTTAACTTTTCTATCGGACAGGGTGACACTGTTGTGACACCACTGAAGTTGACCCAGATGTATGCGGCAATTGGCAATGGCGGGACCATCTGGCAAGCAAAGATTGCCAAGGCAATCGTCAAAACAGATGGAACAGTTATCCAAACATTTACACCTAATAAACTTGGCACGCTGACCGCCGCTCCATCAACAATCAAGTTCCTACAAGGTGCGCTACGTGAAGTAGTTGTGAGTGGAACGGGTGCTGGAGCGTTTGCAGGGTTTCCAATTGAAGTTAGCGGTAAAACAGGAACTGGCCAAGTCTTTGGTCGAAATCCAAATGGTTCACAAAAAGATGACACCTCCTGGTTTGCATCCTATGCACCAAGTAAGAACCCACGGTATGCAGTTGTCATGATGGTTGGCCAAGGTGGCTTTGGTGCATCGACATCTGGTGTGGGCGTGCGACAGATTTACTCAACTCTCTTTGGAGTAATTGGCAACAAAGTTGTTTCTGGCGCGGCGTTATTCCCAGAAGGCAAACCACCAACACAGTTACCTAAGATTTCACCTGCAACTAAACCTAAGGAGGCGACCAAGTGAGTCAGATCCATGCTCGCCAGCGTTTATATCGACGCAATCGTCAATCTTTAGTTCATGGATTTGATCCGGTATTAACTGCAGTAGTTGGGCTATTACTTTTTGTTGGGACATTACTTGTGTGGGCTGCTACTCGTGATTGGTATACCCGCAACGGTTTAGATGGCCAGTACTACCTCAAGCGCCACATCATTAATATCTTGATTGGTTTGGTGTTGGCATACGGTGTGACAGTTATTGATTACCGCTTACTACGTGCCTACACACCATTCTTATGGGGCGCAGGCGTATTGGGATTAGTCGTTGTTCTCATTCCTGGCCTTGGCGCAGAAATAAATGGCGCAAAGGCATGGATTGCTTTGCCTGGCGGATTTCAGATTCAACCGGCAGAGCTAGCCAAGATCGCAATCATTATTGGTATGTCAATGATCTTGTCTGAGCGCTCACATGACAGCGATGGGCCGACAAGTAGAGATGTGTTGCAATCACTTGCCGTAGCTGCAATTCCGGTTGCGCTCATCATTATGCAGCCTGACATGGGAACAGTTCTTATTATCTCTGCAGCGGTTGTAACAATTGTTGCAGTCTCAGGTGTTCCAGCGCGTTGGGTAACAGCGCTGCTCCTATTAGCTGTCTTAGGTGGATTTGTTGCTGTTAAGGCCGGTGTTGTCAGCGAGTACCAAGTAAATCGTCTGCAAACATTTGTTGATCCAAGCGCCGACACCCAAGGTGCTGGTTATCAACTCCGCCAAGCCCGCATTACCGTGGGATCTGGTGGCTTAATTGGCACAGGATTATTTAATGGTCCACAAACAAATGGTCGCTTTGTGCCAGAACAACAGACAGACTTTATTTTCACAGTTGCTGGTGAAGAGCTTGGATTTATTGGTAGTGGTGCAATATTGATTTTGTATCTAATTTTATTGATGCGTGGCTTTTCAATTGCCCGTCGCACAAATGACCCCTTTGGGCGGTTGGTGTGCACGGGGGTAATTGCGTGGTTTGCCTTCCAGATATTTGAAAACATAGGAATGACATTGGGGTTAATGCCGATGACCGGTGTGCCATTGCCCTTCATTTCCTATGGTGGCTCATCCATGTTTGCCACGTTGATCGGAATTGGCTTGTTGCAGAACGTTCACGCTCGTTTAAGGGGTTAAATAGGCAAATAGCCCCTGCTCTGCCATAATTAAGACACCAGTTCAGCGCGGCTCGCGATCAATCGCGAAACAAGCCCAGCGCGGACGGTACGGAAAACCCACAAGGATTTTTTAAGAAAACAGTCTGCAAACGCAGACATAAAGGATTTGGTGCCATGGCGATTGAGCCTAAAACACCGCGCAAGCGTGCGGTGAAGAAAGCTTCTAGTGCAACAGAAGCCCCTGTTACTGAGGTAACGGAAGAAAAGAAGATAACTCGTAAAAAAGCAGCGGCTATTCCCGTTGCAATCTTTCAAGCAGCACCTGAAAAGCCAGCTGCAAAGAAAGAGGTAGCAGACACAAAGCCTCGCAAGAAGGCTGCTGCCAAAAAAGATGCACCTGAAGTTTCAGAAAAGCCGGCCACATCAGCAGATTCTGAAGGATCAGATTCAGATGAGCGTGCCAACCGTAATCGCCGTCGCCGTCGTGGTGGCCGTGGTCGCCGCAAGCCAGGTTCAGCAGATTCTGCAAACACAGAAAACAATGATGAGAATTCAAATGAAGAGTCAACAGATGAGGAATCATCTGAAGGATCAACTTCTACACGCCGCCGCCGTCGCCGTCGCGCAACAGGTGAGGGTGTAACACCAGGGGAGACCATTGAAGAAGATGGTGTCATTACAGTTGTTAAGGTCCGCGAAAAGCGCGAACGCCCAGTACGTGCCGAGCGCACAGAACGTAGTAATAACAACCGCAACCGTCGTGACCGCAATGATCGTTACGACCGCAATGACCGAGGTGGCCGCAGTGATTACCGCGAGCCATATCGCAAGCGCGGAACCATCATTACCGATGGAGAGTTCTTAGCTCGTCGCGAAAATGTTGATCGTGAAATGTTGGTTCGCCAGATTGCAGATCGCACACAGATCGCAGTAATTGAAGATGGCGTCATGGTTGAGCACTACGTCAACCGAAATAGTAACCAGTCATACGTTGGTAACGTTTACTTAGGTCGCGTACAAAATGTTCTTCCTTCAATGGAAGCTGCATTTGTTGATATTGGTAAGGGACGTAACGCTGTTCTCTATGCTGGTGAAGTTAACTGGGATGCTGCAGGTATTTCAGAGTCAGCACCACGCAAAATTGAAACAGTATTAAAGACAGGCCAGCCTGTTCTTGTTCAAGTTACTAAGGATCCAATTGGTCAAAAGGGTGCACGCCTTACAAGCCAAATTTCATTGCCTGGACGCTACGTTGTCTATGTTCCAGGTGGCGGGATGTCCGGTATCTCAAAGCGTCTGCCTGAAGAAGAGCGCTCACGTTTGAAAGCAATCTTAAAGAACTTAATTCCTGAAGAAGCTGGTGTGATTGTTCGTACCGCTGCTGAAGGTGTGAGCGAAGAAGATCTAACAAGTGATGTCGCACGTCTTAAGGCGCAATGGGATGACATCTATGCCAAGAGCCAGAACGCAAACTTTCATCCACCTTCCGCTCTTTATGAAGAGCCAGACTTGGCTGTTCGTGTTATCCGCGATATCTTCAATGAAGATTTCCGTAAGTTAACTGTTCAGGGATCAACTGCGTGGGATGAAGTAACAAACTACCTTGGCTTTATCGCACCAGAGTTAACACAAAAGATTGAAAAATACACCGGAACTGGCGACCTGTTTGCTGACTTCCGCGTTGAAGAACAACTTGCTAAGGCATTTGATCGCAAGGTGTATCTGCCTTCAGGTGGTTCCCTTGTTATTGATCGCACCGAAGCAATGATTGTGATCGACGTTAACACCGGTAAGTTCATCGGTAAGGGTGGAAACCTGGAAGAGACTGTTACTAAGAACAACTTAGAAGCAGCAGAAGAGATCGCCCGCCAACTTCGTCTTCGTGACCTTGGTGGAATCGTTGTTATCGACTTCATCGATATGATTCTTGAATCAAACCGTGAAGCTGTTCTGCGTCGTTTAGTTGAATGTCTAGGCCGGGATCGCACAAAGCACCAGGTCGCAGAAGTTACCTCTCTTGGTCTTGTTCAGATGACACGCAAGCGTGTTGGTCAGGGACTTATTGAAGCCTTCTCTACTACCTGCGATTCATGTAGCGGACGCGGAATTCATATTCATATGGAGCCAGTCAAGATGAAAGCTCCAGCACCTCAGCTAGATACTCCCTCTTCTCAGCATGAAGATGCTGATGAAAAGGATGCAACGGCTCATGAGTTCCATGAATCCCTCAATCAAGACTCTCAATCTGAAGCGCCAGAGGCTCCTAAGGTCGAGGTTAAGACTGGTGGGCGAAAGCGCCGTCGTGCCTCTTCATCGGGTGTGATTACCGCTTAACAGGAGCCCCGATTTGAGCCTGAGCGCTCAACTCGGTACCCTTATCCCTCACCGTAAAAACCTAAAGTTCGGAGAATTACGCACGTGGCAAATATCAAGTCTCAGATCAAGCGCATCAAGACCAACGAGAAGGCACGCCTTCGTAACAAGTCTGTGAGCTCATCTATCAAGACAGCCGTACGTAAGTTCCGCGACGCTGTAGCTGCTGGCGATGCCGCAGCAATCACAACAGAACTTCGCACTGCATCACAGTCACTAGATGTTGCAGTGCAAAAGGGTGTTCTTCACAAGAACTCAGCAGCAAACAAGAAGTCTTCAATGGCTAAGGCAGCTGCCAAAGCCGGCGCACGTTAATCCTTTTACTACTTTAAAGCGAGGCTAGGTTCATGCCTGCAATTTCACTTGCTAAGGCGCCACAACCAGCATCAACCAATCCGGCGCAGATTCGTAACTTCTGCATCATTGCCCACATTGATCACGGTAAATCAACACTTGCCGATCGCATGTTGGGCATCACTGAAGTTGTAGAGGCTCGCAATATGCGCGCCCAGTATCTAGATCGTATGGATATTGAACGCGAACGTGGAATCACTATTAAGTCTCAAGCAGTTCGTTTACCGTGGCGCTCAGGTATTGATGGCGGCGAATACATCCTCAACATGATCGACACACCTGGTCACGTTGACTTCACCTATGAAGTATCGCGCTCGCTGGCAGCATGTGAAGGCGCAGTCCTTCTTGTTGATTGCGCCCAAGGAATTGAAGCACAAACCCTTGCCAACCTTTATCTTGCAATGGAAAACAACCTTACAATTATTCCTGTTTTAAATAAAATCGATCTACCTAACGCACAACCAGAAAAGTTTGCCGCAGAGCTTGCGCGTCTCATTGGTTGCCAACCAGAAGATTGCTTGCGTGTTTCAGGAAAAACTGGTGATGGTGTTGCAGAGCTTCTGGACCAGATTGTTGCTCAGATCCCAGCACCTGTTGGTGATCCAGATGCACCAGCACGCGCACTGATCTTTGACTCTGTTTATGATTCTTACAGAGGTGTTGTTACCTATGTTCGAGTTATCGACGGACATTTGTCACCGCGCGAACAGATTCAAATGTTTTCAACTGGCGTGCGCCACGAAGCGTTAGAAGTTGGCGTGATCTCACCTGAACCAGTAGCTGGTAAAGGCCTTGGTGTTGGCGAGGTTGGATATTTAATTACCGGCGTAAAAGATGTTCGCCAATCCCGTGTGGGTGACACAATTACTAACTACAACAATCCGACCAAAACGGGACTTGCTGGCTATAAAGATCCTAAGCCAATGGTTTTCTCTGGTCTTTTCCCATTAGATGGTGCTGACTTTCCTATCCTTCGCGAAGCACTCGATAAGTTGCAGCTAAATGATGCCGCACTTGTGTACGAACCTGAAAATTCAGCTGCCCTTGGCTTTGGCTTTCGTTGTGGCTTTCTTGGGCTACTGCACATGGAGATCGTGCGCGAACGGTTAGAGCGCGAACATAAGTTAAGTCTGATTTCAACTGCGCCAAACGTGGTCTACAACGTGACTATGGAAGATGGCAAGTCAATCCGAGTTACTAATCCTTCCGAGTTTCCAGATGGCAAGGTAGCGACAGTGTTTGAGCCGATCGTAAAATCAACGATCTTGGCACCTGCTGAGTTCATTGGAACGATTATGGAGCTATGTCAAGAGCGTCGCGGAATCTTGCTTGGTATGGATTATATTTCAGAAGATCGCGTTGAGATCCGCTATGACTTGCCATTAGCTGAAATTGTTTTTGACTTCTTTGATCAATTGAAGAGTCGCACAAAGGGTTATGCATCCTTAGATTATGAAGAAAAAGCTGAAGCTGAAGGTAATTTAGTAAAGGTCGATATCTTGTTACAGGGTGAGGCGGTAGATGCATTTAGTGCGATTGTCCATCGTGACAAGGCATACAACTACGGCGTCATGATGACTGGCAAACTTCGCGAGCTAATTCCACGTCAGCAGTTCGAAGTACCAATTCAGGCAGCTATCGGAGCCCGCATTATTGCTCGCGAAAGTATCCGCGCTGTTCGCAAGGATGTTTTAGCTAAGTGTTACGGCGGAGATATCTCACGTAAGCGTAAGCTATTGGAAAAGCAAAAAGAGGGTAAGAAGCGCATGAAGATGGTGGGACGCGTTGAAGTTCCACAGGAAGCCTTCGTTGCAGCCCTTGCCACCGATGCCGATATCGAAAAGATTAAGGCCGCCCGTAGAGCAGCACAATGAGCCTCTCCTTCTATGTACATATCCCATACTGCATAAAGCGGTGCGGTTACTGTGATTTCAACACCTACACACCATCAGAGCTACAAGATGGTGCAACTCTTGAAATCGTTAGTAATGATTACATCGATGCGGTATTGCGCGAACTAGAGGCTGCACTAACAGATACCGTACCAACCATTTTCTTTGGCGGTGGAACACCATCATTACTACCAGCACAGGATCTTGGCCGGGTAATTGCTGCGATAAAGGCTCGTAATGGAGTAACTGATAACTGTGAAATTACACTTGAGGCCAACCCCGATTCAGTAACGGCCGAGAAACTTCAACAATATATAGAGGTGGGGTTTAATCGAATCTCTTTTGGTATGCAGTCTGCGATGCCTCATGTTTTGGCCGTCCTTGATCGAACACACAACCCAGCTAATGTTGAAAAAGCAATCACTATGGCTCGTAGCGCAGGCTTCACATCAATTAGCGTTGATTTGATTTATGGAACACCTGGTGAATCGTTAGATGATTGGCGCGTAACTGTTGAAGCTGCACTGTCTTTAGATATCGATCATATAAGTGCCTACGCACTCATTGTTGAAACAGGAACAAAGCTTGCCGCACAGATCAAACGTGGTGAACTAGCTATGCCAGATGATGATTTGATGGCCGATATGTACTTGTTAGTTGATCAGATGTGTGAAAACAAGGGTTTGACTTGGTATGAACTTTCAAATTGGGCTAAACCTGGGCATTCATGTATCCATAACACTGCTTATATGCAGGGTAGAAATTGGTGGGGGTTAGGACCAGGTGCGCATTCACATATTGACTCCAAGCGCTTCTGGAATGTGAAACATCCAACGGCATACAAGCAAAAGTTGTTTGCGGGGGAGTCACCAATCTTAGACAGCGAGCAGTTAACTGCCGAACAGATCAAAGATGAAGCGATATTGCTTGGCATCAGAATGCGGGAGGGCTTGCAAATGGAGTTGTTAGAGCCTCACCAAATGGAGCTGTTAGCGATATATCGCGAGAATGGTTTTATTCAGCTACACGATGATCGCGTTCTACTGACCCCCGCGGGCCGCTTGATCGCAGATCGAATCGTCCGAGAAATAACTATCTAGTACCCTTGGAACAAATGTCATCACGTCGTCTTGAAATCCTCCGCGCAATTGTCGATGAGTACGTTGCGACCCAAGAGCCTGTCGGCTCGAAATCAATCGCCGATCATCATGGCCTTGGTATTTCACCTGCCACCATCCGCAATGAAATGGCAATTCTAGAAGATGAGGGTTTGATTACTCAGCCTCACACAAGTGCTGGACGTATTCCTACAGATCTTGGATATCGAGTCTTTGTAGATAAGTTGGCAACTGTTAAGCCACTCTCAACGGCAGAGCGCCGCGCTATTGAAACATTCCTCGATAGTTCTAACGATCTAGAAGAGTTATTGAAAAGATCAGCCAAATTATTAGCAGACATCACAAAGCAGGTGGCAGTTGTTACCTATCCAATTCTTGGCGAGAGCCGTGAAAAGTTGGCAATCTCAGGAACAGCGCACTTAGCACGCTCAGGTGAAGATCTAGGTTTCACTCTCTCTCCAATTCTAGAAGCATTGGAAGAGCAAGTTGTTTTGTTGCGCTTACTCAATGAAGTTCATCCAACTGTTCATGTTCGCATTGGTAGCGAACAAACTGAAACTAATCTTCAAACAACTTCACTTGTCACAGTTGGTTATGGCGGCGACTCTGCGCAATTAGGCGCAGTTGGCGTCTTAGGACCTACACGCATGGATTACGCAGGATCAATGGCAGCAGTTGATGCAGTTGCCCGTTATGTCGGACGATTTATCAATGAGGGTCCATAAGTGGCAGATCATTACCAAACGTTGGGCGTTACAAAAGGTGCTAGTTCTGATGAGATCAAGAAGGCCTATCGCAAACTAGCCCGCGAACTACACCCAGATGTGAATCCTGATCCGAAGACGCAGGAAAAGTTTAAGGAAGTTACAGAAGCCTACGATGTCTTAAGCGATGCACAAAAGCGTCAGTCCTATGACATGGGCGGTAGTAATCAATTTGGTGGAGCAAACTTTGGTGGTGGCTTTAGCGACATCATGGATGCATTCTTTGGTGGCGGTGGATCACGTGGTCCGCGTCCGCGCACACGTGCTGGACAAGATTCACTCATCAGAATTCAAGTTGACCTGAATGAAGCATGCTTTGGCACAGAGCGTGAAATAACAGTTGAATCAGCTGTTGTGTGTCCTAAGTGCACAGGTACTGGTTGTTTAGATGGCCAACATCCTGAAAGTTGTATGACCTGTAAGGGGCGCGGGGAAACACAACAAGTTGTGCGCTCTGTTATTGGTCAAGTAATGACTTCTCGTCCATGTAATGCCTGTCAGGGATATGGAAGTGTGATTAAGAGTCCATGCCGCGAATGTGCTGGCGAAGGACGAGTACGTAGTCGTCAAACTATTGATGTGAAGATTCCTGCAGGTGTTGAAACAGGTAACAGAATTCAGATGTCAGGCCGTGGTGAAGTTGGTGCAGGAGGCGGACCTGCTGGTGATCTCTATGTTGAAATCGTAGAAGAGCGCCACGAATATCTTGTGCGCGAAGGCGACACCTTACACATGGCACTTGAGATAACAATGATTGCCGGTGCACTTGGCACCACAGTCACTGTTGAATCACTTGATGGACCAGTAGATGTCAACATTAAGCCCGGCACACAAAGTGGCACACCAATTCTGATTAAAGGCAAGGGCATGACCCGACTCCGTCGCGGTGATCGCGGAGACTTAATTGTTCATATCGAAGTAATCACACCAACAAAGTTGAGCAAGGATGAAGAAAAAATCCTGCGCTCCTTTGCTGATGCCCGTGGTGAAAAAGCTAATGAAGCCCATGTAAAGGGCCAGGATGGATCGATTTTTAGCAAACTCAAGGGAGTGTTCCACAAGTAATGTTCACACTCTTTTTCGTAGATGATCTACCAACAACTGTTGGTGGTTCTTATGAGTTTGCAAACGATGATGCCAACCATGCGATTCGGGTACTGCGCATGCAAGCAGGCGATGAATTTATGCTCAGTGATGGCAAAGGAACCTGGTCTCAGGTTGTGGCGCAAGAGGTAAAGAAAAAGTCCATGCAGGTTCGTGTAATGGATTCTGGTTTTCAAGATCCACTTGCAACAATTATTACCGTTGTTCAGGCCATCCCTAAGGGTGATCGGGCAAAAGAGGCGATTGAGTTACTCACTGAAGCCGGCGTTGATCGCATTGTTCCGTGGCTCTCTACCCGCAGTATTGGTAAAGGATCAGAGAAGTTTGCTGTTACAGCGCGAGAAGCAAGTAAGCAATCACGCAGATTTAGAATCCCAGAAGTAACTGAAATGGCAACAACAGCGCAAATTTGTGAAGCAATTAAGGTGAGCGATCTGGCGATTGCTTTTCATGAAAGTGCAACAGCCAAGTTGTCTGATCAAGTTTCATCTCACAACGTTGAGCATTTGTTAATCATCATCGGGCCAGAGGGTGGTTTAACTGATGAAGAGATTGCCGCATTTACAGAAGCTGGCGCAAAGGTTGCCCTCATGGGTCGCCCAATTCTGCGTTCGGCACATGCTGGTATTGCGGCAGTTTCAGCTGTCTCTGCACTTTTAAAGGTATGGTAATTACGTGGCCTTAGATCCCAACTGCATCTTTTGCAAAATCATTGAAGGAGAAATCCCGGCTGATATTGTCTTGCGCAATGAAAATGTTGTTGCTTTCAATGATTTAAACCCTCAAGCACCAACACATGTGTTGCTTGTTCCAACCTTGCACACAGAAAATGCTGCCGGCATTGCCCGCAATAGCGCAAGGATTACCGCAAACCTTTTCCTGGCTGCCGATCAGATTGCAAAAGAGCGCGGACTCAACGGCTACAGAACTGTTTTTAACACCGGGGAAGAGGCAGGTCAGAGTGTTTTCCACGCTCACCTCCACCTTCTGGGTGGGCGAGCCATGACATGGCCGCCCGGTTAAAGATAGATTTACCCTTATATGGAGCGAACGCTGATTACCGTCCCTAACGCCATTTCAATGGTTGCTGTTGTGGGTCCGCATGATGACAATTTAAGGGTTATTGAAGCAGCCTTCCCATCTGTCAACATCACGGTGCGCGGCAATGAGATTACTTTGCGCGGACCTCACATTGATTGCGCACGTCTAGAAAACTTGTTCAACGAGATGATGGTTGTGATTCGCAGCGGAAATCTCTTGAATGTGGACGCAGTCAACCGTGCAATCGAAATGTTAGAGCACGAGCCTGTTGATCATCCAGCAGAGGTTATGTCACTCAACATTGTCAGCAATCGTGGTCGCACAATCCGTCCAAAGACTGCTAATCAAAAGCGTTACGTTGATGCAATCGATGATCACACAATTACATTTGGTATCGGCCCTGCCGGTACCGGTAAGACATACCTTGCGATGGCTATGGCTGTTGCAGCATTACAAGCGAAGAAAGTAAACAAAATCGTTTTAACCCGCCCAGCAGTTGAAGCTGGTGAAAGTCTAGGTTTCTTGCCTGGAACACTTAGCGAAAAGATTGATCCTTACTTGCGTCCATTATTTGATGCGTTGCATGACATGATCGATATTGATTCGATCCCACGCTTAATGCAATCAGGCATTATTGAAGTTGCTCCATTGGCATATATGCGTGGTCGCACATTAAATGATGCTTTTATCATCTTGGATGAGGCTCAAAACACCACACCAGAACAGATGAAGATGTTTTTAACACGACTTGGTTTTGGCTCAAAGATGGTTGTCACAGGAGATGTGACTCAGATTGATCTGCCTAATGGACAGAACTCTGGGTTAAAGGTCGTTAGAGATATCTTGAAAGAAATCGATGACATTGCCTTCCTTGAATTAACAGCAGAAGATGTTGTTCGCCACCGCCTAATCGGTGACATTGTTAAGGCATATGACAAGTTTGATGTCGCGCGCCAAGAATTGCGACACATTCGCCAACAATGACTATTGAAGTAACAAACACTTCAGGGCAATTAGTTCCAGCCACTGAAATAAACTCCCTACTCACCTTTGCCTTGCTAGAACTTGAACTCAACCCTGAGTGTGAAATCAACGTCTCTTTTGTCGATGATGACTATATGACTGAGCTCCATATCAAGTGGATGGATGAACCGGGAACAACAGATGTTCTTTCATTTCCGATGGATATGCCAGAGACTCCAGGAGAGGCCGTAACACTAGGTGACATTGTTATTAGTCCGGTCGTTGCAGCAGACCAAGCTAAAGCACAAGGACACTCAATCGAGCACGAGATATATATTTTGGCTGTGCATGGCTTGCTGCATATCATCGGTTACGACCATGCTGATAAGGCAGAAGAAAAAGTAATGTTTGATCTTCAAGAAAAAATAGTGAGAGATTGGCAGAAAGGTTTATGAGCCCCATAGCAATCATCAGCATTATTGCCTTGCTTGTCTTTGCAGGCTTTCTAGCTGCATCTGAATCTGCACTTACCTCAATTTCGCGCGTGGTTATTGAAGAGATCGAAGGCAAGCGCGGCACCGCGCTATTGCGCAAATACACAGCCCAACCTGCCCGATACCTCAATGTCATTTTGCTTGTTCGCAAGCTCTGTGAGTTCACTGCAACTGTTTTATTGGCAGTTATCTTGCTGCGCAATTATTCAAGTGCGCAAGCAATGGCGCTCACAGTTGCCATCATGGTTGTTCTTTCATACGTAGTTGTTGGTGTTGGCCCGCGCACATTAGGTAAGCAGCAACCACACAAATACGCCAGATACGGAATTATCGTTGCTTACGGATTGGCACTCTTGCTCGGTCCTGTGACAAAGCTTCTGATCGCAGTTGGCAATGCAATGACACCAGGTAAGGGATTTAGATCCGGACCCTTCACATCTGAAGCAGAGCTCCGAGATCTCGTAGATCAAGCACATGAGCGTGGTCTAGTGGAATCTGGTGAGCACGAGATGATTCACTCTGTCTTTGAACTAGGTGACACCTTGGTTCGTGAATTAATGGTTCCCCGCACCGACATGGTCTGGGTTGAAAAGGATAAGAGTTTGCGGCAAGGGTTATCACTTGCCCTTCGAAGTGGTTACTCCCGCATCCCCGTTATTGGCGATGACATCGACAACATTGTCGGAATTGTTTATGTCAAAGACTTAGCAAAGCGCGCCCTTGATCACCACGAGTCTGAGCACACCGAAACAATTGAAAAGCACATGCGACCTGCCAACTTTGTTCCTGAAATCAAGATGGCCGATGATCTGCTCAAGGAGATGCAAAAGAACCAGATTCACCTTGCAATTGTTGTCGATGAATATGGTGGAACAGCTGGAATCATTACTATTGAAGACATCATCGAAGAAATTGTGGGTGAAATCGAAGATGAGTTTGATGATGGCGAAGAAGAGTTTATGTGGTTAGGACCTGATAAGGGCCGCGCAAAGGCATCGCTGCATATTGAAGATTTAGCAGATGTATTAAAGATTGAGATTGAAAAAGAAGAGTTTGAAGGCATTGACAGTATTGGTGGATTAATGGCGCAAAAACTTGGCCGTGTTCCAATTGCTGGATCGACAATTTCATGGCATGGCTTCTCAATCACATCAGAGCGTCCACAGGGCCGTCGTCGTAGAATTTCATCTGTTCTAGTCGAGCGCCTTGTTGAAGAGATTGAGGACGCTGAGTAACGATAGAATGCGCTCATGCGTATCGTTCGATTCACCCCAGGCCCAGATGCTGGCTTAGGCCAAGATCCTTTATTTGGTGTCCTAGAAGATGATGGCCTGATCAACATCATCAGCGGTGATCCGATCTACTCCGGAATCCAAAAGACAGCTGCAACAATTCCGCTGAACAAGGTTCGTTTGCTTGCACCAATTATTCCTCGTTCAAAGGTTGTGTGCGTGGGCAAGAACTACGCCGATCACGCCGCCGAAATGGGCGGGGTAGTACCTGAAGAACCAATTATTTTCTTAAAGCCAAACACATCTGTCATAGGTCCAAACGACACGATCGTGTGGCCAGAGATGTCAGAGCGTGTGGATCATGAAGCAGAGCTTGCAATTGTGATTGGTCGTATTTGCAAAGATGTTCCTAAAGAGCGCGTTAATGATGTGATCTTTGGATACACAATCGCAAATGATGTGACCGCTCGTGATTTGCAGAAGAAAGATGGACAGTGGACCCGCGCAAAGGGCTTTGACACTTTTTGCCCAATTGGCCCATGGATTGATACTGATTTTGTTCCTGGCACACAAAAGATCACAGCCACCATTGCAGGAGAAGTAAAGCAATCTGCTCAGATCAGCGACATGATCTTTGATGTGCCAACAATTATTAACTTTGTTTCACGGGTTATGACCCTGCTTCCTGGTGACATCATTCTGACTGGCACACCGGCAGGTATTGGCCCAATGGTTGCCGGCGAAAAGGCAACTATGGCAATTGAAGGACTTGGCGAACTCACTAACAAGTTGAGTGCACGGTAATGGCCAATAAGGTAAAGGTTCGCTTCGCGCCATCTCCAACTGGCGACTTACACGTTGGAAACATCCGCACAGCACTTTTTGATTGGGCATATGCCCGTCACACAGGTGGCACCTTCCTATTTCGTATTGAAGATACCGATACAACCCGCGTTACAGATGAGTACATCAATGCAGCCATAGATACTCTTAAATGGCTTGGGCTTGATTGGGATGAGGGTCCAGAAGTTGGTGGCGACAACGGTCCTTACCTGCAATCACAACGCTTAGATATTTATGCGATGTGGGCACAAAAGTTTCTAGATCAAAAAGATGCTTATCACTGCTACTGCTCACCAGATGAGTTAGAAGCAGTCAGAGAAGCACAACGCAAAGCCAATGTGGCACCTGGCTATAACGGACATTGCCGCGAGCTAACTGCTGATCAAATTGCAGCCTATAAGGGGCAAGGTCGCGGGGCGGTAGTTCGCATGCGTATGCCAGATGGCAGCACAACTTTTAACGATTTAATCCGCGGGGATGTTTCCTTTGATCACAACTTTGTTCCAGACTTTGTACTAGTGCGTGCCGATGGTTCACCTCTCTACACGTTAGCTGTTGCCGTAGATGACATCTTGATGAAGGTTACCCACGTTTTGCGCGGAGAAGATTTACTCTCTTCAACTCCACGTCAGATCCGTGTCTATCAGGCCATGGGTGTTGCACTAGAGGATTACCCAGTATTTGCCCACCTTCCCTTTGTTATGGGACAGGACAACGCAAAGCTTTCAAAGCGAAATGGCGAGGTATCAATTGCTTGGTATCGCGAGATGGGCTTCTTGCCAGAGGCAATTTGTAACTATCTTGCGTTGCTGGGTTGGTCACCAGGAGATGATGTAGAAAACATCACCATGAAGCAGCTGACCGAGATGTTCACAGTGGAGAAGGTTCATTCATCACCTGCGCGCTTTGATATGAAAAAGCTTGAAGCAATCAATGGTGACAAGATCCGTGCGCTGACTTTAGATGAGTTCTTGAAGTGGTCTTTGCCATTTTTGACTAAGGCAGATGTCATTACAGGCACAGATACTGAAATTGAGTTGGTAAAGAAGGCATTGCCCATAATTCAAGAGCGCATCATCATGCTCAATGAAGTGCCAAAGATGCTCAAGTTCTTGTTCACAACTAAATTTGCAGTAGATGCAGAATCTATTTCTAAGATTACAGATGAGGGATCAAAGGCGATTTTAAAGCGCTCACTTAAAGAGCTAGAGACAGTTTCTGTGTGGAACCACGAAAATATCGAAGCGGTTCTGCGCGCATCATTGATCGAAGAGATGGCACTTAAGCCACGTATTGCATTTACCGCACTTCGCATTGCAACCACCGGCAGCACGATTTCGCCGCCGCTATTTGAATCAATGGAATTACTCGGTAAAGAGGCCTGTTTACTGCGTATCAACGCGGGATTGGCACTATAAATCCGCTGGTATTCTTTGCACTTGCAATACAAGGCCTAAAAAACCTTGGGGTATGGGGTAATTGGCAGCCCTGCTGATTCTGGTTCAGTAAGTCTAGGTT
>NZ_JBBAMW010000011.1:26166-29227 GCF_040402275.1 Candidatus Planktophila sp. | reverse complement strand
TCATTTACTGGACGCTTGCCAGTTTCTGTGAAGAAGCCTGTTAATACCTGAATTGCTGCAGCAAGTGCGATACCAATCAAAACAGCGCCAATAGCTAGAACACGTGGGTTTGTATTCCCTGCTGCTGCAACCGCCTCTGGTGACAAACCTGTCATCAACTTGAAATCAGATGGAAGATAAGTAAATGTTGCAAGGGCTGTGAGGCCTGCAGAAATAATTGCTGATAAAAAGAATGAGCGGTTAATCGCGCTCATTGCTGACTTATCTGTGCTGCGCAATTTAGTTAAGAAGATACCGATAACGGCAGTGACAGTTCCGATTGCTGGAACGATCAATGGGTAGATAAGACCAGCATCACCGAACGCGGCCTTACCAAGGATGAGTGCTGCAACAAGTGTTACCGCATATGACTCGAACAAGTCTGCAGCCATACCAGCACAGTCACCAACGTTGTCTCCTACGTTGTCCGCAATAGTTGCCGCATTTCGTGGGTCATCTTCTGGGATGTGCTTTTCAACCTTACCTACAAGGTCAGCGCCAACATCTGCTGCCTTTGTAAAGATTCCGCCACCAACGCGCATAAACATCGCAAGCATTGCTGCACCGAAACCAAAGCCTTCAAGAACAGCTGGTGCGTTCTCGCGGTAGATGATCACAACAAGTGAAGCACCGATAAGTCCAAGACCAACAGTTGTCATACCAACGACGCCACCTGTGCGGAATGCAATCTGCACAGCCTTTACGCCATCCTTGTTACGGGCAGCATCTGCAACACGCACATTTGCGCGCACTGCAAGCCACATACCGTTGTATCCAACTAGTGCGGAAAATGCCGCACCTAGTAAGAAGAAGATTGAACGGCCAACGCGAATTTCAGCATCGCCGGGCAGTGCAAACAAAAGGAAAAATACGATTGCTACAAAGTAAGAAAGCGTGCGGAACTGGCGAGATAAAAACGCAGCGGCTCCTTCTTGCACAGCTTCTGCGATTTCACGCATCTTTGGTGTGCCATCACTTGCTGCCAATACCTGGGCACGTAGGCCGTAGGCGATGGCGAGGGCTGCAAGGGAAATACCTAGAACGATGTAGGCATATGTCAGGTTAGATCCGGTCACTTGGACCAGCGATACGGTGCTTGAAGCACGCATAGGTTCTCCTCCGTTGGAGTTACAGGCGCCCTAAAACGAGGGTCAGGCGCGAGACTGGTGAAGTGTAAGCGCAGATACCCTCAAACCAGCAAATTTATACTTATCTATTGCCCAACACTGGCCGTGATCCAAGGGCCATGACAAGGGCCAGAACCGCCGGAATCAGCATGGCCCAGCGCAGGCCAATGGCATCTCCTAGCAAGCCCAGGGTTGGCGGACCAACCAGGAAGCCGAAGTAGGCAATGCCAGAAACCATAGCCACACCCTCTGATGGTGCGAACTGCCCTTCAAATCTACTTTTTGCAATCTCTCCTGCTTGGCTAAAGAGCATTGGAATAACAGTTGAAAGACCAATACCTGCTGCAAGCCATCCAAAGATAACGCCACCCATTCCGCCAACAATTAATCCAGAGCCCAAACCAATACCTGCGATTAAGCCGCCACCAACAATTAACTTCATTGGACCGTATTTGCTTGCAAGGCGATCTCCGAATAAACGACCAATCACCATTGCAGCTGAGAAACAAATGTAAGGAAGTGTTGAAATAAATGGAGAGGCATCAAAGGTGTCACGGGCAAGGATTGCGCCCCAGTCACCTGCTGAGCCTTCACCAATTGCCGCGCACAACCCCAGCAAACCAACGATCAGAAATACCTTTGGCTTTTTAATCTTCTTTTTGCCTTCAATTGGATGTTGATCAAGGGATGCCGGCAAGAACCAGTTGCGCACAAAGAAGTTGGAAAGAAACACCAACATCGCAATAAAAGCAGCATGTCGCATCAAATCAATGTTGTTTTGTGAAAACCAACCACCAATGACTCCGCCGCCAAGTGCGCCTAAGGAGAACATCGCATGGAAGGTGCTCATGTAACGCTTGTCAGCTTCATGCTCTAAAACAATTGCATGGGAGTTCATTGCCACATCTTGAGTAGCAAGACAAGCACCAAGAACAATGAAGGTTAAACATAAGGTGATGTAGTTGTTTGCAGCACCTACTAAAAGTAGAGATCCGCCTAAGGCATATGTTGCATAGACAGTAACTGGGGCGCTTCCACGTTTAGCCGACTGCTTGCCAGAAAAACCCAGACCCACAAGAACACCAATTGAAACGACAAGGAGTGCAAAACCTAAAGCACTGTTTGTCAGATTAAGTTGCTCTTTGATATCTGCAATACGCGAATAAAATGTGCCGGCAATTGATCCGTTAATAATAAAGGCTGTGATTATTGCAATGCGGGCACGTGAATATTGGCGTATTTGGCTCATTTGCGGAGTTTACTGACAATGAGGCAATTAGCCCATAGGCTTAACTCATGGCTAATTTTCCAAAAGATTTCATATGGGGCGCTGCAACATCTTCTTACCAAATTGAAGGTGCAGCACATGAAGATGGTCGCGGAGCATCTATTTGGGACACATTTTGTAAGACACCTGGCAAGGTAGCAAAGGGTGACACCGGTGATGTGGCAAATGATCACTACCACCGCTATCCAGAAGATATAAAGATCATGAAAGATCTTGGATTACAGGGTTATAGATTCTCTTTTGCTTGGCCTCGCATGTTTCCAAATGGTGATGCCGTGCGCGAAGAACGCGGTTTTGATTTCTACGATCGTTTAATTGATGGCTTGCTTGAAGCAGGTATCGAACCACTTGCAACTTTGTATCACTGGGATCTGCCACAAGCTTTGCAAGACAAAGGTGGTTGGGTAAACCGTGACATTGTTAATCACTTTGCCGATTACTCAACTGCAGTTGCCCAGCGCTTTGGTGATCGTGTTAAGAAGTTCTCACCTATTAATGAGCCTTGGGTTGTTGCCTGGCTTGGATACGGTATTGGCATTCATGCACCAGGAATTTTAGATCGCAGGTCTGCTTTCGCCGCTGCCCACCACACAGTGCTCACTCACGC
>NZ_JBBAMW010000011.1:0-26066 GCF_040402275.1 Candidatus Planktophila sp. | reverse complement strand
CAAGTTAAGAATGATTTCATTGGTATTAACTACTACTTTGATAACCGCATCGGTAAGTCCCTCGGCGGAAAGCCTGAATGGCACTCTATTTCAGGGCTTTTTGATCTAGACATCGATGAGACACCACGTGGTCCGCTCACAGATATGGGTTGGCCGTTATCTCCAGAAGGTTTAGAGAACCTACTCGTTCGTTGGCACAAAGAGCATGGCGATAAGTTACCAACGCTCTATGTCACTGAAAATGGCGCCGCCTACGGTGATGGTCCTGATAGCAGTGGTCGTATTGCAGATCAACAACGCATTGATTACCTACACACACATTTAAAGGCTGTTTCCAATGCAATTGCCCAAGGCTCACCTGTTAAGGGTTACTACCAATGGTCTCTGATGGATAACTTTGAGTGGGCACTTGGCTATGAAAAGCGCTTTGGAATTGTGCATGTTGATTTTGAAACGCAAAAGAGAATCATTAAAGATTCTGGGTATTGGTATCGCGATCAGATTAAGAACAACGGAAGCAATATTTAAATTACTTTACTGAACCCGCAAGCAATCCGCGGACGAAGTAACGTTGTAGTGAGAAGAACACGATTAGTGGGATAGCAATAGTGATGAACGCACCAGCTGATAGTTGCGTGTATCCAGAACCGTATTGACCAACAAGGGAAGCCAGCTTGTTGTTAAGTGGCGCAACCTCTTCTGTGCCAGATGCAAAGGTGAGTGCGACAAGCAAGTCATTCCATACCCACAAGAACTGGAAGATGGCAATTGAGGCAATGCCAGGAATAGATAGTGGAAGAACAATCCGGCGAAATACTGTGAAGTGGTTTGCGCCGTCAACGTATGCAGCTTCCATCAGATCGCGTGGTAACCCTACGATGAAGTTGTGGAGCAAGTAAATTGCTAGTGGTAATGCAAACATTGTGTGAGGCAACCAAATGCCTGCAAACTCGCCTGCGATGCCAAGTGCCGGGAAGATTGGAATAGAGCCAATGTGGGCGCCGCCAGTGAAGAGTAGAAGTAGCGGAATCAAAGACATCTGCAAAGGCACGATTTGTAGGGCAAATATGAAGAAAAATAGGAAGTCACTACCGCGGAAGCGAATCCAGGCAAGTGCGTAGGCGGCCATTGTTGCAATCACAATTGGGAAGATTGTTGCAGGCAGTGTGATGGCAATGGAGTTAATGAAGTAAGGAAGAACGCCAGTGCTTAATGATTCAGTTCCATCACCCAAGAAGACGCCCTTGTAATTCGCAAAGGTGAAATCTGGGTTAAGAAGGGAGTTCCACCACGCTTCATTGAGAATCTTTTCATCTGTTTTAAAGGAGGTGACAAGCAGCCCCACTGTTGGGATAGTCCAAATAATCGTGATGAGCCAGACGATCGTTGTTGCAATCTTGCTGGAGAAGATCTTGCGACCAGGGGTGTGCTCAGCGAGTTTTTTACTCATGTATTGGCACGCTCCTTTCGCAGTGAACGGATGTTATAGATAAGAATTGGTGTAACCAACAGGAAGAGAACAACAGCTAGAGCTGAACCCTTACCTTGATCAAACTGAACAAATGTCTGTGAATACATCTCATTTGCGAGCACGTTAGTACTGAAGTTTCCACCGGTCATCGTGCGAACGATGTCGAATACCTTTAGTGCGCCAACAACACCAGTTGCAAGCACCACGATGAATGTTCCCTTAACCATAGGGAAGGTAATAGTGCGGAATAAACGCCACCCGTGTGCACCATCTAGGGCTGATGCTTCAACAATATCTGAAGGCACTCCCTTGATTGCAGCTGACAAGATCACCATTCCAAAGCCCATCTGGGTCCACACATAAATAATCATTAACAAGAATGTATTGAGCGGCTTAGAAAGCATCCAGTCAGAGGGAATAAATCCTAAGAATTTGACTATGGAGCTCAGTAAACCAATTTGTACTTGATCGGGCTCGTTGAATTCATAGACGAACTTGAAGATGATTGAAGCGCCAACAAAAGAGATCGCCATAGGCATAAATAGCAACGCTTTAGGGATGGATTCATGTTTAGTGCGATCCAACATAATCGCTAGCAGTAGTCCTAGCGCTGCTGTAAATAGAGGGACAACCAAGATCCACAAGATTGTGTTGATCATGATTGTTTTGATATTTGGATCTTGTGTCATCCAATAGTAATTTTCAAAACCAATAAATCTATTTGAATCTGGATTCATAAAGCTAAAGAGAATTGTTCGTATACCTGGAATTACAAGTCCAGCAAGAAGCAAAATAAGGGCTGGTCCCAAGAGAATAAGTAAAGCTAAGGGACGAGCTTTTTTGCCATTTGCACGACCGGCAATTGCGAACAAGAGTGCCAAAACAATGAAGAACGCTCCGATTGCAGTAAACACCGAGGTGAACTTTGGAAGATTAGTCGAGAGAAACTCTGACATTTTCGTTATTCACCTTTCTGTTTATTTGTTGATTATTTTGAATTATAAGTGCAGAGGAGGCCACCCGCAAAGGTGGCCTCCTCTGTATTACTTTTACGCTGTATTAGCTCTTTGGCCAAGAAGCGTCGATTGCCTTTACAACATCAGCAATTGACTTGCCTTCACCGAACCATGCAGTGAATTCACGCCATTCTGATCCTGCACCTACTGCTGCTGGCATTAAGTCAGAAGCATCGAATCCAAATGTTGACTTTGGATTTGATAGGTATGTTGCAGACAACTTGTCTACTGCATTCTTGTAAGCAGATAGTGGAACACCGCTGTTAGCAGAGATCCAGTTATCCATCTGTACACGTGATGTAGCAAATGTTGCTGATGATAGGTAAGCCTGTACTGCCTGTACTTCTGGACGTGATGCGAAAGCTGCTGTGAACTCTCCACCACCAACAACAGGAACAGTTACCTTTGAGTTAAGTGCTGGTAGGTAGAACGCAAATGCATCACCTGTTGGTGAGATTGTTGCGCCTGACTCAGCAATGATGTTTCCGTAGAAAGAAGCCTGCTGAAGCATCATGCAACCACCAGTAGGAATTCCCTTACCTGCATCCTGGAATGTAGTTGTTGCGATTCCCTTAACGTTGCCAACCCACTTTGGATTCTGCATCCAAGCTGCAACCTTTTCCATTGAAGAAACGATGCGTGGATCTGAGAACTTAACAGTGTGGTTTACCCAACCGTTGTATACAGCTGAACCGTGCTCGCGTAGAACCATCTGCTCTACCCAGTCAGTTGCTGGCCAACCTGTTGCTCCACCTGAACCTAGACCGCCGCAGAATGCAATCTTCTTATCTGCTGCCATCTTGTCTGCAAGTGCTGTCATCTGCTCCCATGTTGTAGGAACTGTGTAACCAGCTGCCTTAAATTGCTTTGGTGAGTACCAAACAAGTGACTTCATGTTTGAACCGAATGGGGCTGCGTAGAACTTGCCCTTTACAGTTCCATAATCTTTCCATGACTTTGACCAGTACTTGTCAACGTTAGCAACAACAGACTTTGGAGCAAGCTTTACTTTGCCTGTTTCAACTAGCTTTGCAAGAAGACCTGGCTGTGGGATCCACGCTAGATCTGGTGCGTTGTTACCCTTAACACGAACAGGTAGCAATGCTTCGAACTGGTTTGATCCTTCAATTTTAATCTTGATACCTGTGCAAGCCTGGAAATCAGCCATTGCAGTATTAAGAGTTGTTAATTCTGGTTCTAGAATTGATGTAAAGATTGTTACTGTCTTGCCCTTCATCATCTTGTAGCCAGCATATGGATCACAGTTAACTGCAGCTGTTGCTGAAGTTGTTGTAAC
Organism: Candidatus Planktophila sp.; assembly: GCF_040402275.1. Taxonomy (GTDB): domain Bacteria; phylum Actinomycetota; class Actinomycetes; order Nanopelagicales; family Nanopelagicaceae; genus Planktophila. The sequence continues at coordinate 22,282 of NZ_JBBAMW010000011.1, read as the reverse complement.
CAATGAAGCAACGAGAGAAAGAGCGGCTGCGCCAACTAGCGCGAGTAAGCCTTTTCTTTTCATTTTTATCCTTAAGGGGTCAGCGGTCCGGGCTCCCCATGAAGCCCGCATCCCGTGGTGGGGCAATTCTTATGCGAGCCATTGGCAGGAGCAAGGTAAATGTCATGTAAAAGCATGTATTACTACAACGATTTGATAACTACCGCAGCCCCTCTCGCGTGAGATAACCTGCCCCGCATGAACCTTTTTGATGCCAATTCAATCGTTGGCGATCTAGGCCTAGTTGGCGTTCTGGCCATCATCTTCGCCGAAACTGGCCTTTTAGTAGGTCTGGCTTTCCCGGGTGATTCCTTGCTCTTTATTGCAGGTGTAGCTGCATCCGGCTCTGGTGCGGCAATTTTAGGAAACGCTTCTCTAAACCCTGTTCTGTTGTTTGTACTTTCTCCTTTTGCCGCAATCTTTGGAAGTGCAGCTGGTTACTGGTTTGGTGAACGATACGGAAAGAAATTATTTGATAGACCAGATGGAAGAATTTTTAACCAACACAAGGTTGCTGCAACCCAAAAATGGCTTACTAAGTATGGAATCGGTAAAGCACTTGTCTTAGCTCGCTTTGTTCCATTTGTTCGCACCTTGATTAATCCGATGTGCGGAATCATTGGTGTCCCAAAGAAAACATTCATGATCTGGAACACCGTAGGTGCGTTGATCTGGACGCAAGGTGTCATTGGTTTGGGCTTTATTCTGGGCGATGTTCTGGAGGGTTCAGTAGATAAGTTCCTGCTACCAGTAATCGGAATAATTATTTTTGTAAGCCTTGTTCCGGTAATTTTTGAAGTGCTCCGCGAATGGCAATCCAAGCGCTTTAAAAAATAGTTAGAGTCCTAAATCAGCTAACTGATAGGCAGCTCGGTAAACATAACCTGCTTCTCTAATCTTTGGTTCTGCGCCGCGTTCAACAATTACTGCAACGCCAACAACTATCGCGCCTGCTTCAACGAGTGCTTCAACTGCGGTCAGTACTGAACCACCAGTAGTTGATGTGTCCTCAACTGCTAAGACGCGCTTTCCCTTAACATCTGGTCCTTCGATGCGACGTTGTAGTCCATGTGCTTTTTCAGCTTTGCGAACTACAAATGAATCAATCTTTTTACCTTGCGCAGCCGCCACATGCATCATCGCTGTTGCAACTGGGTCTGCGCCCAGTGTTAAGCCACCAACCGCTTCGTAATCAAGATCCTTAGTCAAGTCCAACATGACCTGGCCAACTAGCGGGGCTGCCTGTGAATCCAATGTGACGCGGCGCAAATCCACGTAGTAATCCGCCTCTTTGCCGCTGGAAAGAATGACTTTCCCGTGCACAACAGCCTTGGAAAGTATGTGTTCTCTCAGAGTTTCATGTGAATTCATACTTTAACCTTACCGCGGCGGCCATTCATCTCTACATTATGGGGATGAACGCGCAACGGTTAGAGACCTCACGATTAATGCAACGCTTTGGCTTCGGGCCTCGTCCTGGTGAATATGCGAAAGCACTTGCAGAGGGCGTGGCAGCAACTCGCGCGAAGGTTGTAACAGTCCCAGCAGTTGATGCGGGTGCGGCAGCGGTGCTGGTTCCTGAAATAACAAATATCGGTAAGCGTCCTGCTGCAAATAGTGCCGAGATTGTTCCTTACACAATTGCGCTGCGATACCAAAACCAACAATTAGTTCTTTGGTGGCTTGACCGCATGGCGATGAGTGATCATGGATTAACAGAGCGCATGACATGGTTTTGGCACGGACACTGGGCCACCTCAATTGGCAAAGTAAATTTCGCTCTTCCTATGATGATTCAAAATAAAACATTTCGTACTCACGCTTTAGGAAATTTTAAAGATATGTCCCGCGCGATGATTAATGACAGCGCCTTGCAATTTTGGCTAGATGGTCAAGACAGCACCTTAAAATCTCCTAATGAAAACTTAGGGCGAGAATTAATGGAGCTCTTCGTCTTAGGTGTTAACCGCTATACAGAAGATGATGTGAAGGGCGCAGCAAGAGCCCTCACTGGATATCAAGTTGTTAATTACGAAGGAACCACCACCTTTAACCCAAAGCGACATGATCCAAATCCAATAACCATTCTTGGAACAACACAGCCATTTACAGGCGAACAGCTTTCAGATTTCTTAGTTGCACGTGAGGATTGTGCAACATTTATCGCAGAGCGTTTGTGGTACAGATTTATTTCGAGTACTGAAACCATGCCTGCCTCTTTTGGGGCAAAAAATGCTTTTGCCACTAGAGATATCTCATCTGCTGTCAAAGCAATGGTGCAGGATCCAGCGGTTGGCGATGCAAAAAATGATTTAGTGAAGTCTCCAGTTGAGTGGTTTATTGCAGCCTGCAGAGCACTTGAGTTAACACCATCAAATCTCAAGACTCCTGCACAGTTACTTAATTACTTAAATCAACTCAATCAAGTTCCTTTTTCCCCACCAAATGTTGGTGGATGGCCTGCTGGTGAGGCCTGGTTATCCTCAGCATCGGTCCAGTACCGCATCGCATTTGCAACGTGGTTAATTAAACAAAGCTCTTTGCGTGGATTGCTTGAAATTCCTGTTGCAAACCGTGCTTTGAAGAGTGCGGACTGGTTGGGTGTTGCCGAATGGAGTCCACGAACACAGGGGGCACTTCGCAACTCAATGTCTGATCCCGCTCAGTTTGCCTTACTTGCCTTGTGTAGCCCTGAATTTATCGTGAGTGCATAGGAGACCATCATGGATACAGTTACCAGAAGAAAGTTTCTAAAACTCACAACAGGTGCCGTTGCAGTTGGTGCCGCTGCTCCGCTACTTAGTATGAATGACATCGCACAAGCTGCAATTAGTCGTCCACTGCCAGCAAACACACCGATTCTTGTCATCGTTACTTTGTATGGCGGCAATGATGGTTTAAACACCGTTGTTCCATATACAGATCCTTTGTATTATTCACTACGACCAGAGCTTGCATACAAGCAAGAGGTTGTTCTACCACTCAATGCTGAGCTTGCCTTAAATCCTGCAATGAAGGGTTTGAAATCATTGTGGGATCAAAACAAGGTTGCAATTGTGCGTGGTGTTGGTTATCCAAACCCTGATCGTTCCCACTTTTCATCAATGGCTAAATGGCAAACAGCATCTCCGGCAAAGAATATAAATTCAGGCTGGGTTGGTCGTTGGATTGATACACAACCAGAAGAACCAATGCTTGCAATCTCACTCGGCTCAGTACTGCCGCCAATCTTTGCTGGTAATAAGCGTTCAGGTTCGGCACTTCCTTTAGGTGGTTTAGTAATTCCAAAGGGTGACTTAGCAGCGCAGTGCATCAAGCTTTCTCGTCCTGTTGCTAAAGATTCAAAGTTAATGGCAGCTGCTGCAATTTCAATGGGCAACTTATTTAGCGTTTCTACAAATGTGCAGCCCGTGCTCAAATCACCTGCACCTGTCCCACCAGATCTACCCACAACCAATGGTGGAAACGCTGGCGGAGATAGCAATTTGGCCCAGCAGCTAGATGTTGTGGCAAAGCTAATTGCAGCAGGATCTCCAACAAAGGTGTGGTCTGTCTCGCTCGGTGGTTTTGATACTCACGCCAATGAAGCAAATGCTCAAGCATCACTGCTTGGCACTGTTTCAGATTCTTTGTCACGCTTTATGGGTCAATTAAAGGCAACGACAAGAAGTAATGATGTGACAATCATGGTTTATAGCGAATTTGGTCGTCGTGTGACTGGCAATGGATCCGATGGAACTGATCACGGAACTTCGGGTCCAATGTTTATGGTGGGCAACGCAGTTAAGGGTGGCTTCTACGGAGAACAACCGTCACTTAAGAATTTGTATAAGGGTGACCTGGCTGTTACAACAGATTTCCGCGATGTCTATGCAACGGTCATTGAAAAGGTACTCAACTCACCTGTTGAGCCAACACTTGGCAAGTGGACTGGCCGAGTTAACTTTTTTAACTAGTCTTCTTTATAAATAATTACTTCATTCTTACGACGCGTAACTAGGCCTTTAGGTGGGTTTTGTTCAATCAGCGCGTTTACTTCAATTCGAAGCTGTGCAACCTCAACAGCCATATTTGCAACAGCAGACTCTAATTCGATGATTCGTTTAATACCTGCGTGGTTGATTCCTTCACCAACAAGCTTTTGAACTACACGAAGTAAAGCAATATCACGCAATGAATAACGACGATTACGGCCTTCCGTGCGAGAGGGTGACACTAAACCCAACTTGTCGTATTGACGAAGCGTTTGTGGGTGCATGCCAGAGATCTCTGCAGCAACTGAAATCACATAGACGCCAGCATCATCATCTGGTTGATTATTCTGAGTCTCGTCAATCATATTTTTGCCTTAGTTGTGAAATCAGCACGAACATCTTGACTAGATGTTTCTTCAGCAAAAGTTTTAAGTGCATCTAGCGCTTTGCCATCAACGCGCTGTGGTACTTGGACCTCAACGGTGACCAATAAGTCGCCTGTGGCACTCCCCTTTGTGATGCCACGGCCCTTTACTCGCAGTGTGCGACCGTTAGGTGTGCCAGGTGCAATACGCACTGTTACATCATCGCCAGCCATTGTTGGCACCTTAATGTCGGCGCCAAGGGCAGCTTCTGCAAATGTAACTGGCAAAGTAATCGTTAAGTTCTCACCTTTACGAGAAAAGATTGGGTGAGGCTTAACGTGGAGTTGAATAAAGAGATCGCCAGGACCTGCTTCACCTTGTGCGCCTTTGCCTTTAACGCGAATCTTTGCTCCATCATTAACACCAGTAGGAACACGCGCAGAGATGTTTTGTGCTTGTCCTCGATCTGTTGCTAAACGCAGATCAAGTGTTGTTCCAAATACTGATTCACGAAATGTAATTGTTGCTTCAGTTTGTAGATCTTGGCCTTTACGTGGTCCACGACGCGCGGCATTACCAAATAGGTTTGCAAAGATATCTTGTGGGTTTCCACCACCAAATACATCATGGAAATCTCCGCCTTGTGGTGCACGAAAGCCACCTCTTTCAAAGAGTGATCGTGCTTCATCATATTCAGCGCGCTTTCTTGCATCCGATAAGATTTCATATGCTTCAGAGACAGCCTTGAACTTTTCTTCTTTTGCTGAATCACCCTTAGTTTTATCGGGGTGTAGATCACGGGCAAGTGCGCGGTACTTCTTTTTGATTTCATCGGCAGCAGCCTTCTTATCTACACCAAGGACTTTATAGAAATCCTTTTCATAGAGATCTTTGGCTGCCATGTGAAATTACGCTCCCGCTGGATCTGTGACAGCAACGCGTGCTGGTCGCAAGATGCGCTCTTTGTACTTATAGCCAGGCTGCAAAATCTTTGATGCCGTTGGCACTGCAACATCTGCTGATTCATCATGCATAAGTGCCTCATGAATCTGCGGGTCAAAAACTTCACCTTCTGTGCCATATTTTTCTAGGCCAATGCGAGAAGTTATCGAATTTAACTGATCTGCTACCGCTTTAAAGCCACCAGAAAGCTCGCCATGTGTCTCTGCGCGATCAACATCATCCAGTAGTGCCAAAAGCTCTGTTAGAACGGCGCCAACTGCGCTTTCATGGGCAACTGCCCGATCGCGCTCAACACGCTTTTTGTAATTTGCATACTCTGCTTGTAATCGTTGCAAATCAGAAGTCAGTGTTGCAACCGGGTCAGCTTCCTGACCCGGCTCAACAATCTCTTCCACTACTTGTTCAGTAGTTTCCTCTGACATTACTTTGATTCTTCTTCTACAACTTCAGCGTCTTCAACACCATCTTCTTGAGGTGTTGCATTTTCTTCGGTTGCTGCACTGGCTGCATAGAGCGCCGAACCTAGTGCTTGGCTAACGGTTGCAACCTTTTCAGTTGCTGACTTAATCATTTCGTAGTTTGAACCACCGAGGGCGGTCTTTAACTCTTCTAATGCTGCCTCTGTTTCTGTCTTCTTCTCAAGTGCATCGCCTTGCGACAACTTCTCGTCATTGTCCTTAATGAACTTTTCAGTTGAGTAGAGAAGTGAATCTCCAGCGTTACGGATCTCTGCTTCCTCCTTACGCTGACGATCTTCTTCAGCGTGTGACTCAGCATCGGCCATCATGCGCGCGATCTCATCTTTGTTCAGTGCAGAGCCACCAGTAATGGTCATGCTCTGCTCTTTACCTGTTCCAAGATCCTTTGCAGACACATGAACAATTCCATTTGCATCGATGTCGAATGTGACCTCGATCTGAGGAACTCCGCGTGGTGAAGGTGGTAACCCTGTTAGTTCGAACATTCCGAGCTTCTTGTTATAAGCAGCCATTTCACGTTCGCCTTGGTATGCCTGGATCTGTACAGCAGGCTGATTGTCATCAGCAGTTGTGAATACTTCGCTACGCTTTGTTGGAATTGTTGTGTTGCGCTCGATCAAACGTGTCATCACACCACCCTTAGTTTCGATACCAAGTGACAGTGGAGTTACGTCTAGGAGCAATACATCCTTTACTTCGCCCTTCAAAACACCGGCTTGAAGGGATGCACCAACTGCAACAACCTCATCAGGGTTAACACCCTTATTTGGTTCTTTGCCGCCAGTTAATTCCTTAACCAAATCAACAACTGCTGGCATACGAGTTGATCCACCAACTAGTACAACTGATTCAATGTTTGCAATAGGAATTCCAGCATCCTTTAGAACTGCTTGGAATGGCTTCTTGCAACGCTCTAGTAAGGCAGCAGTTAACTGCTGGAACTGTGCGCGGGTAATTGTTTCATCCATGAACAATGGATTCTTTTCAGAATCAACTGTGATGTATGGAAGGTTAACTGAGGCAGATTGTGATGATGAGAGTTCGATCTTTGCTTTTTCAGCAGCTTCACGAATACGTTGCATCGCCATCTTGTCTTTTGTTAAATCAATTCCGTTTGCTGCGCCAAATGTTTGTACTAGGTGATCAACAAGTGCTTGATCCCAGTCATCTCCACCTAGGTTGTTATCGCCGTTAGTTGCTTTAACTTCAACAACACCATCGCCGATTTCTAGAAGTGAAACGTCAAATGTTCCACCACCAAGGTCGAATACAAGAATTGTTTGTTCTTTATCTGCTTTATCTAAACCGTATGCGAGCGCTGCAGCAGTTGGCTCATTGATAATGCGCAGAACGTTAAGACCTGCAATCTCGCCAGCCTCTTTTGTTGCTTGACGCTGTGCATCATTGAAGTAGGCAGGAACAGTGATAACCGCATCGGTTACTGTTTCGCCCAAATAGGCTTCTGCATCGCGCTTTAGCTTTTGTAGTACGCGCGCTGAAATTTCTTGTGAGGTGTACTTCTTGCCATCGATATCGATAGTCCAATTAGTACCCATGTGACGCTTAACGGATCGGATTGTGCGATCTACGTTTGTTACTGATTGACGCTTGGCAACTTCACCAACAAGGACCTCACCGTTTTTGGCAAAGGCCACGATTGATGGTGTTGTGCGCGCACCTTCTGCATTGGCGATAACCGTTGGCTCGCCACCTTCAAGGACAGATACGCAGCTGTTAGTTGTTCCGAGGTCGATTCCGACTGCTCTAGCCATTGTGTGTGCTCCTTTTATCCCGCTCGAGCCTGATCTAGAGTCGAGGATTGTTGAACTTGAGTCGATTATACACAAAAGATTGAGTCGTTGCGACTCAGGTTTATGCCTGGTTGAACACGCATACAAGAGGGTTTATTGCCTACCCTCTCCCTATGAACCTCGCACTGGCAGGCCTCGCCTATGGCATCACGATTTTTGCTTTGATTCTTTTAACTGTTCAAAGCCGAAAACTGATCGCAATTTTTAAGACAGGTCAACCTGATCCAACGCGTGGCAATAACAAGCCGCAACGCTTACGGATGATGCTGGGTGAAGTCCTTGGACATTCAAAGATGCTCAACTTTTCCGTTGTTGGAATTGCGCACTGGTTTGTAATGGTTAGCTTTTTTGGACTACTTGGAACATTAGTAACCGCATACGGCCAACTGATAAATCCGCACTTTACGGTTCCTGTGATCGGGCATTTCTGGGTTTATGAATACATATCTGAACTCCTAGCGTGGACGACTGGCATTGCAATTGTTGCTTTGATTGGAATCCGCCAAGTAACGCTGCGCACTAACAAGCGTTCACGTTTTGCAGGTTCTGGTAATTGGAAGGCTTACTACGTTGAGGCCACTGTTTTGGCAGTTGTCTTTTGTGTAATCGCGTTGCGTGGCCTTGACGGTGCATTGTCTGATGAAACCAAATGGAATCGTCACTACATTACAACCTGGTTTATCGCTTCAATGTTTAAATCCTTATCTCTATCACAACTGACCACTTGGATTCAGATTGTTGCGACAATAAAAATTGTAGTTTCAATGCTCTGGTTTATTGTTTTGGCTACAAACCTAACTATGGGTATCACCTGGCACCGCTTCTTGGCGCCGTTTAATATCTTTTATCGCCGCAACGCTGACGGAACATCATCACTAGGCGCACTCCCACCGATGTTGTCACATGGTGAAGAGATTAACTTTGAAGATCCAAAGGAAGATGATGTCTTTGGTTTAGGTACACGCGCCGACATATCCTGGAAGGGATTGTTGGATATGACATCGTGTACTGAGTGCGGTCGTTGCCAATCGCAATGTCCTGCTTGGCACACCGATAAACCGCTGTCCCCAAAGCTTTTGATCATGGCCATGCGCGATCACGCCTTTGCTAAAACCATTGAAAATGAAGCACTTGTTGGTGAGAACTCTCCAATCAGCTTAGATGTTTTGTGGTCCTGTACGACATGTGGTGCTTGTGTAAATGAGTGCCCAGTAGATATCGAACACATTGATCACATCGTTAACATGCGTCGCTTCCAGGTTTTAGTTGAATCAGAGTTTCCATCTGAACTAGGTGGAACATTTAGAAATCTGGAAAAGACTGGTAACCCATGGGGTGCCAATCGCACAGATCGCGAAGCGTGGATTGCTGAGTGTGATTTCCCGGTCAATGTCATTGAAGGTCAATTACCAGAAGATGTTGAGTATTTGTTCTGGGTTGGTTGCGCTGGTGCCTATGAAGAGCGCGCAAAGAAAACAACAAAGGCTGTTGCAGAACTTTTGTATATGGCAGGAGTTAGCTTTGCGGTGTTAGGTAAGAAAGAAACTTGCACGGGAGATCCTGCACGTCGTGCCGGTAATGAATTCTTGTATCAAATCCTCTCGCGCGAGAACATAGAAACATTTAAAGAAGCATTTGGTGATCGCCCTAAGGGTAAGAAGAAAGTTGTTGTTACCTGTCCTCATTGCTTCACAACAATTGGTCGCGATTATGGCCAGCAAGGTTTTGAACTTGAGATGGTTCACCACACACAACTTCTAAATCAGTTGCTCCGTGAAAAGCGTTTAATCCCAATCAAGATGTCACATACTGCTATGACTTATCATGATCCTTGCTACTTAGGTCGACACAACGAGATCTACCAACCACCACGTGAAATTCTTGAAGCAACTGGCGCAGAATTAACTGAAATGCCACGTAATAAGGAACGATCATTTTGTTGTGGCGCAGGTGGTGGACGTATGTGGATGGAAGAGAAAATTGGTACGCGTATCAACATCAACCGAGTTGAAGAAGCGATCAACACTGGTGCAACGGAATTAGCTGTTGCCTGTCCGTTCTGTCGTGTGATGACCTCAGATGGCATGAACGCTAAAGAGTCAGCCGTTGAGGTTTTAGATGTTGCTCAGGTTTTACTACGCTCAGTCAAAGAGAATTAGGCGTACTTTCCACCGGTTCTCAGCAAAGACTCAGGTTATGAGAGCATTGTGTGGCTATGACAACCACCCAGGAGAAGAACTCCCAGCGCATTCTCGTCGTTGATGATGAATCAAGCATCAGCGAGTTAATTTCTACAAGCCTTCGATTCGTCGGCTTTGATGTCCGCACCGCAGCTAATGGCGCAGAGGCACTCCGTGTTGCAGAAGAGTTCAAGCCACATGCAATGGTGCTTGATGTAATGCTGCCTGATCTAGATGGTTTTGAGGTGTGCAAGAAGATTCGTAATGAGGGCGTGGACACAGGAGTTCTATTTCTAACAGCTAAAGATGGCATGGAAGACAAAGTTAAGGGTTTGACCCTTGGCGGCGATGATTACATGACTAAGCCATTTTCACTAGAAGAGTTAGTTGCTCGTCTGCGCGCACTCTTGCGCCGCACAGGTGTGGATCAGATTGAGACCGATGATGAAAAGATGCGTTTTGCCGATCTTGAATTAGATGAGGCAACACATGAAGTTCGTCGTGCTGGTCAGATGCTTGATCTTTCACCAACCGAGTTTGCATTACTGCGCTACCTGATCATTAACGCTGATCGCGTTGTGTCAAAGGCGCAGATCCTTGATCACGTATGGCAGTACGACTTCCGTGGTGACATGGGAATTGTCGAAACCTATATTTCCTACCTGCGCAAGAAGGTTGATTCATTTGATCCACCATTAATTCACACTGTGCGCGGTGTCGGCTATCGCTTAAGAATGCCGCCTAAGTAAAATATGAAGAGTCCGTTTGCGAATTCAAGTTTACGTAATCGCCTAACGGTCGGTGTACTTATACTGTCGGCATTCGGATTTGCTGGTGCAGGCTTTGGTTCCCAAGCTTTATTGCAAAATTATTTAATCAACCAAGTTGATGAGCAGTTACTCATTGTTGTTGGTGGTACCGCTGATCGTCTTGATCAAGCTGGTATCGCTCGCGATGAAGATGGTGGCCCGCAAGCCACGCGTGCTGCAACACCGCTTAACCGTGTCCCAACCTCTATTTCAGTAACTGTTTTAGATCCCTTTGGAAACCTAATCGGCGGAATCGGCGGAGACTTGAACTCCAATCAGATCACTGAATACGTCAAGGGATTATTACCAGGCCAGGTCGCAGCCTTTGGGTCCAAGCCTTTTACGATCGAAGCACCGGGTGCTGATTTTCGGGTTGCAACAACTGTTTTGCCATCATCTCTTGGCTCGGTAATTGTTGCGCAATCATTAAGTGATTTTGATAAGACAACTCGTCAGATCGGTGTTGTCTTTTTGATTATTGGTGGGGTAGCGCTTTTGTTTATCGCTTTTGCCTCTCGTCAGGTAATAAAGATTGGTATGAAGCCACTTGAAAAGATCGAGGCAACTGCTGAAAAGATTGCAGCAGGAGATTTATCTGCTCGTCTTGAAAACTTTGAACCAGATACCGAAGTTGGTCGGTTAAGTACATCTTTGAACCAGATGCTTTCACGCATTGAAGAATCATTTGCTGCTAGAGCAGAATCTGACAACAAATTACGGCGCTTCGTTGCAGATGCTAGCCATGAGCTGCGCACACCTCTTACCTCAATTCGCGGTTTTGCAGAACTTCATCGTCAAGGCGCAGTGCCGGAAGGTGAAAAGACACAAGAGTTAATTAGTCGAATTGAAAAAGAGTCAATACGCATGGGGACTTTGGTAGAAGATTTATTGATGCTGGCACGAATTGATCAATCACGAGAATTAGTTATTGCAGATGTTGAACTTTCAAATCTCATTAAAGAGGCGGTTTCCTCTGCTCAAGCTGCCGGACCTGATCATCCAATTACTTCAGATATTGCCTACGATGTTCACACACAAGGCGATGCGGACAAGATCTATCAAGTAGTAACTAATTTGCTAGCAAACGCTCGTGCTCATACTCCTGCAGGAACTCCAATACATGTTGCTACCTATTCAACAGAGGATGGTTCCTATGTAACAGTTGCAGATAAAGGTCCTGGGCTCACTGCAGAGGATCAACTGCATATCTTTGAACGTTTCTACCGCGTGGATACATCTCGCCAACGCAGCAGCAATGATGGCAGCGGCTTAGGACTATCAATTGTTGATGAAGTAATGCAGGCCCACGGGGGAAGCGTCTCTGTTGCTTCAGAACCAGGCAATGGTGCAACCTTCACCCTCCACTTTAAGGCTTAGCTCAAGGACTCCATCGATTTAAGAACGGCAATTCGTTCTGCGATGGGTGGGTGTGTAGAAAACAGTTTAGAAACAGATTTTGAATCCAGCGGTGATTCAATCCAAATGTGAGCAACAGCAGTTGATCTTTGTTGCACAACAGTGGAATCAGATGCCAATACTTCGAGCGCAGAGCGAAGTCCTGCTGGGTTTCTAGTGAAGGAAACAGCGGTTGCATCAGCTAAGGATTCACGCTTGCGCGAAATAGCAGATCTCAACATCATTGCAGCAAGTGGTGCCAAGATAAGAATGACAAGTGAAATAACAAGTGCAATTGGATTACCGCCACCTTCGCGGTTGCGGTCTCTTCCGCCACCAAAGAACATCATGCGGGTCAGCATGTCGGAGACAATTGCAATTGCACCAGCTGTTGTTGCAGCTACGGCACTTACTAATGTGTCGCGGTTAGCAACATGTGCCATCTCATGGGCGATAACACCTTGCAGTTGATCACGGTCCATGGCATCCAAGATACCAGTTGTGAAAGCGATGAGTGCATGCTCTGGGTTTCGACCAGTTGCAAATGCATTAGGAGCGCTATCAATAACGATTGCCACCTTAGGCATTGGTAGGCCTGATGCGATAATTACCTCGTGAATCAAATCAAATAACTTTGGATTATCTGATTCTTGAATCAACTTGGCACCAGTCATTGTTAAAACTAGTTTGTCAGAGCCATAGTAGGAACCCCAGACAGAAATAAGTGCGATGCCAACTGCGATCGGAACAATGCCTGCACCAGAGCCACCAAAGTAGGTCAGCGCCGCATAAACAACACACCACATCAGCACGCCCATACCCATGAGCAAGCCAATTGTTTTGCGGCGGTTAGCCGCTTGCATCGTTCTAAAGTTCATTATTTTTTGAGTTAGAAAGTAACGCCAGGAGCATTACGATCTTGAGGATCTTCAACCTCATAAAACTCGCGCTCTGAAACCTTTGCAAAGCCTGCAAAGAAGCTGCTAGGGATGGTTTTAACAGCTGTGTTGAGCGAGCGCACATTGTCGTTATAGAACTGACGTGAGAATGCAACTTTGTTTTCAGTTGTTGAAAGTTCTTCTTGTAGTGATAAAAAGTTTGTAGAAGCTTTTAGATCCGGATATGCCTCAGCAACTGCGAGCAAACCACGTAAGGCTTGTGTGAGCATGCCATCTGCTGCTGCAGTATCTGCAACGGTGGTGGCAGTTGTTGCCTTTGCGCGTGCTGTAACTACTGCATCAAATGTTGATTGCTCGTGCTTTGCATATCCCTTAACCGTTTCAACCAAGTTAGGAATCAAATCGGCACGACGCTTTAACTGAACCTCAATCTGTGCCCATGCTTCATCTACTGTGATGTTTAAGCGAATTAAACGGTTGTATTGAGAGATGATAAAGACAGCGATAAGAGCTACTACACCTAGGACGATGATTGTTTTCATACCTAATTAAACCGCGCTTTCTGTCAGTTTAGCCCGACGATTAGTTAAGCAAATCTTTAGTTAATTTGGGATCGGTGAAAGTTCATAAATGATCGGCTAGGGGTCGGACCACGCTGACCTTGATACCTAGAACCGTATTTCTCGCTGCCGTATGGATGCTCAGCGGGAGATGAGAGTTTAATGAGACATAGCTGACCGATTTTCATGCCGGCAAATAACTTCACTGGCAGGTTGGCAACATTTGATAGCTCTAAAGTGATGTGTCCGCTAAAGCCTGGATCGATAAAGCCTGCAGTGGAGTGGGTGAGCAAACCCAGGCGACCTAGTGAGGATTTACCTTCTAGGCGTCCTGCGATGTCATCAGGCAAGGTGATGACTTCGTAGGTGCTTGCCAAGACAAACTCACCTGGGTGCAAGATAAAAGGTTCATCGCCGTCTGCTACAACCTCACGTGTTAGCTCTGGTTGTTCAATGGAGGGATCAATAACGCTGTATTTGTGGTTTTCGAAAACACGGAAGTACTTGTCCAGGCGCACATCAACAGATGATGGCTGGATCATCGCCTCATGGAAGGGTTCGCAGCCGACTCGGCCTGCCTCTATCTCTGCGCGGATATCGCGATCGCTAAGTAGCACGGCGTGAGCCTATAGGAATCTGCGCTTATATCAGGGGATCGTTGGCCCAGAGCCAGATATTTCGATCCTCCGGTAAGCCCTCCATTAGTTCTAGCGCAAAGGGTCCACTGTTTTGGCGTTGCCAATCATTTGCCGCCAAGAGACGAGAAAGGCCAGCAAGTGCAACTGGGTCAGCTAACTCATCTGCTGTTCCATTAAATACAACAGGGCCGGCATGATCAAAGACCACAGTCCCTATAGCGATCTTGCCGTTTGTTGTTTTCACAATCTCAATTACTCGTGATTGTTGCGGCCAATCAATGTGCGAGCCAGTGCGGATCTCCCAAAATGCATGAGACCCGTCACTGTTCTTGCTCTGTGTGATTTTGTGATCGTGCACGTGTCCCGAGAACCACAAAACAACATTAGGGTGTTTTTCAAGAAGTCTACGAACTTCTTCTTCCAGTGCTGGCGCACTTTCGTCTTCTGGCACATAATCATTAAACAAATTCTCTAATGGGTGATGTGAAGTCAATACGACGTACTTATCTTTAGATTCATCCAACATATGTGACAACCAGTCAAACTGTTCACGATGTAGACAGCCTTGCCAACCACCAAAGCGATTAACGGTATCTAAGGCAATTAAACGCACCTGGTTACCAATTTTTCGATACCAATACGGAGTCTCTGGTTGCTCAGCATCTAAACCATGATCATGTCCGCAATTTGTATGAACATTGACCCAATCCTGCATCTTGACTAGCGCGCGTCGAGGATCAGCTGTTACCTCATTAGTGTCCATGTGATCTAACCCTGGATACACAGCAGGACCAACTTCACCAAAACCCGAAAACAGATCTGCTAAATCAGCCATGTTCTTCAGTGCAGCTAACTTTTCTGAACCTTGTGCAAGTGCATCTAACTCTGGAGTTGTTGCTGCCGTACCCTGCAACAACGCATCATGGTTTCCATGGACTGCCAGCCACTTGTGTGTTAAACCTTTTGCAATAAATTGACGCTCTGATGCTTCAAGTGCACCTTTAAAATGTGGAAAGTCATGGAGCACATGCGGGCGATCTGCTGGCATACCTGTTGGTGGTCCATCTGGATGGTAATAATGCGCGTCATAGAGGTCAGTATTAGATGAGTGAGAGGCCTCAGAACGCTGTGGATCACCGCTTTTAGGGGTTACAACACCGCCATCTAAAATTCTCTTATACCAATCCAGTTCATTGCTTTGTGCGTTGTCTGTGACATCACCTGTAATGACAACAGCATCAATTGCAGCTCCTGTTAAGGGTGCGCGCTTGATCTCATTTGCCGCCGTAACCATTGCTTCTAGAACTTGAGTAGTTAAGAACTCTTGCGCACGATATGTGCCGATGTATGGAACTAGCTGCGACAAAGGATTATCTGGATCTGCAATGCGATCTAGAAACTCGAGGCGAGCAGGTGATGCTGCATCGCAAATATGGATATCACTTAAATGGATGAAGGCTGCAACAACTTGTGCGTCAAGTGGTTCTTCACCAATGACTAACTCACCTTTATCAAGTAGCAGCTCACGCCAATTTGAATCAGACGAAACTTTAGATCGAACAATACGGTTTGTTGATGTACTAGACATTAGCGACAAGAACCTCAGAACTTAATACTCGTAGTTGAACAGATGATCCTGGAAGCAGGTCTCCGGTTGACGCACTTGTCATGAGCGATTGCACAATAGTGCCATCTTCTGTTTGACAAATGATGTTTGATGAAGCGCCCATAAATGATCGTGTCAAGACCTTTGCGTTGCCCTGCGCTGTTGTTGCTGCAACAGAGATTGATTCTGGGCGAATAAGTGCATGTACTTTCCCAGTTTCATTACCGCGCTTTAGAGCAACTACTTTACTTCCAAAGATTTCAACCATGCCATCTGAAATATGTGCAGGGATTCTGTTCATAGTGCCAACGAAACCTGCAACAAATGATGAAGCGGGCTTGTTATACAAAGTATCTGGTGTGTCAATCTGCTCAAGTACACCGTTGTTCATTACACCCACACGGTCAGAGATAGCCATAGCCTCCTCTTGATCATGAGTAACAAATAAAGTTGTTGTGCCTAAAGAAAGTTGAAGGCGACGAATCTCTTCACGTAGGTTCACACGTACCTGGGCATCAAGTGCGGACAATGGCTCATCCAACAAGAGAATTTCAGGCTCAAAGGCAAGTGCTCTAGCCAGTGCTACGCGCTGCTGCTGACCACCTGAGAGCTGATGTGTAAAGCGCTTGCTCTGTGAATCTAGACCCACCAAATCCAAAAGCTCATGTGCTTTCTTAAGGCGCAGGTGCTTACTCACCTTTCTCATCTGTAAACCAAAAGCTACATTTTCTTCAACTGTTAAATTAGGAAACAGTGAGTAGGCCTGAAAGACCATTCCCATGTTTCGCTTATGTGCCGGCACATCTGAGATGTTTTTATCGGCAACCAACACTGTTCCTGCATCCTGATGTTCCAACCCAGCAACGACTCGAAGGGCGGTTGTCTTACCACAACCTGATGGTCCAAGTAGCGCAACCAGTTCTCCCACGCCAACTTCTAGGTTGAAATTGTCTAGTGCATTCACATTTCCAAATCGCTTTGAAATGTTTCTTAAGGTAAGGCTCTTACTAGACATTACTTTCTCCCTTGCATAGAACGTTCTGGAACGAAAAGCGTAATAACTGTCAAAATTAAGAATGGAATAATCAAGGACATCATTGAGATCGCAATAGCGCCAAGGATGTTGTCTTGTGCAACAAATGTGACCCATGTTGGGAAGGTGTCCCAGTGAAGCAATACGGTCAATGTGTACTCACCAAGTGATAAAGCAAAGGTCAACGCAATTGTCGCCATGACCGATCCTCTGATTACTGGAACAATCACAGCCGTAATCGTCCGCCACCAGTTTGCACCAGCACTGCGCGCTGCTTCAGTGATCGTCTTTAGGGGAATTGAATTAAGTCCAATGTCTAGTGATCGATAGGCATATGGGAGTGCCAATACAAAGTAGAGAAATGGAAGTTCAAGAACGGTATTTTGAACAAACTCAGGAAAAGAAATTTGTGCACCGACTGCGAATGCAACTACTGGAATAACAAGGGGTAGTAGTGATAAACCATCGATTAATCCACGCACCTTTGATCGTGATAAATGAAGCCAGGTTAAGGTTGGAACTAACACAAATAAGGTGATTAGGACCGTTACCCCGGCTAGCCACATAGATCTAAGGATGTAATGAAAGAAATCGTCTTCTCTGACAGCCCAAATGTAATGGGTCCATCCATATCCACCAGTTAACGGTGTACGAATCGAGTATTCAAAAGCTGAAATCATTGGGACAAAAACAAAGAAACCTAAAATCAGAAGTGTTATCGCCAACGGTGGCTGGAACCTAACTTTTATCCCTTTTGCCATTTGGCACTCCTACGTTGAATAGCAAGGTATGGAATGACTGCACATGCTGAAATCACGATCATCACAACACCTAAGGCTTTACCAAGGTTTAACTGCGCTGCTGAAACATTTCCATCCAACAATCCACCGATTTGTAGCGGAGTTAACGGAAGATTTCCAACTGTTAATGCGTTTGCCGTTGCATAGGCTGAAAATCCGCTAGCAAAGAGCAACAAGAATGATGCAATAAAACTAGGAAATAATAAAGGAATACCGATTCGGATCCAATAACTAAATTGGCTAGCACCTAGATTCCGTGCTGCTTCGGACCATTCGCGTCTGAGAGAAACAATTGCCGGTGAAAAAACAATGACCATTAACGGAAGTTGAAAGTACAAATACACAATTAATAAACCAATGAAGGAACCGAGCGAAAATGTTCCTGCATACAGATCCCAACCTAGGTACTTTAGAAATTTTGTGAGGTAGCCTTGAATTCCAAGGGCGGCATAAAACATAAATGCCAGTGGAACGCCGCCAGTATTAGCAAGTACGCCGCTCATGACCGCAATTGTTCGGCGTAACTTAGAACTTCCTCGTGTTTCAATGAAGTAGGCAGCTACTGCGCCGGGAAATGCCGCGATGGCTGCGGAGAAAACACCGATCTTTATTGAGTTAAGAAACCCTGTTCGGTATGGCTCTTGAACGGCCGTTTTGAAGTTATCGATTGTGAAAGTATTTTCGTTAGATAAAAATGAGACGTAAATTAGACGTGCAATTGGAAAGAGAAAAAAGAAACCAACGATCAGTAAAAGCGGGACCGCAGGAAGAATATTCTTTATAAAAGAAGCGAGGAAGGCGCGTCCCCTTGAAGGCGCGCCTCCCTCTATGACTTGGGAGGTCATATTCCTTTTTTACAAGCTAGCCCATGAAGAGATGATCTGCTCACGTGCAGTTAGTACGTCGGCAATAGTTGCAGGTCCGACAACCTTTGCTGTTGAAGGAACCTTGAAGTCAAGCAGTGATGGCACAAGAACCTTCTTCTTTGTCATTGCTGCAGACATGATTGGGTCTGCACCTGACTGCTGGAAGTAGTTCTGTCCACCTTGCATCAATGCGAACAACTTAGAACCAGGAAGTTTTAGATCAGCTGCAGTTAGTTCTTTAGCTGTCTTTCCCTTGTTCTGTGAGTACACAAACTCTTGCCACAAACGAGCGTTAGCACAGTTTGGTGACTTGATGTTGATTGCGTTGATGTATGGAGGTGCTTGTAGAACGAAATCTGTTGGGTATACAAACTTAAGATCTAAGCCTGCTGCCTTTGCTGCTGGAACAATTCCAAGAGCATTGAAGTCCCACATGAAACCAAGCTTTGCTGTACCAGTAGCAAGGTTTGTTCCGTTTACCTTTACTAGTGGTGCTTGAGCCTTGACAGACTTGAATAGGGCAAGGCCCTTAGTTACATCTGAAAGATTCTTTTCTCCACCGTTACCGATGCTTGCTGCCAAAACTGACATAAATGCCTGGTTTGATGAAGTTGGATCTCCAGTGATACCTACAAAGCCCTTGTATTCAGGCTTTGCGAAATCTGCTGCCTTTGTTGGCACTGATGGAAGAGTTGTGTTGTAAACAATCGCAAGCTTTCCGCCGTAGTTTCCGTACCAAAGACCAGTTGAATCCTTAGCTGCGTTTGGAATGTCATTCCAGTTAATAACTTGGTAAGGAGATGAAAGTGGCTTTGATCCTGGAGGAGTCAACTGAGCAACTACTAGAGGTCCAATATCAATTGAATCTGGTTGCTTTGACTCAGGAGCTGTCTTCATTGTGTCGATCTCGTACTGTGATGATCCATCTGGATTATCAACAAAGATCTTTACGCCAAAAGCCTTCTCGTATGCATCATGAATCGCACCGTAGTTTGCCCAGTCGCGTGGTGTTGTGATGAGGGCAAGCTTGCCCTCTTTCTTAGCTAGCTTGACTAGGTTATCTAATCCGCCCGCTTCTTTAACATTCTTTGCCTTGCAGATATCTACTGCTGCTGTGGCTGGAGTTGCGATTGCAACGATTCCAACTGCAAGCACTGCAGCGGTCGCTGCAGCTACTAGACGCTTTGCGCGCATATGTGGGATCCCTTCCTAAGGATTGTGAAGGGACTCTCTACCTAGAAAAGAAACAATCGGTGTTGTGAAGGTGTCGAAGTAAAGTCATGAGGGTGAACTGTCATGAAAAATTCAGGGTTAAATAAGTGTCTTTAAATCGGCTACAGAGTTAATAACAGATGTCGCGCCGGCATCATGAAGGGTGTGTTCATCATGGGCTCCGGTTAATACTCCGATCACTTGACCTGCACCAAAGGCAACTGCAGCCTGCATGTCTGCTGCAGTATCACCACACACAATCACGTTGCCAGGATGTGTAATTCCTAATACCTCAATCGCCATGTTGAGCATGTCAGGGTGTGGGCGACCACGACCTGCTTCACCCGGTGTTACTGAAATATCAATCAGATCTTTCCACCCTAATTGATCAATCAATGTATCTAGCGTTGATCGGCTAAACCCAGTTGTTAACGCAACTGCAATACCTTTAGAGCGAAGATGCTTAAACAAATCTTCAGCACCTGCGATAGGAACTGCCCCAACTTCTGCAATCTTGCTGATATATGACTCTTCAAAAGCAACATTTGCTGTGTGAGCTTTTTCAACATCACCCAACAACTCTGTGAAAACATGAATCTTTGATTGGCCCATGGTGTCGATTGCATACTGAGTCCATTCAGCACCATGTGTTGGCCACAATTCAGGCTGCGTTGCTTCAAATGCATTCTCGAATGCAGAAATCACAAGTCCGTCGTCATTAAGAACTGTTCCTGCAACATCAAAAGCAACCATTTCTACGCTCATTGCAGCCCCTTTATCGTTTCTTCGGCAATTGCCGGGGCCAAGGTATTTCCTCGGCCTCCGGGTCCAGTTACTGAAATTATGTTGTGTGCCATCTGGCGACGATCGCAAACAGCACCATCTGTGCGCTGGCTATATACGCCATCCCAGCGCTGTGCAATTGGTGGCAGCTTCTTTCCTAGCAAATTGCTCGCAACTTCATGCAGGTATGTGTATGGATCCTCATTTAACTTGAATTCAAATGGTTCAGCGTATTCATGAGTATCACCAATAGTCAGGCTGCCATCTGCTCGTTGCACCATGAGTAGCTGCATATGATTAGTTGATGCGATGTGGTGTTGTGGTGGCAAGTTCTCACGCGTGGGCACTTCATATCCCGGGTAATAACGCATTGAATCACCATCGGCAATAGAAGTTGTTAACACCTCATCAAGGGGTGCGGTGCTCATCATTTGTAATCTCACGCGTCGAAGTAGCGCAGTACCAAACTGTTCTTTAAACAAAGATGTGTGATCGGCTCCAGGACAAACAATTACAACATCACCTTCAAACAATTCACCGTTTTGTGCAACAACAACTGCTGTGCTTGTATCGCTACGGACATCAACAACATCTAGATTATTACGCCAAATGTAATTTTCATTGCGCAGCAAATACTCGCGCATTGACCGCAACACTGATCCTGGCTCTACTGTTGCATCCAGTGGGCACCACAGCGAGGCTAAGTAATTTCCACGAAGTGCCGGATTAATCTTTTGTGTTTCATCCCGATCGAGTATCTGCCATTGACGATCTACAGCATCCTCTTTTTTTAAACACTCTTCCATCACAGCGATTTCTTCTTTGTTTATTGCAAGTGTTAATGAACCATTGGGACGAAAAATCATTTCAGGGATTGCCTTATGGATTTCATCCCAGATTTGGCGAGCGCGAACTGCTGCTTGTAATTCAGCGCCACTTTTTCTACCGCTGACCCAAACCAGACCAAAGTTTCGAACTGATGCGCTTCGGGCAACTTCATCTCGTTCCAGCTGGATTACCTGGTGGCCAGCTTTGATCGCCTCAAAGGCATGGGCGGTTCCGATGATCCCGCCGCCAATGATGACAATCTTCATGGTTGGCACTCTCCTCTGCCTGGCTGAACAGGGGGTTTATCCCACGCGAAGGTTAGGCAAACTGTCGCGTTCTGTGTTGCTTATGTTACTGGCGGGTAGCACAATTGTGCCATGAGCCATTACACAGCAAACCTCCGAGACATTGAATTCTGCCTCTTTGACCTATTAGGTCGCGACAAAGTTATGGGCACAAACCCATACGGTGAAGTTGATCGCGAAACTGCAATTGGAATGCTTGAAGAGGTAAAGCGTTTATGTGAAAACGACTTAGCTGCATCTTTTGTTGAAGGCGATCGTGTTGGCGCAATTCTCAATAAAGAAACTGGCAATGTAACGTTGCCTGAAAGTTTTAGGAAGTCATACAAAGCATATGTCGATGGTGAGTGGTGGCGCGTTGATGCACCTGTTGATCTTGGCGGAATGAAAATTCCTCCATCAGTTCGTTGGGCAATAGCTGAAATGGTGCTCGGATCAAACCCAGCAATTCACATTTATGCATCTGGTTACGCCTTTGCTCAAGTTGCTTATGTTCTTGGAACAGATGAGCAAAAAAAGATTGCAAAGCACATGGTTGAAAAGCACTGGGGCGCAACAATGCAGCTCACAGAACCTGATGCAGGTTCTGATGTTGGCGCAGGTCGCACAAAGGCTGTGCAGCAAGCAGATGGCACATGGCACATCACCGGAACAAAGCGTTACATCACATCAGGGGACGCAGACTTCTATCCAAACGTTGTGCACTTTGTACTTGCACGCCGCGAAGGTGGCGGACCAGG
>NZ_JBBAMW010000010.1:17502-30752 GCF_040402275.1 Candidatus Planktophila sp. | reverse complement strand
TTGGCGAGTCTTGCGGCGAGGGTGCAGTGTTGGAGGTGGTGCACTTGGAATTCCGAGATCAACCATGGCTTTATTCTGCACTACGCACGGTAAAAGCGTCGAATTAAAGGTTGAGGGTCACTGGATTAATCACATCTGCAACCAAAAGCAGCAAGGTTAAACAGGCAAGAATCACAAAAACCACCATTGTTACTGGAGTTAGAACTGTCACATCGATTGGGGCAGGCCGCGGACGACCACGCAAACGAGCAAAGAAGGCACGAATCTCATCTGCAATTGCAACAGCCATGTGTCCACCATCTAGTGGAAGTATTGGAAGAAGATTAAAAATTCCAACAAAGATATTTAAGCTTGCAACAATCAACACAAAGGTAGCTAATCGCTCCATCGGAGTGAGTTTGTCGCTACCAACGGCCTCTCCAGAAACTCGTGCCACACCAACAACGCCAACTAAACCATTGGCATCTCGCTCTTCACCGCGCACAGTTGCACCCCATAGCGCTGGTACCTTTTCAGGCAACTTTGCTAATGATTTAACACTCTCTGTTAAGAAACTCTTAGTCACGATCGCAGAGTTTTTAAGGGAAACCCACAGTCCTGAACGCTTTAATCCAACATCGTTGACTATTCCAAGCACATATCTCTTGGTTCCATCAATATCTGTCAGTCGTCCTGCTGCCGTTATTGAAATCTCTTTGCCATTACGATCAAGAACCAGCGTGAGTTCTTTTCCTTTCGATTGGCGAATAACTTCAACATCTTTGTACCACTCTGTGACTCTTTTACCGTTGATGGAAAGGATCTCATCCCCTGGTTGAATTCCAGCAGCCTCGGCAGCTGAATTAGCAACTACCTGGCTGATAACTGGAAGAACTTGATTTGTTCCGATACCGGCAAAAAGAGTGAACAACAGTAGATAACCCAAAACAAAATGGAGAAATGATCCCGCACCCAACACAACTAACTTCTTTGCAGAAGAGGCCCTATAAAACGCGCGATCTTCTTCGCCAACAGGTAGTTGATCACTTGGAGACATACCTTCGATCTTGCAGTAGCCACCTGCTGGAATCGCTTTGACTCCAAACTCGGTTTCTCCCCGCTGAACAGACCAGATTCTCTTTCCAAAACCAACAAAAAACTCTGAAACCCACATCCCATATCGGCGTGCAGTTAGGTAATGCCCAAACTCATGCACCATGACAGAAAACAGCAGCGCAACAACAAAGGCGAGGATTCCAAGAAGTTCCATTAATTGCCTAACGTGAGAAGTTGCTTTGAAGTATGCACGATACCGCTGACACCTTAGAAATCCTCAATTATCAATCGAGAAGGTTCTGAGTTGCCATGCTCGATTACTTAGAAACCTTGACCTTTCTTCCAACAAATTGACCCGCAATCACAATAAGTAGCGCCAAGATGAACATCGCAGAACCAATCACATTGGCTTGTGCTGGAATACCTCGAGCTGCAGATGTATAGACAAATTCTGGGAAGGTTTTCAAAGTTCCGGAGTTAAAGTTGGTGATAATAAAGTCATCAAAAGACAAACTAAAGGCAAGTAATGCTGCCCCTGCAATACCAGGTGCGACCAATGGCAAGGTCACCCGACGGAAAGTTTCTAGTTCATTTGCATAAAGATCCATCGCAGCTTGCTCGAGGCGTGGATCTAACGAGGCAATACGAGCTTTGACTGTAACTACAACAAATGAAATACAAAACATCACATGTGCAATAACTGTTGGCCAGAAGCCAGGGTTAATATGAAATACCAAGAACAATGAAAGTAGTGATGCACCCAAGACGATTTCAGGTGTTGCCATCGGCAAGAAAATTAGCAAGTTCGAAGATGAGCGTCCCTTAAATGCATAACGCCCGATTGCAAAGGCAATCATGGTTCCTAGAATCGTTGAAAATACAGTTGCCAGCAAACCAATCTTTATTGAGTTACCAAGGGCTGTACAGACTTCAGGAGCACCACATGGGTTCTTCCAGTTGTCTAGTGTGAAGCCCTTCCAAATCAGGTTTGACTTACCTGAGTCATTAAAAGAAAAGGCAAATGTGTACACAACAGGAATGAACAGATAGGTAAAACCAAAGACCGCATAAATACGAATGAGGTTGCGGCCAAACCAGCGTGATAGTCGAGCCTTGGTTGGAATCGTTGGAATCGTTGCATCCTTTTGCTTGTTCATACCAACTCCTCCGTTCCAGCCTTGCGAATATAGACAGTGACAAGAATTAAAATTGCAGCCATTAAGGTAAAGGAAAGTGCGGCAGCTGTTGGGTAATCCACGATCTTGAAGTATCGGGACTCAATAACATTTCCGATCATTTTGGTGTTAGGACTTCCCAAAATTGCGGCATTCACATAATCGCCAGCTGCAGGAATAAAGGTCAACAATGTGCCAGCCACAACTCCTGGCATAGATAAAGGCAAAGTTACTTTGCGGAAAGTAGTAATTCCGTTCGCGTAAAGATCTCCAGATGCCTCCATGGTGCGTGGATCAATGCGCTCTAACGATGCATACAAAGGAAGTGTCATAAAGGGCAAAAAGTTATATGTCATGCCCATAACCACAGCAAAAGATGTTGATGTCAGCGTTGTGCTTTGACCAATTATTCCTATATTTCGAAGTGTCGGCACCACAAAGCCCTCTTCACCAAGAATCTGTTTCCAGGCAATGGTGCGAAGCAGGAATGAAACAAAAAACGGAGCAACAACTAAAACCAAGAGAAAATTCTTTAACTTTCCAGCTTTGAAAGCAATTGCATAGGCCAATGGATAGGCAATTGCTAACGCTAAAACAGTGGCACACAGAGCGAATATGAATGATCGTGCAAACTGTTCTCTATTTTCAGTAAAGGCCGCTATGTAATTTGAAAACTGCAGAGTTTGTTCGTACTGACCTGTGTCGCCCCCAACAATTGGTGTTTGGGTTGAAGTCTGAGCCAAGTTAACAATAGGCAAAATGAAGAAGATAAATAGGAACAGAAACCCTGGCAACAACAAAAGGTAAGGCAACTTCACCTTAGACAAGATGTTGTTCATTCTTCGTCTAGTTCCTCAGGATTAACTTCAAGTCCAGCTTCGACATCATCATCGCCGCGCAGAGCAAAAGTGAAGTTAGGCTCCCAAGAAATTACAACCTCATCACCCTTATCAAATGGTGGAACACCATCATCATTTTGCTCAAAGACCATTACTTCTTGTCCCCAAGGCATTGTTACTTGGTACTGAGTTGAAACACCAATGTATGAAACATCTTCAATACGACCGCCAGTTAAAATATTTCCGCGTGTAGGTGTTCCCACAAGTGAAATACGAAATTTTTCTGGGCGAATCCCAGCAAAGATTGAAGCATCCACGGCATGGCTTCGGTTCTTTGGCATTGAAATCTTTTGTCCAAATAGATCGACAACTAAGTTTTCTCCATCTGTGCCCTCGATACGTCCCTTAATGAGGTTTGATTGGCCCAAGAAGTTAGCAACAAAAGCCGTTCCTGGGTTGTCATAGAGATCTGCAGGAGATCCCATCTGCTCAATTTCACCCTCGTTCATAACAGCGATGGTGTCAGCCATAGTCATGGCTTCTTCCTGATCGTGAGTAACGTGAACGAAAGTTAAGCCAACTTCGCGTTGAATCCATTTAAGTTCGATCTGCATTTGGCGACGTAGCTTTAGATCTAGCGCACCTAATGGTTCATCGAGCAAAAGAAGTGCCGGGCGATTAACAATTGCGCGAGCTAATGCAATGCGCTGCTGCTGTCCGCCAGACAGCTGGGTTGGCTTGCGTTGGGCAAGGTG
Organism: Candidatus Planktophila sp.; assembly: GCF_040402275.1. Taxonomy (GTDB): domain Bacteria; phylum Actinomycetota; class Actinomycetes; order Nanopelagicales; family Nanopelagicaceae; genus Planktophila. Next base: position 26,948 of record NZ_JBBAMW010000010.1, on the reverse strand, counting down.
TGGCAGTTCAACTAGATCTAGAACTTTGTTTACATCTGCATCTACATCTTTGATTCCACGACGGCGCAATCCGAATGCAATGTTTTCAAAAATAGTTAAATGTGGAAACAGTGCATAGTTTTGGAAGACGGTATTAATCGGGCGCTGATATGGACGCTTAGTCGTAATATCAGTTGCACCTAAATGTATGCTTCCAACGGTTGGTTCTTCCAACCCTGCGATCATTCGCAATGTTGTTGTCTTTCCGCATCCTGAAGGCCCAAGTAGTGCAAAGAATGAGCCCTCAGGAATAGTTAATGACAAATCATTAACTGCGGTGAAATCTCCATACGCCTTTGTAATACGCGTCAGACGTAAGTCGCCGTGCGTTGCAGATGAAACGTCCGCCACTAGTTGCCGGCGGCCTTCTGGAACGCTTCGGCCCAAGAAGTTTCTTCTGCTGGGGTTAGTGAGCGGAAGACGTTGAGTCTCTTTGACATGGCATCATCAGGGAAAATGAACGGGCTGCTCGCAAGTTCTGGAGCAATCTTTTCCATTTCAGCCTGTGCGCCCTTAACTGGGCAGACATAATTAACATATGCAGCAACTTCAGCTGCAATTGCTGGGTCGTAATAGAAGTTGATCAACTTCTCAGCGTTGGCCTTACCTTCAGCAGATGCTGTTGAAGGAATCATCATATTGTCGCCTGAAATAGTTCCACCTGACTCTGGAATTGCAAAGTCAAACTTTCCTTCATTTTCAGCCTTCAAGATGAACATATCGCCAGACCAACCAATAACAGCTGTCGCATCACCAGAAGTAAGATCTTCAGCATATTCATTGCCCTTAACGCCACGAATCCATCCATCGCTAATTTGCTTAGCCATGTAATCAACTGCGTTCATGTACTGATCTTCAGTCACTGTCTGCAGATTTACGCCCTGTGCAAGAAGAATGATTCCAATTGTGTCGCGCATTTCTGAGAGAACAACAATCTTTCCCTTGTTCTGCGGTGCAAAAAGTTCATCAAGTGTGCGAATTCCCTTTGGATTCTTTGCTGTGTTCCAACCAAATCCAGCCATGATGCCCTGCCATGTCAATGATTGCTCACGGTTAGGATCAAATGACGGTGACGCTAGTGAATCAAGAATGTTTGATTTGTTAGGAATGTTTGCTGCATCAAACTTTTGTGTGTATCCAAGACGGATCCAACGTGCAGCCATCCAGTCAGTTGGTGTGACTACGTCGTAACCAATGTCCTCGCCCAATTTAAGCTGAGCTTGAACCTTTCCATAAAATTCATCATTGTCGTTGTAATCTTCAAAGTACTGGGCAGTCACGCCAGTCTGCTCTTGGAATTTTTCAAGTGTTGGGTACTTCTTTGTCTCTTCGTCGTAATCAAGATACAACGGCCAGTTACCCCAACGAACTGAATTGGCGCTATCAGCTGAATCTGATCCGCCACCGCATGCAGCAAGTAAGCCTGCTGCACCTAAACCACCTGCGCCTGCGAGTACTCCGCGGCGAGAAACCATTGCACCTAGAACTGATTTTGCCTCTGGTGAGAGTGAACTTTCTTTTGACATACTGATTTACTCCTTAAGGGTTAAACACAAGCTAGTTGTCGGATTACCGAGCCTCAAGCTTTCTGTGGATTGTGGGTTGATAGATAGGGATGGAACAAGGGGAAATACTACGCCCCAAGATTAGTCATTACATGCTTAATTCGCGTGTAATCCTCAAAGCCATATGCTGAGAGATCTTTTCCATAGCCAGAGCGCTTGAAACCACCATGTGGCATCTCGGCAACAATCGGAATGTGGGTGTTGATCCAGACGCAGCCAAAGTCAAAAGCCTTAGCCATACGCATGGCAGTTCCGTGGTTGGTGGTCCACACACTTGAGGCCAATCCATACTCCACACCGTTGGCCATGGTGACGGCTTGGGCCTCATCGGTGAACTTTTGAACCGTAATAACCGGCCCGAAAATCTCTTTCTGAATCAGCTCATCTGCTTGCTTCAACCCCGCAACAACTGTTGCTGGGAAGAAAAAGCCTGGGCGATCTAGCGCGCTACCACCGGTTGTCACCTGGGCATGTGCTGGGACTCTTGACAAAAGATCTGTGATTCGAGCCAACTGATTAGCGTTGTTAACCGGTCCTAGGAAAACATCTTCGTCGTGAGGTGCGCCAATGGCAACCTGCTTAGCTTGCTCAGTTATGAGAGCAACAAATTGATCATAAACAGAGTCTTGAACAATCACACGTGTCGCAGCGGTGCAATCTTGACCAGCGTTGAAGTATCCGGCAACTGCAATCGCCTCAGCTGCAGCAGCTAAATCTGCATCTGCAAAAACAACAACAGGTGCCTTGCCACCAAGTTCTAGGTGCACACGCTTTAATTGCTTGGCAGCAGACTCTGCCACCTTAATTCCTGCCGCAACTGAACCAGTAATTGCAACCATGTCGGGGCGGGCGTGATTAACAAGTGTTGCACCGGTCTCGCGCTCGCCACACACAACATTGAAAACTCCTGCTGGTAAGAATTCCGCCATCAAATTGACCATCCACACAGTTGATGCAGGAGTTGTGTCACTTGGCTTGAGCACAACAGTATTTCCAGCAGCAATTGCCGGTGCCCATTTCCATACCGCCATCATCATTGGATAGTTCCATGGTGTTACCTGACCAATAACGCCAACTGGCTCGCGGCGAATCATAGATGTCATTCCTGGCATGTATTCACCAGCAGACTTTCCTTCAAGATTTCTGGCAGCACCTGCAAAGAATCGAATCTGATCAACCATTGGTGGCACTTCTTCGGACGTTGTCAGCGAAATTGGTTTTCCTGTGTTTTCGCATTCAATAGCAATAATTTCTTCCGCACGTTCTTCAATAGCATCAGCAATTTTTAGGAGTGCGCGTTGTCGCTGTGATGGTGTCGAATCACGCCAATCTGGGAATGCATCACTTGCTGCCTTAAACGCTGCATCAATATCTGCTGCATTTGAGTTAGGGGCTGTCGCAAAAGGTTGGCCTGTCGCCGGATTTACAAGGGTTGTGGTTTCACCTGATTTTGACTCTACAGACTTACCATTAATGAAGTTACTGAGCTTTTTCATGTGCCAGAGCCTAGCAATTCCAGCGGGATCTAACTAGTAGGTGAAACTTTCTCAGCTGCTGCCAACTGCCCACATGCACCATCAATTTCGCGACCTCGGGTATCGCGCACAGTTACTGGGACACCGTAACTTTCAAGGATGCGAACAAACTCTTCTTCATCCTCGCGGCGAGAGGCGGTCCACTTTGATCCAGGAGTTGGGTTGAGCGGAATTAAATTCACGTGGGCATTCCGGTTTTTTAGCAAGCGACCCAATAAATCAGATCTCCAGGATTGATCATTGATGTCGCGAATCAGTGCGTATTCGATGGAATAACGTCGGCCTGTCTTCTTTTCATAGGCATCTGCAGCGGCAAGTACTTCTCGAATGTTATAGCGATTGTTAATAGGAACTAACGAATCACGTAGCTCGTCATCTGGAGTGTGAAGGGAAACAGCCAATGTGCAATTAATGCCTTCATCCATCAGTTTTTCAATTCCGTTAACAAGTCCGACGGTTGAAACAACTACAGAACGTGCAGAAATACCTAGACCATCTGGGTTGGCATCGGTTATGTTGCGCAAGGTGCGCACAACAGCGTTGTAGTTAGCTAATGGCTCACCCATTCCCATAAATACAATATTTGAAAGTCGTGTTGGCCCACCAGGTAGTTCGCCATCGGCACAGGCACGAGCTGCAGCAACAATCTGATCTGTGATTTCGGCGGCAGATAAGTTTCGTGTGAGGCCAGCTTGGCCTGTTGCACAAAACGGGCAGTTCATTCCGCAGCCAGCCTGGGAGGAGATACAAACAGTTACGCGGTCGGTGTAACGCATCAATACGCTCTCGACTAGAACACCATCGTGTAATTTCCACAAGTCTTTTCTAGTCATTCCGTTATCTGTTGTGCGGGTTGTTACCAATTTAATCATTTGTGGTGTTAGAGCATCTGCAATCACTTGGCGCTCTGCCGCAGGAATATCAGTCCACTCCTCTGGATTACTAGAAAGATGGCTGAAGTAATGAGTTGCTACCTGCGTAGCTCTAAACGGTTCGAAGCCAAGCTCTTTTGCAAAGGCTTTGCGTTCTGTTGGTGAAAAGTCCGCTAAATGCTTAGGTGCCTTTTTGCGCTGGACTGGCTCATCAAAAACAAGTTTTACTCCAGGAATCTGCCCGCTCATAGGAGATGCTTTACTAATTCAAGTGCCAACCACATGGCAGGTGCCGATAACACAACAGAATCAAGTCGATCTAGCATCCCACCATGGCCTGGCAATAACGTTCCCATATCTTTCAAACTCATATCCCGTTTCATAGCACTTTCAATCAAATCACCACATGTTGCAGTGAACACAATCATCAGGCCAACGATGATGCCGATCCACCAATGCATATCCATGATGTAGTTAAAGGCTAAGCACCCACCTACAACGGTAAAGATGATTGAGCCAATTAAGCCTTCCCATGTTTTCTTGGGAGAAATCGTCGGAACTAGTGGATGCTTTCCAAAAAGAACACCGATGACGTATCCAAAGGTGTCATTGCATCCCACTAAAACCATAAATGTCATAACACGCTGAAAACCTGTGCTTGGTACTGCTAGCAAAATCAAAAATCCCGCCAAGAACGGTAAATACAAAAGCGAAAATGTTGTGGCGGTTGCTTTTGCTACAAATCCCTCTGGACCTTGAATCAGAGCGCGAATTAGAAGTAGTGGGATAGCAATAGCTGTTGCAACAGCCAATCCCCCAACTCCACCATTCCATGCTGCATAGGCCAAACCAATTGCTGCGATTGCCAGACTGTTAAAGGAGATCAGTATAGATCGAGCGGCAAATGCGTGAACGATTTCTCGTAATCCCAAAATTACAGCGACGGCAACTACGATTGCGAAAATTTCACGTTGATATGAGAGTGCAAACCAAACAAGTGTGATCAATGACAAACCAACGCCAATAGATGGCAGCAGCTTTCGCCCTGCTTTCTTATTGATCGCTTCGTTTATCGAATGTAGATCGGACATAAGTGAACCCCTTATACCTCGAGGAGTTCAACCTCCTTGTGCTTGAGCATGTCATCAATCTTTGAAACGTGATCTGAAGTCACTTTTTCCAGCTCTTTTTCACCGCGTGCTAAATCATCTTTTCCAATATCACCATCTTTTTCCATTTTTTCCATAGCCTCTTTTGCTGCGCGGCGGATATTACGCATCGCGATCTTTGAATCTTCAGCCTTACCCTTAACAACCTTGATGTAATCCTTGCGACGCTCTTCAGTTAATTGTGGGAAGTTAACTCGAATTACTACGCCATCATTGCCAGGATTTACGCCTAAATCTGACTCACGAATAGCTTTTTCAATAGCAGCCATCGCCCCTTTATCAAATGGAGAAATGAGTGCCATGCGTGCTTCTGGAACTTGAATAGAGGCAAGTTGGGACAAGGCGGTATAGGTGCCGTAGTAATCGACCATTACCTTGTTAAATAGTGATGGGTGTGCGCGACCTGTGCGAATAGTGGCAAAGTCATCTTTTGCAACTTCAATTGCCTTATTCATCTTTGTTTCAGCGTCTTTGAGAGCGCTTGCTACATCTGCCATGGTCCTTGCTCCTCTTACTACTTCTTACTACAAACCTGTCGCTTATGCGACAAGAGTTCCAATTACTTCGCCACGCACGGCGCGTGCAATATTTCCGTTTTCCATTAAATCAAAAATAACGATTGGCAACTTGTTCTCACGGCATAGTGCAAAAGCTGCAGCATCAGCCACAGCCAATGACTTAGAAAGAACTTCATCATATGTAATGGTGTCGTACTTAGTTGCTTTTGGATCCTTCTTAGGGTCTGCGCTATAAACACCATCAACACCACTCTTTGCTAACAGAAGTGCTTCTGCTCCAATTTCAAGTGCACGTTGAGCCGAAACTGTGTCAGTTGTGAAAAATGGCATTCCTGCACCAGCACCGAAAATTACTACGCGACCCTTTTCAAGGTGGCGAATAGCACGAAGTGGAATGTAAGGCTCTGCAACTTGACCCATTGTGATCGCTGTCTGAACGCGGGTTTGAACACCCTCTTTTTCTAGAAAATCCTGAAGTGCTAAACAGTTCATGACTGTTCCAAGCATTCCCATATAGTCGGCGCGAGAGCGATCCATTCCGCGCTGTGAAAGTTCAGCTCCACGGAAGTAATTACCGCCACCAACAACGATTGCTACTTGTACGCCGCTGCGAGCAACGTCAGCGATTTGCTTTGCAATATCTTGGACAACATCAGGATCAACACCGATTCCTTTAGCTCCACCAAAAACTTCTCCAGAAAGTTTAAGGAGCACTCTCCGATACGTACCTCTTGTACCGGGCATGAGTGCTCCTTAATCTGCTGAATGTTTGGCAGTAACTTACTTGGATATTCTAAGTCTAAGCGATTCGACCTAGACCTTATTGACCCACGCGGAAGCGATGGAAAGCCTTAACAGCTGTTCCCGCCTCATCGAGGATCTGCTTAACAGTCTTCTTAGCATCCTTAGCAAATGACTGCTCGATCAAGGAAACTTCCTTAACAAAACCAGCCACTCGGCCTTCGATGATCTTTGAAAGAGCAGCCTCAGGCTTGCCCTCTTCGCGCGCTGTCTCTTCTGCGATACGGCGCTCGTTCTCAATCAAGTCAGCAGGAACTTGTTCGCGATTAACAAACTGCGGCGCAAATGCTGCAATGTGCTGTGCGATGTCCTTGCCAACTCCAGCTGCATCCTTAACAAGTTCAACCAAAACACCAACCTGTGGTGGAAGATCTGGGCTTGTGCGGTGCAGATAAATTCCAACTGGTGAATCCTTGATAACAGCAATTCGGCGAACTTCAATCTTCTCGCCCAATGTTGCGTTTGCATCATCAACTGTTGACTGAACGGTGCTGCCATTAGCCATCGTTGATGCCAAGAATGATTCCACTGAATCAGATTGTGCATTTTGAAGATGCGCAAGTAGCTCATCAGCAAGTGCAACGAAACGCTCACCCTTTGCAACGAAGTCTGTTTCGCAGTTCAGTTCTAGCATTATGCCAAGGTTGCCCTCGACCTTTGCAACAACCGCCCCATTTGATGTTAAGCGACCCTCGCGCTTTGTAACGCCCTTAAGTCCCTTAACGCGAATGAGGTCTAGCGCTTTGCTGTAATCGCCATCTGCTTCATCAAGAGCCTTCTTGCAATCCAGCATTCCTGCTGCAGTTGCTTCACGAAGCTTCTTTACATCTTCAGCTGTGTAGTTAGCCAATTCATGCACCCGCTTCTTCTGTTACAACAGCTGGTGCCTCTGCTGAAGTTCCAGCAAGAATTTCATTCTCCCAATCAGCCAAAGGCTCGCCCGCAGCAACTTCTGCTGGTGCATCACTCTTTGTTTCAGCCTTTACAGTTGCAGAACGTGCCTGAAGGCCCGCAGCAATTGCATCTGTGATGACGCGTGTTAGCAAATCGATTGAACGGATTGCATCATCGTTACCAGGAATCTTGTAATCAACTTCATCTGGATCGCAGTTTGTGTCCAAGATTGCGATAACAGGGATACCAAGCTTCTTAGCTTCCTGAACTGCAAGGTGCTCCTTCTTTGTGTCAACAACCCAAATTGCTGAAGGCAACTTAGTCATGTGACGAATACCGTCTAGGTTCTTAAATAGTTTTTCGCGTTCGCGACGAAGAACAAGGAGTTCCTTCTTTGTTAGAAGTAGATCATTCTTCTCTTCTAGAGCTTCTAGCTCCTTCAGGCGCTGAATACGCTTGTATACAGTTGGGAAGTTAGTAAGCATTCCGCCCAACCAACGCTCTGTCACTGTTGGCATTCCAACACGTGCAGCGTGGTTGATGATTGGCATGTGTGCTTGCTTCTTTGTTCCAACGAACAAAACGTGGCCACCCTTAGCAACAGTGTCCTTAACAAATTCATATGCTGAATCGATAAGTGCAAGTGATTGCTGGATGTCGATGATGTAGATGCCATTGCGCTCTGTGAAAATAAAGCGCTTCATCTTTGGGTTCCATCGACGAGTCTGGTGTCCGAAGTGGACTCCGCTGTCGAGGAGCTCTCGCATTGTTACAACTGCCATGACGGCATACTCCTTCTTAGGTTTTCGCGCAGTGCGCAATAAACCCGCTCGGTTTATGGCCAAACAATTTGTTAGGCCCGTCGCACTCAAAATCACCGACCACAATTTCTTGTGGACCGAGGTGGTTATGCCGACCTAAGTCAGTGAGTGCTGAGATGTCACCAACCCGAAGGTTGGTGCAGGGGAAATCTTACCTGAGCGTGAGCGTGGAAATTACCGCCCGATTAAGCGTAGAGCTCCCCAGGCGGTGATGCGAACAACTGCTTCCAGGGCGATGGCAAAGGACATTTTGCTCTTTCCATGGGTTCTTTCAACAAAAGTAATTGGAATTTCAGCGATCGATCCCCGACGAGCTATTGCCCGACGGGTCATTTCGATTTGAAAGCAATATCCCTCGCTGCGGATAGTTGAAACTTCCATCTTCTTGAGTAAGTCAGTTGTGTAAATCCTAAATCCAGAGGTTGTGTCTTTCACTCCAAGAGATAACAGCAAATTGGCATAGGTATTTGCGGACTTAGATAAGTACTCGCGAAATTTGCTCCAGTTTGCAATCCCACCATCTTCAACCCAACGAGAGCCAATAAGTAAATCCACGCTACCTATCCATTCCATCATTTTCTGAAGATCTTGCACTTGGTGAGACCCATCAGCATCCATTTCAATGATGTAGGTATATCCGCGTTGGATTCCGATTGAGAATCCTGTGCGATAAGCACTGCCTAAACCTTGTTTACCCTCACGTTCAATAACTTCGATTGTGTGCATGCGCACAATGTCAGCTGTGCCATCGGGTGATCCATCATCAATGACCAAAACATCAACATCAAGGTTTTTTAAACCATCAAGTATTTGGCTAATGCTTTCAGCTTCGTTATATGTTGGAATAACTACTAATGATGCTCTCATGCGCGTGGATGTGCTTGCTTGAACGCCTTTTGCAAACGCTCTGTAGATACATGGGTATAAATCTGCGTTGTAGCTAAGGATGCGTGTCCTAAGATTTCCTGAACTGTGCGCAGGTCTGCACCCCCTTCAAGTAGATGAGTTGCGGCCGAGTGTCGTAATGCGTGTGGACCCATTCGCTCAATACCCTCAATTGCTTGTAATGCGTTGTATACGACGGTTCTCACTGTGCGTTGATCAATTCGCTTTCCACGAGCACCAAGAAAAACAGCATCTGCAGATTGTTCATTCTTCAGAGATTCACGACCATCTTTAAGCCATACAGTTAACGCCTTCATTGCGGGGTTACCCAAAGGAATTGTGCGCTC
>NZ_JBBAMW010000010.1:0-17402 GCF_040402275.1 Candidatus Planktophila sp. | reverse complement strand
ACCCAGTGATTTATTGTGAAAAACGCAGGACGCTTTCCTGACATCTCTTCGTGAACAAGCAACTCAAATGAGGCATCTGCTGCTTCAAATGTGAATCCACGCGCTTCCATTTCCTTTACACGATCAACAATGCGACCAATAAGTTCTTTGTCGCCACCAAGATCTACGCCGAGTTCTTGTGATTTCAATTCAATTGATGCACGTCCAGCCATGTCAGAGACCAACATACGCATGTCATTACCAACAGATGATGGATCTTCATGTTGGTACAAGGATGGATCAACCTTGATAGCACTTGCATGCAATCCTGCCTTATGGGCAAATGCTGAAACTCCAACGTATGGTTGACGAGAACTCGGTGCAACATTTGTAATTTCAGCAACTGCATGAGAAATTCTAAATGCCTCTTGAAGAGCATTCGTTGGCAATACTGATTGCTGTGTTTTTAGTTCAAGATTTGCGATGATCGTTACAAGATCAGCATTTCCTGTGCGCTCTCCGTAGCCATTTAATGTGCCCTGAACATGTGTTGCACCAGCTGCAACTGCTGCCATGGAGTTCGCTACCGCGCACCCCGTGTCATTGTGGCAGTGAATGCCAAGTCGAGCATCACTTGCTGTTAGAACATCATGAACAATCTGTGAAAGCTCATCCGGCAACATTCCACCATTGGTATCACACAGAGCAATTACATCTGCCCCAGCTTCTGCTGCTACTCGCACAACCTCTAGCGCATAGGCACGGTTGCTGCGATAGCCATCAAAGAAGTGCTCTGCATCTAGAAAAACACGCTGGCCTTCGGCTCGAAGGTGGGTCACAGAATCGCGAATCATTGCAAGGTTTTCATCCAATGTTGTCTTTAGTGCAAGTTCAACGTGGCGATCAAATGCTTTTGCAACCAAAGTTACGGCAGGTGCACCGCTATCTCTTAATGCGCCAAGCAAAACATCATCGGCCGCATTTGCATTTGGGCGACGAGTAGCACCGAAAGCAACAAAGATTGCATTCTTTAATTTCAATTCTTTCTTAGCGAGTGCAAAAAATTCAGTGTCTTTTGGGTTAGCACCTGGCCATCCACCTTCGATGAAACCAACACCTAGATCATCAAGGTGACGCGCGATATTGAGTTTGTCGTGGACAGAAAGATTCAGACCCTCTTGTTGCGCGCCATCGCGCAGGGTTGTGTCATAGATATGAAAAGCATCATTTACTGGCATTACTTAACCGCACTCATCCAGTTGTGCGCATCTTTGATATTGCCATGCTGAATGCCAAGTAGGTGATTGCGAATCTGCATTGTGATTGAACCAGGTTGTCCGTCACCTGTTACCCAAGTGCCCATGGCACTTTTTGCTTGTCCAACAGGAGAAACAACAGCTGCTGTTCCACAAGCAAAGATTTCAGTAATTTCACCTGATGAAACGCCATCTCGCCAATCATCGATTGACAACATAACCTCATCAACTTTATAACCAAGATCTACTGCAACTGACAAAATCGAATCGCGAGTGATGCCTGGAAGTAGTGTTCCGGTTAACTTTGGCGTAATGACAGTTGCGTCAGCACCTTTACCTTTTACAAAGTAAAGATTCATCCCACCCATCTCTTCAACCCATTTACGCTCTTTTGCATCAATCCACACAACCTGATCGCAACCCTCTTTTGCTGCCGCCTTTTGTGCAATAAGTGATGCTGCGTAGTTTCCACCGCACTTTGCCTCGCCAGTTCCACCTTGGGCAGCGCGCACATATTCAGTTGAGATCCATACAGATACAGCTTTTGAAGGATCAAAATATGCACCAGCTGGCGTTGCAATAAGAATGTATGAAGCCTTATTTGTTGGGCGAACACCTAGTCCAACCTCTGTTGCAATCATGAATGGGCGGATATACAAAGACTCACCTACCTTGCTTGGGACCCAACCTGCATCTTGTTTAACAAGTGCTTCGACAGTTTCCATGAATAACTCAACGGGCATTTCTGGAAGCGCTAAGCGTCGTGCCGAATTAGCAAAACGCTTGGCATTTGCTGTTGGGCGAAACAAAGCAATTGATCCATCTGGCTGGCGATATGCCTTCATGCCTTCAAATATTTCTTGACCGTAATGGAAAACTGCAGTCGCAGGATCCAAAGAAATTGGACCATACGGCATGAGATGCGGCTCGCCCCAGCCATCCTTCTCACTCCATTCGCACATAACCATGTGGTCGGTGTAGTACTTACCGAATCCACCTTCAGCAACTAACGCATCGCGTGTAGCAGCATCTTTGGCATTTGGATTAAGAGTGATTTTCATGAGATTACAGTGCGCTTGCTAGCGCATCTCCAACTTCACTTGTGCTGCGCTTTTTGTCTCCACGAGCTAAAAGATCTGCTGCAACTACACGCTCAACATCACGCGCAGCATCTGCAAAGCCAAGGTGATCAAGCATCATCGCAACTGACATAACAGTTGCAGTCGGATCAGCTAAATTCTTTCCAGCAATATCAGGTGCTGAACCATGAACAGGCTCAAACATTGATGGGAACTTACCAGTTGGGTTGATGTTTCCAGAGGCTGCAAGTCCAATACCACCACAGATTGCTGCGGCGATATCAGTCAATATATCTCCAAATAAGTTATCTGTTACGACAACATCAAAGCGATCTGGATTGGTTACAAAGAACATTGATGCCGCATCAACGTGCAAATAATCAGTTGTGATCGCTGGGTATTCCTTTGCAACTTCATTGAATGTGCGTGTCCACAAACTGCCAGCACGGGTAAGAACATTGTTCTTGTGAACCAACGTTAACTTTTTGCGATCCCGCTTTGAAGCACGCTCAAAAGCATCCCGAATTACACGCTCTGCACCGCGACGTGTATTTAAGCTCTCTTCGGTTGCGATCTCTGCATCTGTTCCTTCAGCCAAAACACCACCAGCACCAACGTATGGGCCTTCTGTACCTTCACGAACAACAACAAAATCAATTGGCACTTTAGTTGCAAGAGGGCCTGTAACACCGGGCATCAACTTCGCTGGGCGAAGATTGACGTAGTGGTCAAAAGCAAAGCGAATCTTTAGCAATAAGCCGCGCTCTAGAACTCCACTTGGAACAGTTGGGTCCCCAACAGCGCCGAGCAAGATTACATCTGCCTTTGCAAGCTCTGCCAATGTTGCATCAGGCAAAACTTCACCCGTGCGATGCCAATATGCTGCGCCAAGATCGTATGAAGTCTTCTTGAATTCAACTCCATACTTCTTAGCAACAACATCTAGAACCTTGAGGCCTTCTTTTACAACCTCAGGGCCGATGCCATCGCCTGCAATAACTGCCAAATTAATTGTTGTCATTAGCCCACCAAGGTTACGGAGCGCACTACTTCTGCTCCAGTTTCCTTCTTAACTGATGCTGTGAGTTCATCACTGATAAGTGAGTCAACTGTGATCGCCATCAATGCATCTCCACCAGCTGTACTCCGTGCAACCTGCATGCCTGCAATATTGATGCCCGCTTTTCCAAGTGCATTACCCACTGTGCCAACAACACCTGGCTTATCAGAGTAGCGAAGGAACAATAGATTTTCTGTTGGTGGAAGATCTAGATCAAATCCATCAATTGCAATGATCTTTTCAACTTTTCGAATACCCATCAATGTTCCATCAACGGTGACGATCTTGCCATCAGCAAGTGCTGCGCGAAGTGAAATCATGCTGCGGTATTCAGGGCTTTCAGGATCTGTTGTAACAGCAGAAGTTACGCCGCGCTCTGCAGCAAGTGCTGGTGCATTTACATATGTGACATCTGAAAGTCCGCAAGCAAGTAGTGCACCCTTAAGCGCACTTGTTGCAAGGATTGATGAATCATGGCCAGAAATATCGCCTCTCACAGTTAGGTCCATGCTTACTGGAGCCTCACCTGCGATTGCTGTTGCAATCTGAGCCATCTTTTCAACCAATGGCAAGCTCGGACGAATCTCTTCGTGAATCGCTCCACCTTTAACGTTTACTGCATCGGGAACTAGTTCTCCTGCCAGTGCTTTGCGCACTGAGACAGCAACTGCGATTCCTGCACGTTCTTGTGCTTCATCAGTTGATGCACCTAAGTGAGGTGTTGCAACAACTTGATCCAAAGTAAATAGTGGAGAGTCGGTACATGGTTCGGTTGAGAACACATCAAGACCTGCTCCTGCTACACGACCTTCTGTAATTGCATCAAAAAGTGCAGCCTCATCAAGTACGCCACCACGAGCAGCGTTGATGATGCGAACAGAAGGTTTTACCTTCTTTAATGCATCAACACCGATTAGGTTTGCAGTTTCCTTGGTCTTTGGAAGGTGAATAGTGATGAAATCTGAAATCTTTAACAATTCATCAAGTTCAACAAGGCGAACGCCAAGTTGTGCTGCACGTGCTGGCTGTAGGTACGGATCGTATGCAACTACATCCATTCCAAATGCTTGCATGCGATGAGCAACTAATTGACCAATACGACCAAAGCCAACAATTCCAAGAGTCTTCTCAAAAATTTCTGCACCTGTGTATTTAGAACGCGCCCACTTTCCATTACGCAATGCTGAGTGTGCTGGAGAGATAAATCGTGCAGATGCCATCAGCAATGAGATTGCTAATTCGGCAGCTGAAACAATGTTTGAAGTTGGTGCATTGACAACCATGACACCTGCGGCAGTTGCTGCAGGAATATCAACATTATCAAGACCAACACCTGCGCGAGCAATTACCTTTAAACCCTTTGCTGCAGCAATAGCTTCAGCATCCATCTTGGTAGCAGACCGAATCAGTACCGCATCTACACCTTTAGCAAGTGCTGCAAGAAGCTCTGCGCGATTTGCACCATCGCAGTTAACAACTTCAAAATCAGGACCTAGTGCTTCAAGTGTTGCAGGACTGAGCTCTTCAGCGATTAAAACAATAGGTTTAGCCACGCGCCGCGCTGCCTTCTTTGTAATCGTCGCCCTTTGACTGCTTCATCCAAGAGAACATCTTGCGAAGTTCACGGCCAACAGCCTCAATTGGATGTGTCTCACCCTTAGTGCGAAGTGATTTAAATTCAGTTCCGCCAGCTTCTTGATCATCAATGAAGCGCTTTGCAAAGACACCGCTTTGGATATCTGCAAGAACCGCCTTCATGTTTTCCTTAACGTGTGGGTCAATAACACGCGGACCTGAAACATAATCACCAAACTCAGCTGTGTCAGAAACTGACCAACGCTGCTTTGCAATTCCACCTTCGTACATAAGGTCAACGATTAGCTTAAGTTCGTGCAAGCACTCAAAGTAAGCAACCTCTGGCTGGTAACCAGCTTCGGTAAGTACTTCAAATCCATACATAACTAATTGTGATGCTCCACCACAAAGAACTGATTGCTCACCAAATAGATCGGTTTCAGTCTCTTCAGTAAACGTTGTAAGGATTCCACCTGCGCGAAGTCCGCCGATTGCCTTTGCATATGAAAGCGTTAGTGGCCATGCACTACCTGTTGAATCTTGTTCAACAGCCACAATTACGGGCACTCCACGACCTGCTGCATATTCACGACGAACCAAGTGTCCTGGACCCTTTGGTGCAACCATGCACACATCAACTGATGCAGTTGGCTTGATATATCCAAAGCGGATATTAAATCCATGCCCAAAGAACAATGCATCGCCATCTTTGAGGTTAGGCAAAATTGAATCTGTGTAGATGTGACGCTGTAGGTGATCTGGCGCCAAAATCATGATGACTGTTGCTTCCTTAACCGCTTCAGTAACACTGACAACCCGAAGGCCCTCAGCTTCTGCTTTTGCGCGAGAAGGTGAGCCCTCTTTTAATCCAACGCGAACATCTACACCACTGTCGCGCAGGTTAAGCGCGTGTGCATGTCCTTGTGACCCGTAACCGATGATCGCGACTTTGCGACCCTGGATGATTGAAAGATCAGCATCCTCTTCGTGATACATCGTTGCTGCCACGGTATTTCTCCATTCGCCTATGTGTTGTGATTTAGTTTTGGTAATCAGCCTGACCGCTGTCAGCGGTAGGAATACTGTGAGTGCTAAGGGTACGGTCTGCCAGCGAGCCGCTACCACGCTCAATGGCGACGAGGCCTGATTGAGCCAGCTCACGAATGCCAAAACGCTCTAAAGCGTTAAGCAGATCACTGATCTTGACCGCATCTCCCGTGGCCTCGATGGTCATGGAGTCTGAATCCTCATCGACAATTGATGCGCCGTAGGTCTCAAGGACCGCTTCCACATCAAACTTGTTCTTAGATGTCGCAGAAATTTTTACGAGTAGCAGTTCAGCTTGAACAGAATCTTCTAATTTCAGCTCTGCAATGTGGATGACATTAACCAACTTATCAAGTTGGCGAATTACCTGCTCCAGTGAATGACTTTCAACATTAATGACGATAGTCATTCGTGAAATATCAGGATTTTCTGTTGGGCCTACCGCAAGAGAATCGATGTTGTAGGCACGACGTGAGAAAAGACCAGCAACGCGTGCAAGTACACCTGGTGAGTTTTCAACTAGAACGGCGAGTGTATGAGTACTCATTAGAGCTCCTGTGAATCCCAGTCAGGCGCCATTTCGCGCGCAATCTTAATGTCGTCATTTGATGTTCCAGCAGCAACCATCGGCCACACCATCGCATCCCGGAATACTCTGAAATCAACAACCACAGGTTGATCATTGATCGAGTTAGCCTTCTTAATAATTGCATCAACATCTTCTGGGCGATCACAGGTTAATCCAACGCAACCCATTGCATCAGCAAGTTTTACGAAATCTGGGACCCGCTTTGATTCAAGGTTCGTATTTGAGTAGCGGCCTTCGTAGAACAATGTCTGCCATTGGCGAACCATTCCAAGAGATTCATTATTGATGATTGCAACCTTGATCGGAATATTATTCAGAGCACATGTCACAAGCTCCTGATTTGTCATCTGGAAACATCCATCACCATCGATTGCCCACACTGTCGTATCCGGTGCACCAACTTTTGCACCCATCGCAGCAGGAACGGCGTAACCCATTGTTCCTAGACCACCAGAGTTCAACCATGTTCGTGGATTTTCATACTTAACAAATTGTGCGGCCCACATCTGGTGCTGACCAACACCAGCAACATAGATCGCCTCAGGGCCAGTGAGTGCACTGATTCGTTCAATTACATATTGCGGTGACAAAGAACCATCTTTAGGCAAGTCATAACCCAATGGATAAGTAGTACGCAGCTTATTCATTGCAGCTAGCCATGGAGCAAGATCTGCGCGCCCCTTTGCAAACTCTGCCTTTAGTGCAGGAATAAGTGCAGCAATCGTGTGCTTAAGATCGCCAACTACAGGAACATCTGCGTATCGATTCTTACCGATTTCAGCAGGGTCAATGTCAGCGTGAATTACCTTTGCATTAACAGCAAAGGTTGAAAGCTTTCCAGTTACACGATCATCAAAGCGGGCGCCTAAAGTGATGAGTAAATCAGCCTTTTGCAGCGCTGTCACTGCCGCTACGGTTCCGTGCATTCCTGGCATTCCATAATGTTGAGGATGGCTATCTGGAAATGATCCAAGAGCCATTAATGTTGTTACAACCGGTGCTCCAACTAGTTCAGCAAGTTGCATCAACTCTTTTGAAGCATTTGATTTCATTACTCCGCCACCAACATAGAAAACTGGTTTTGATGATTGCGCGATGAGTGCTGCTGCATCTTTGATCGCCTGATTTTCAGGCTCAATTTGAGGATGGTAACCAGGGAGTGATAACTCCTTTGGCCACACAAAATCTGTTTCTTTCTGCAGCGCATCTTTAGCAATGTCAACAAGTACCGGACCTGGGCGACCAGATGAAGCGATATAGAACGCCTCAGCAATTGCACGTGGAATATCATCAGGATCAGTAATTAAATAATTGTGCTTTGTAAACGGCATTGTAATGCCACGAATATCTGCCTCTTGAAATGCATCTGTTCCAATTGCTGCTGATGGAACCTGGCCAGTAATTGCAACCATCGGAACTGAATCCATGGCTGCATCTGCCAGTGGTGTAACAAGGTTTGTTGCACCAGGACCAGAAGTTGCAATACAAACACCAACGCGGCCTGTTACTTGGGCGTAACCAGTTGCGGCATGTCCTGCGCCTTGTTCGTGGCGAACCAGGATGTGGCGGATGCTGCTATCAAAGATTGGATCGTATGCAGGAAGAATTGCACCGCCTGGAATTCCAAACATCACATCGACGCCGGCAGACTCCAAAGATTGCACGAGTGATTTAGCTCCACTCATCTTCTTGCTCATATCCATCTCCCTTCGTTGTGTTCAACCTATTTGTGTGTGAAATGAAAAAACCCCCAGATAACTGAGGGTGGCGCCTGATCACAAATCGATCACGCGCCTTTAAATCACCACCACAAATGTTGTGCTCATACTCTTATTATCCAATGAAGCAGGCTCAAGGTCAAGAGGTGAGATGCAGATCTCACATTTTGGAATATTAGACCAGATGTGAAAGAACTACTGACAGATCGCACCCTTAGATGCGGACTGAACCAACTTTGAATACTTGGCTAAAACACCTTGGGTGTACTTATGGGTCAGCGGCTTCCAGCCAACTTTGCGGGCTTCAAGTTCTGCTGGATCTACCAACAAATCTAATGTGCGGTTTTTAATGTCAATGCGTACCTTGTCGCCATCTTTAATAAATGCGATCGGTCCCCCATCAACAGCCTCTGGTGCAACGTGGCCAACACATAATCCAGTTGAACCGCCAGAGAATCGACCATCAGTTAAGAGCAATGTTGACTTGCCAAGTCCTGCGCCTTTTATCGCACCAGTGATCATTAACATCTCGCGCATACCTGGTCCACCCTTTGGACCTTCATAACGAATTACCACTACATCACCAGCTGTGATTGATCCATTTTCAAGTGCTTCCATGGCAGCTTGTTCGCGTTCAAATACTCGCGCTGGTCCTTCAAAACTTTCGATTCCAATTCCAGCTGTCTTACAAACAGCACCTTCAGTTGCAAGTGAACCACCAAGAATTGTGATTCCAACATCTGTGGACATTGGAGCAGAAACTGCCTTTAAAATTTGTCCATCTGGATCAGGAGGATTAATCTCCTTTAGGTTCTCAGCCATCGTCTTACCGGTAACTGTCAGAACATCTCCGTGCAATAAACCAGCATCTAGAAGGCCTTTAAGAACAACTGGAATTCCGCCAACCTTGTCTACATCGCTCATGACAAATTGGCCAAATGGCTTCAGATCTCCAAGTAAAGGAACCTTTGAACCAATACGGTGGAAATCATCCAGAGATAAATCCACATGCGCTTCATTAGCAATTGCCAACAAATGCAGCACAGCATTAGTAGATCCGCCCAATGCCATCAAAATTGTGATTGCGTTTTCAAAGGCAGGCTTAGTCAAAATATCGCGAGTAGTAATTCCTTGGCGAATAAGCTCTACAACAGCTGCGCCAGATGCAATTGCATAGGTATCACGACGACGATCAACAGCTGGAGGTGCAGCAGATCCAGGTAATGAAAGCCCGATTGCTTCACCAATACTTGCCATTGTGTTTGCGGTGTACATACCTCCGCAAGCACCCTCTCCTGGACAGATAGCGCGTTCAATCTCATCAACACGCTCTTTTGTAATGAGTCCACGAGCGCATGCACCAACAGCCTCAAATGCATCAATAATTGTTACATCTTTGCCGTCAACTTGGCCAGGCAATGTTGAACCTGCATAAACAAAAACACTTGCAACATCGATACGCGCTGCAGCCATCATCATGCCTGGCAAAGATTTGTCACAACCGGCAAATGTAACCATTCCATCTAAACGCTCTGCTTGCATTACACATTCAACTGAATCTGCGATTACTTCACGTGATACCAATGAGAAGTGCATTCCTTCGTGGCCCATTGAGATTCCATCGGAAACAGAAATGGTTCCAAATTGCATTGGGAATCCACCGGCATCAATGACACCTTGCTTAGATGCTTTAGCCAAACGATCAAGCGACAAATTACAGGGTGTGATTTCATTCCATGATGAAGCAATACCAATTTGTGGTTTTACCCAATCAGCATCGCCCATTCCAACAGCACGCAACATTCCACGTGCAGGTGCTCGCTCAAGTCCATCAGTAACTACTCCGGAGCGGGGCTTCATATTGGGCATTTGCTAAGTCTAGCCCTCTGTTTGTCCAAGGTGGGTTAAGAGGAGCGAGCGAACCTTGGCAGCATCTGCTTGGCCCTTTGTCTCTTTCATAACAGCGCCAATTAATGCTCCAGCTGCAGGCAAATGTCCGCTACGTACTTTCTCTGCAGTCTCTGCTTGTTCAGCGCAAACCTTTTCAATCGCAGCCATTAAAGCGCCATCATCATTTACGACTTTGATCCCACGCTTTGCAACTACCTCAGAAGGTTTTCCTTCACCGGCTATGACACCTTCAACTACTTGTCGTGCAAGCTTGTCAGTTAGTTCTCCGGCATTAACAAGTGCCACAATTTCTGCAACATCAGCAGGTGTAATTGCTAGCTCTGTAATCGCAACATCCTTATCGTTTGCAATGCGTGAAATCTCTCCAAGCCACCACGTACGAGACTTCGTAGGGTCTGCTCCAAGTAACACTGTTGCTTCAACAATATCTAGAACATCTGCGTTAATCATTGCAGCCATTTCCTTGTCAGGAACAGCCCATGCTTCTTGTAAACGCTTGCGACGAATTGATGAACGCTCCGGCAAACCGGCACGCAATGTTTCAATCCAAGCAGCATCTGGTTCAACAGGCACAAGATCTGGCTCTGGGAAATAACGGTAATCCTCAGCTTGTTCCTTTGAACGACCAGAGCGAGTAAGACCTGTGTCTTCTTGGAAGTGACGAGTTTCTTGAACAACACGACCGCTAGCATTTAACAACTCTGCATGGCGAATCATTTCGCCGCGAATTGCACGCTCAACAGAACGAAGTGAGTTCACATTCTTGGTTTCACTACGTGTGCCAAGTTTTTCTGCACCGATTAAACGCAAAGATACGTTGGCATCACAGCGAAGTGAACCTTGCTCCATCTTCACATCACTGACACCTAATGAGCGCAAGATGTCACGAAGTTCGGCAACATAAGCCTTTGCTACTTCCGGTGCGTACTTTCCTGTGCCAGGAACGATCTTGGTAACAATTTCAACCAAAGGAATTCCTGCACGGTTGTAATCAAGCAGTGAATATTCAGCGCCATGAATACGACCAGTTGCGCCACCCACGTGTAGTGACTTACCGGTGTCTTCTTCCATATGCACACGCTCTACTTCAATACGAAACTTCTTTGGACCCTCATCTGTTTCGATCTCAACATCGACATAACCATTAACGCAGATTGGTTCGTCATATTGAGAAATCTGGAAGTTCTTCGGCATATCTGGGTAGAAGTAGTTCTTTCGTGCAAAACGAGAAAAAGGCGCAATAGAGCAGTTAAGGGCGAGACCGATTTTGATCGTTGATTCAATTGCCTTTGCGTTTACGACTGGCAATGCACCAGGTAAAGCTAGGCAAACAGGACAGGTTTGCGTGTTTGGCTCTGCACCAAAGATTGTGCTGCAACCACAAAACATCTTTGAGTTTGTATTTAACTCAACGTGAACTTCAAGGCCCAATACTGGCTCGTACTTAGCAACTACATCATCATATGAAAGAGTCATCTGGCACGTCCCATGATCGGTGCCCTATCCAGCAATGGAGCGCCCCACTTGGAAAGTAGCGCCGCTTCTAGCGCTGCACCAACTGAATACATGCGCTCATCCTTCATAACAGGAGACATGATCTGGAAGCCAACTGGCAATCCATCTTCATCAGCCAAACCTGAAGGCAGTGACATTCCGCCGATACCGGCCATGTTGACTGGAATTGTTGCAATGTCATTTAAATACATGGCGAGTGGATCATTAGCTTTTTCACCAATTTTAAATGCTGTTGTTGGGCATGTTGGTGAAACCAGAACATCTGCCTTCTCAAAAGCCTTTGTGAAATCTTGAGTAATGAGTGTGCGCACTTTTTGAGCACTTCCGTAATAGGCATCGTAGTAACCTGAAGACAGAGCATAAGTTCCCAAGATGATGCGGCGCTTTACCTCTTTGCCAAAGCCAACCTCGCGAGTCAAATTCATTACTGATTCAGCTGAGGCACCATCAATATCGCCAACGCGCAACCCATAACGCATCGCATCAAAGCGAGCTAAGTTAGATGAACATTCAGATGGGGCAATTAAGTAGTACGCAGCAAGGGCGTATTCAAAGTTAGGGGCAGATACTTCAACGATTTCTGCGCCAGCTTTTGCCAACAAATCAAGTGATTCTTCAAAGCGTTCACGAACTCCGCGTTGGTACCCATCACCATTGAGTTCTTTAACAACACCGATCTTCATTCCCTTTACATCGCCAGACTTCGCAGCAGCAACAACTTGTGGCACTGGTGCATTAATACTGGTTGCATCCTTTGGATCATGTCCTGCAATTGCTTCATGCAGTAGCGCAGCGTCCAAAACTGTGCGAGCACATGGGCCTGCTTGGTCTAGTGATGAAGAAAAGGCAATCAAGCCATAACGAGAAACTCCGCCGTATGTTGGTTTAACTCCAACGGTTCCTGTTACAGCTGCAGGTTGGCGAATCGATCCACCTGTATCTGTACCAATTGCAAGAGGTGCTTCAAAAGCGGCAAGGGCTGCAGATGATCCGCCGCCTGATCCGCCAGGAATTCTTGTTAAATCCCAAGGGTTATGTGTTGGACCGTATGCCGAGTTTTCTGTCGATGATCCCATCGCAAACTCATCCATGTTAGTTTTACCCAAAATAACAATGTCATTTTTCTTAAGGTTTGCAACAACTGTTGAGTCATACGGTGGACGCCATCCCTCAAGGATCTTTGAGCCACATGTTGTTGGAATACCTTTTTGCGCCATTACATCTTTGAGTGCCAATGGAACTCCAGCAAGTGGTGACAACTTCTCACCCTTTGCGCGCTTTGCATCAACTCCAGCGGCTTGTGCAAGTGCACCTTGCGTATCAATATGTAAAAATGCATGAACATCGCCGTCAACTGCGGCAATTCGATCCAGATGTGCCTGCGTTAATGCGACAGATGTTATTTCGCCAGCAGCAAGTTTTGCTGCCATCTCGGCTGCATTGTTACGAATCATTCTTCACCCAAAATCTGTGGAACACGGAAACGTTGTTCTTCTTGCGCTGGTGCACCAGATAACGCTTCTTCAGGAGTAAGACTTGGCACCACAACATCTGGGCGGAAAACATTGCGAAGTGGCAGTGGGTGCGATGTTGGTTCAACATCTGCGCCGGCAACCTCTTGAACTCGTGCAACGGCATCCAAAATAACTGTGAATTCGTTAGACAGATTCACTAACTCTTCATCGCTCATCTCGATACGCGCTAGGCCTGCAAGTTTTGCGACATCATCGCGTGAAAGGCTGCTCATGGGGCTTAGTCTAATTAAATTGCGCACTAACTGCGAATTTGCCCATTTCCAGTAACAATCCAAGTGGTGGTCGTCATCGCTTCAAGTCCCATAGGGCCACGAGCATGCAATTTCTGATTTGAGATACCGATTTCAGCCCCAAATCCCATCTGCTCGCCATCTGTAAACCTGGTGGATGTATTAACCATGACAGCTGCGCAATCTGCCAAAGCAATAAACCTCTTCACATTCTGATCATTTTCGGAAATTATCGCTTCTGTGTGTTGAGTTCCATACTTTGCAATGTGAGCACTTGCCGCATCAACGGAATTAACAATTGCAACATTGATTTCTAAGGTTCCGTATTCAGTACAAAAGTTTTCATCTGTCGCTAGCGTTGCTGGAATACCTGCACTCTTAGCAATCGCAAGAGATGCAGAATCACAGTGCACAATAACCCCGGCTTCATGCAACGCATTGAGTGCAACGGGTGCAAACTCTGTTGCTATCGCAGAGTGAAGAAGAAGTGTTTCTGCAGCATTACACACACTTGGTCGCTGAACCTTTGAGTTAATTATGATTGGCAAAGCCTTTGCAAGATCTGCAAACTCGTCAATATAAACATGGCAAACACCAGCGCCAGTTTCAATTGTTGGAACAGTTGATCCATCAACGACCATACGAATCAATGCCGCACTTCCGCGAGGAATAACTAAATCTACTTTGCCACGGGCATTTAGAAGAGCTTTAACGGTTTCACGGTCTTCAGATGGAACCAGCTGGATAACATCTGGAGAAATCAAGGTGGTCGCTAGAGCATCACGCATGACGCGAACCAAAATCGCATTACTGTGCGAAGCACTGGATGAACCACGCAGCAACGCTGCATTTCCAGACATCAGCAAAATTACCGCCGCATCTACAGTCACATTAGGGCGTGCTTCATAAACCATTCCTATAACACCGAAGGGAACTGAGATTTGTTCCAACTTAATACCGTTAGGTAACGTTGATTGGCGCAATGTGTTGCCAAGTGGATCTGGAAGTTCGCTTACTTGGCGCGCTCCCCCAGCAATTCCTTTAATTCGCTCGGGTGTCAGCAGGAGTCTGTCCAAAAGAGATGAATTGAGATTTGCTGCACGACCTGCAGTCATATCCTTCTCATTAGCCGCAAGAATTTCAGCACTTCGAGCCTCAAGGGCATCTGCGATACTTTGAAGTGCTGCTTTGCGTTGGGCACCAGTTGCAACAGTCAAAGTGCGGCCTGCGACCCGAGCTGTGTCGGCTAATGTGTTTATCAATGTCTGCTCGCTCATTTAGATCAACACCAAATCATCACGATGAACTAGTTCACGTTCATACTCTGCGCCTAATGATGCAGCGAGCTCTTTTGTGGAACGCCCCAACATTTGTGGCAAATCTTCAGAATCAAATGCAACAAGGCCGCGTGCAATTACTTTTCCAGTTGGGCCAACTAATTCAACCGCGTCCCCTGCAATGAACTCGCCTTCAACAGCGGTAACTCCAGCTGGTAGCAAAGAAACTCCACGTTCTAAAATTGCGGTCACTGCACCAGCATCAAGGATCAACTTGCCTTGCGGTGTAGTTGCATGTGCAAGCCAAAGAAGTCGTGAAGTGGTCTTGCTTGCTTGGGCATGGAAGTGAGTTCCATGTGCCTCCCCACGTAATGATTTTTCGGCATCCGCTAGAGATGTCAGCAACATTGGAATCCCTGCAGAGGTCGCAATGCGAGCTGCCTCAACTTTGGTAACCATTCCCCCACTACCAACACCAGCAATTCCAGCGCCACCAAGTGTTGCAGCTTCAATATCTGCAATGACTGTTACTTCTCTGATTCTCTGCGCTCCTGCTTGTGAAGGAGGTGCGTCATAGAGTGCATCAATATCTGAGACCAAAACCAATAGATCTGCACCAATTAGTAGTGCAACCAGAGCAGCAAGGCGATCATTGTCGCCAAAGCGAATTTCACCAGTACCGACAGAGTCATTTTCATTGATGATTGGCACAACACCTAATTGCAAAAGGCGAAACAAGGTGCGCTGTGCATTTTGGTAATGCGAGCGGCGAACAACATCTTCGGTCGTAAGCAGTACTTGTGAAGCAGTTATTGAATGGCGATTAAAGCTTTGTGTGTATTGGGCAATAAGCAAGCCCTGGCCAACTGATGCTGCTGCTTGTTGAGTAGCTAGATCCTTTGGACGTGTTGTTAATCCAAGTGGGGCAAGGCCTGCAGCAATTGCGCCGGAGGAAACAACTACAACTTCGGCACCGCGTGCCTTACAGGCGGCAACGACATCAACAAGTTTGTTGACGGCATCTGCATCAAGTGCTGATCCAGCTTTACCGGTGAGAGAGGACGAGCCAATCTTGACGACGATGCGCTGTGCAGAGGTGATCTGCTCTCGGCTCACTTGTCATCTCCATCCTCTAATTCTTTAACAATGATGGCTGAAAGTTTAGGTGTGTGAGGGTCAACTACGTTGTATTCCCACTGCTTGGCGATTTCATCTTCACTCAAAATGTCTTCAACGCGCTCAGGCATGTTCCATGTTGATTCAAGGCGTGAGTCCTCGCCACGGCGGTGTAGGTGGCCAGCTAACTGCTCTGCTCCAGCTTCAATAGTTGGCTCCCAGTCAAAGATAACTTCAGTATCTCCGTCACCGATACGAACTTCGCTACCTGCAATAGCACCCTTCTTAAACAACTCTTTTTCAACTCCGAGTTGTGCGAGACGATCTGCCAAATAACCAATAGCTTCAGCGTTCTTAAAATTAGTCTGTCGAACCCATCGTTCAACCTTCTTGCCACGAATCGTGAATGATCCATCTGCGTTTGCATTAACTAAGAATCCAGAGTCATCGACTGCAACTGGACGCAAAATAATACGTGTGCGCTCTTCCACCCCTGCGTCATTACGATTCTTTTGTACTAAACGCCCCATTGCATAAATCAGATCTTGCAAACCCGCACGAGATGCGGCCGAGACTGGATAAACGTCATAACCCTTATCGCGTAACTCTTGTTCGACCATGTCTGACATTGCCTGTCCATCAGGTAAATCGATTTTGTTCAGCGCAATAATGCGGACTCGATCTTCAAGTCCGCCGTATAAAGCTAGTTCATTTTCAATTGCTTCAAGATCTGCGACAGGGTTTCGATCTGTTTCTAATGTTCCGCAATCAAGAACATGTACCAAGGCAACACAGCGTTCAACATGGCGCAGGAATTCAAGGCCTAAGCCCTTGCCCTGAGATGCACCTGGAATAAGTCCAGGAACATCCGCAACTGTAAATCGTGTTTCACCTGCTTGGACAACGCCAAGGTTTGGAACCAATGTTGTAAATGGATAATCAGCAATCTTTGGACGCGCCGCAGAAACAGCAGCGATAAGTGAAGATTTTCCTGCACTTGGGAATCCAACTAGAGCAATATCGGCAACGCTTTTTAGTTCAAGAATTAATGTGCGCTCTTCGCCTGGTTCTCCGAGTAAAGCAAAACCTGGTGCACGACGCTTTGATGAAGAAAGCGCCATATTTCCCAGTCCACCAAAGCCTGCTTGGGCAGCAATGAATGTTGTACCGGTACCAATTAAATCTGCGATTTGTTCGCCGTTGCTATCGTAGATAACAGTTCCATTTGGAACTCCAAGGATTAAATCTTCACCTTGATGTCCATCTTTGCGATCGCCATAGCCTTGATGCCCTGAAGTTGCTCTGCGGTGAGGCGAGTGGTGGAAATCAAGCAGGGTCGTAACGCTTGGATCAACAATTAGAATTACATCTCCGCCGCGTCCACCATTACCGCCATCTGGTCCACCTAATGGCTTGAACTTTTCACGCTTTACAGAAACACAACCATCGCCACCTTTTCCTGCAATGGCATAGAGAGTTACGCGATCAACGAATGTTGTCACTTATTAACTCCCT
>NZ_JBBAMW010000009.1:0-40700 GCF_040402275.1 Candidatus Planktophila sp. | reverse complement strand
CTTCAGTGCCAACTATGGTCGCTGGTCTCTATGGAATGAACTTTGATGTGATGCCTGAATTACGCTGGAAATTTGGGTACCCAATGGTGATGACAGGGTTGTTGCTTGTTACTGGTTTTCTCTACTGGAAATTTAAGAAAGCAAAGTGGTTATAAATGTGTAATAAAAAAGCCCGTCACAATTAAGTGACGGGCTTTTTAATATCTTTTTACTTGTCAGCTACAACGCTTACTGAAACCTTTGCAGTCACGTTGTGACCCAAAGAGACCTTCACATCGTGAGTGCCAAGCTTCTTGATGTGGCCCTTAGTAGCGATCGAGTGACGATCGATATCTAGACCAGTTGCAGACTTGATTGCTGATGCAACATCTTTGTCAGTTACTGAACCAAAGAGTGCGCCCTTAGCGCCGACCTTGACCTTAGTAACAACGGATGCGTTCTCAAGCTTTGCCTTGATTTCCTTGGCGTGATCGATATCGCGAACTTCGCGTACTGAACGTGCGCGACGAATGCTTTCGATCTGCTTTTCTCCACCAAGTGACCAAGCAATTGCGTTTCCGCGTGGCAACAAGAAGTTGCGAGCGAATCCATCTTTAACAGTTACAACATCTCCTGCAGCACCTAGGCCTGCAACTTCGCGAGTAAGGATTAGTTTCATTGTTCTATTCCCCTTATCGCGCTGAAGATGTGTAAGGAAGTAGTGCTACTTCACGACTGTTCTTTACCGCGGTTGAGATTGAACGCTGGTGCTGTGTGCAGGCACCTGTAACGCGGCGAGCGCGGATTTTGCCGCGATCAGAAATGTACTTGCGAAGTGTCGCAATATCTTTGTAATCGATGAATGTGACCTTCTGCTGACAAAAGCTGCAAGGCTTCTTCTTAAACTTCTTGTTTAAGGCTGCTTGCTTCGCATTCTTATTCTTAGGCTCGCGTAGAGCCTTGTTATTTCTTGCTCCCATTATGGTGCTCCTTTTCGGGCCCTAGTCATTACTGACTAGGAATGGATGGACGGTTGGCTTACTTTGATTTAAATCTGTGTTGATTTAGAACGGTGGTTCGTCGGTTGTAGATGTTCCCCATCCACCACCTGCTGGTGCTGATGACGATGATGCTGCTGCCCATGGGTCTTCATTAAATGAATCTGATGCAGCTGGTGCAGAGAATCCGCCACCTGCTGAACGCTGGGCCTTAGTGACCTTCGCGGTTGCATTGCGTAGTGATGGACCAACTTCATCTACTTCTACCTCAAAGACGGTGCGCTTTTCGCCCTCTTTAGTTTCATACGAACGTTGCTTAAGACGACCAGAAAGGATGACGCGCATTCCTTTTGTCAGTGACTCTGCAACATTTTCAGCTGCTTGACGCCAGATCTGACATTGAAGGAAAAGGCTCTCGCCATCTTTCCATTCATTAGTTTGCTTATCTAAATAGCGTGGTGTTGATGCAACGCGAAATTTTGCAACGGCCGCACCTGATGGTGTGAAACGAAGCTCTGGATCGTCAACTAAGTTGCCGATCATCGTGATTGTTGTATCTCCTGCTGCCATTTTATTTCCTCATCTCTACTCGTGGAGTCCTAGCATCATGTATGCAAAAAGCTTATGCGTCTAGACGCATTGCCTTTGTGCGTAACACTGATTCGTTCAAATTAAGCTGGCGATCTAATTCCTTAATCGCTGCTGGTTCGCAATTCATATCAATGACTGCGTAGATACCTTCGCCTTTTTTCTGAATTTCAAAAGACATACGGCGACGGCCCCACAAGTCAAGCTTGTTGACTGTTCCACCTGAGTCTTTAATGATCTTCAAGTATGTTTCTAGGCTTGGTGTGACTGTGCGTTCTTCTAGTTCTGGATCAAGAATGACCATAAGTTCATAATGACGCATGTGTTAACCCGACCTCCTCTGGACTAAGACGGCCACGGCATTTCCGTGACAGGAGGGTTAAATTCCTTATTACCTAAGGAAAACCTTAGGCTTTAAGAGGGCTAAGGGTAAGGCTTTTGGGCCTCAAATAGTAAATCGAGGAGCCTGCTGTGCGTATTTCGAGCCTGTAAAGCCCGTCTGGCCAGGACTGCCATCAGGTAGATCGTGCCCCCGATTCGGACCAGGGTCAGGATGGCAAAGGGGGTCGCAGCCAGTCCAAATTTGGATCCGGTCACAAATGCGAGGTGTTGCCAGATTGCAACGTGATAAATAACTTCAGTTGCTTGCCAGGCCCAAAATGCATGCAGATCTTTCTTATTTGTTAGGGCAATAACAGCTAATGGTGTTAACCAAAGAACATATTGCGGTGAATACACCTTGCTGGCAAGCATTACAGATGCCAAAACTATAAAGGCTACGGATGCGAGTGTTGGTGTGTACTTGAGTTCAAATAACAAAATAGCAACTGTTGTCAGTGCAATCAGAAGTAGTAAGACTGAAAGATAATTCAGGTTTGTTAGTGAAAGACCAAGTTGTTCTAACGCCAACCAGATTGAGCCCCAGTCTGCTCCGCGCTCAAGGTTTAGTTTGTAGAAGCGCCACCAACCGGTTGGGGTCGTCAATGCAAATGGTGCATTGATTGCAATCCACGTAAGTGCAACGACTGCAACATATTTCACAAGTTCTTTTACTTTCCCATCTCGCCACAGAATAAATGCGATTGGGATGAGCAAGAAGATAGGTAGAAACTTTGTTGAGATTGAAAGTGCCAACACTAGAGAGCTGTGTAGATACTGTTTTCTATCAAACCAATAGATGGCAAGCATCATTGTTGCAATCGCCCACAGATCCCAGTTGATATAAAGGGATGCAATCATTGCTGGCGCAACAGGGAGAAGGTAGGCAAACTCTGGTCTGATCTTTCTCACCATCACAACGGTTGCAAGAAATAGAAGCACTAGAAAGAAAATATTGATATTAAAGTAGGTGGCAGGGGAGTTAGCACCAAAGCTTGTTACATACATAACCATTGCAGTAACTACTGGATACTCAACGCTGTTCTCATTACTCGCATATGGCCAGGCATTCTTATCTAATCCGCGGTTTGCATATAGTGCTGGTAGGTCGCTGTAACAAGCGTGAATGTATTGATCTGGCGTTACCCAGCCGGTGTTTTCGCATTGGCTAGATTTTGCAAAGGAAAGCAGTGAGGCAAATATGGCAAGAACTACAAGCGTTCTAACTTTCATTACGGCTTCGGCTTTTGCTTTCCGCCAGATGTCATAACAACAGGTTCAAGGCCACCAATATTTGATGGTGCTGGGAAATCCATCACTGGTTCGCCCTTGAGTGCACCCTTCATAAACTGTGTCCAAATACGTGCAGGGAAGGATCCACCTGTTAGAGAAGTCATTCCACCAATGCCGTTAAGAGTTTGCGTTGCGTTATCTCTAAAGAATGCAACGGATGCGGCGATCTGTGGTGTGTAGGCGCTAAACCACGCTGATGCATTTGATTGAGATGTTCCAGTCTTACCTGCAGCTGGTCGACCTAGTGCAAGGGCTGCAGCTCCAGTTCCGCCTGTAATTGTTCCTTTGAGTGCGTAGGTTAAATCAGCCATTACCTCTTTACTAAATACTTCTTGAGTTTGTGGTGTGGCCTCATACAAGACACCCTTATTGCTACCTAGAACTTGAGTTACTAAGAATGGCTTTGACTTAACTCCTTGTGCCGCAAAGGTTGCATATGTATTTGCCACATCGATCACGTGTGGACTTGATGTTCCAAGCACAATTGATGGTGTTGGCATCATTGCAACGCTCTCAGGAATACCTGCACGGCGTGCAACATCAACAACATTTGTTGGGCCAACTTTGATTCCAAGTGGAACAAAGATTGTGTTAACTGAGTGCTTAGTTGCAAAGAGTAGATCGATTTGTCCCCAGCCTTCATTGCCATAGTTGAAAACCTCATATGGCTTTCCGGCATCATCAAATGTCTGTGGTGAATCACCATTCCACATTGATGTCAGTGGGATGCCTTGTTCGAGTGCTGAAACAATTGCGAATGGTTTAAATGTTGAACCGGCTTGAGCAATAGATTGCGTTGCATCATTTAATTGACGCTCTAAATAGTCACGCCCGCCATACATAGCAAGGACTTCTCCGGTCCCGGGGCGAATAGCAACTAACCCGATGCGAAGATCTTTAGGGGCATTTGCAGGATAAAACTTATTTACCGCATCAACTGCGGATTGCTGCGCCTTTTGATCAAGGGTTGTCTTAATGACAAGACCACCAACTAATAGTTGATCCTGGCTAAAACCAAGTTTTGCTAACTCTTTTTGAACAGCTTCAATGATGTGGCCCTTGGGACCGCTTAGTTGACCAGAGGTTGAACGTGGTGCAACTGCTGGCAACTTCATTTTTGCAGCAGCATCTTTATCTAACCAGCCAGCTTCAATCATGTTGTTCTTTACATACTCAAAACGATTAGCTAAACGTTCTGCGTTGCCTTCTTTAAATGCTGGGTCATACAAACCTGGCGAGCGCAAAATAGATGCAATGACAGCTGCTTGTGAATTTGTTAATTGCTCGACGTTGCGGTTGAAGTACTGCTGTGATGCGGTCATGACACCATAGGAGCCGCGACCGAAGTAAATGGTATTTAAGTAACTTTCAAAGATTTGATCTTTTGAAAGTTGATTCTCTAACTTGATTGCAATGACAAGTTCTTTAATCTTTCGCTGAATCGTGCGGCTAGGAGTTAAGAAGGCAGTCTTTGCATACTGCTGTGTGATGGTGGAACCACCTTGTAGGGCGCCGCCTCGTAAATTATTAACAACTGCGCGCAAGATTCCTGTTACAGAAAATGCTTTGTTTGAGTAGAAGCCACGATCTTCTGCTGCTAATACTGCGTAACGAACATTGAGTGGAATCTTTGCAAGAGGCACGATCTGGCGGTTTTGTGTTCCAACTCGGCCGATCTCTTCGCCATTTGAATACTGAATAATTGTTGATTGGCTATTTACATATGCGTTGGCATCAGGGATATCAACGGTGAAATAGGCAAGAGCAAATAAAACTGAGCCGGCAATGAAACCAAAGCCACCAAGAAAGACTGCGGCTCTAATCAGTAATTTACGGGCCATTTGCTAATGCTATCCCTTGGCGTAATCCTCATCCTCCAAGGTGCGAACCTTGCGCGGGGCTTTTCGTTCAACTCCATCACCTAATACGTATGAGGCACATAGGTGATTCCATGAACAGTTCTTACAGACTTCAACGATGTACACAGTGAACTCACCGAACTCACGTTCCATCGCGATTAACTCTTTGGGAGTCTTAATGCGGCCTGAGTATTGACCTAGTTGCTCGCCGAAGGTGTAGCGCAATTCAACGAGCTCTTCCTTTTTACATACTGGGCAGTTACGAGCAACTTTGTCCCCATGCCACTTCGCGGCGCGCATCAAATAAGGGTCGGCGTCGCAGGCATCAACAACACCACGAAAGAGAGCCATCAAAGTGGCGCGCTTATCGAGTGAATAATCGATGAACCCTCGTTGCGATTTCATTAGGGGGAAGAATAATCCCATTTTGAGGGTTACGCTCTTTCTTATGAGTTTTGTTGGGTTGATGCGCCACCCTCGGCTTTCTCGCCTGCTTGCTGTTCGGTGGACCGGCCAAGCAACAGATGGCATCTTTCAAAGCGCACTTGCATCCTTTGTTTTATTTTCTCCAGAGCGCCAAGCAAATGCATTAAGTGCTGCAATTGGTTTCGCAGTAGTGTTATTGCCGTATTCACTCATTGGGCCTTTTGTTGGAACAATTCTAGATCGCGTTTCTAGACAACGCGTACTCTTTTTTTGCAATGTAGCTCGTAGCGCAAACCTTTTCTTTGTTGCCTTGCTTGTCTATACCGGCACCACAGGTGTTGAACTAACAATTGTTGTATTAGTTGCCTTTGGTATTAATAGATTTATTCTTGCCGCACTCTCTGCTGGTCTTCCATTATTAGTTGATTCAAAATCGTTAATAACAGCAAATGCAATTGCCGTTACGGGTGGTTCTGTTTTGGTTGTTATTGGTGGCGGTATTGGTGTTGGGGTGCGCGCACTAGTAGACGGTGCGGCAATTGCAGATCACGCTGATGCTTTACTTATTGTGCTTGCTGCAGCGGGATATTTTATTGCCGCACTCCTTACTGGTCGATTACAGAAGAGTGAAATAGGCCCACTCCAGAAAGAAAAGGAATCAGCCTCTTTTCTCCAAGGATTTAGAGACATGAAAGAAGGCTTCCAATACCTACAGGAGCGTCTTGATGCATCTCGCGGAATTATTGCGACAGCTGTGCAGCGTGGTGGACTAACCGCTTTAACCTTAACCGCCCTGTTATTAGAGCGAAACACATTTAATGATTCATCTAAACCAGAAGCTGGATTACAAGGCTTTGGTATTGCATTAAGTATTGCTGGAGTCGGTCTTTTCTTAGGCGCGTTCTTAGCCCCTTATGGGGTTGCGCGATTTGGAAGGCATCGCTGGATCAAGTTTGCGATGATCGCAAGTGCCTGCTCTCCGCTTATTCTTGCTGTTTCGCAAACAGAAATTGGATTATGTGTCACTGCTTTTCTTACCGCATTTTTTGGCCAAAACATCAAAGTGACTAATGATGCATTGGTGCAATCAAAAATTGATGATTACCACCGCGGTAGAGTCTTTGCCGTTTACGACGTTGTTGTAAATGGCGCGATTGTCAGCGGTGGTTTGATAGCTGCGCTATTGCTGCCACCTTCAGGTTTATCTCGCATAGTGCCACTTGCCGTGTCAGGTGCTTACTTATTGGTCGCTTTCATTCTTCTTCGACCAGCAAAGTTTTACGCTACCTACTAGCCCACCATGCAAGCAGCGCTTTTGTTGCTGCTTCCTCGCCAATTGGACCTTCTTCTAAACGAAGTTCAAGTAAGAAATCCATAGCTTGTCCGACTTCTCGTGAAGGCTTTAAGTTAAGTATTTGCATAACTTGCGCGCCATCTAGATCAGGGCGAATCCTTGACAACTCTTCTTGCTCCATCAACACAGCAATGCGTGCTTCTAGAGAGTCATATGTTGCAGCAAGGCGGGCGGCCTTTGTTTTATTGCGTGTTGTGCAATCGGCGCGGGTTAAAACATGTAAATGGGTAATGAAATCACCGGCGTCTCGCACATATCTGCGCACAGCAGAATCAGTCCATTCTCCCTCACCATAACCGTGAAAACGAAGGTGCAGCGTTGTTAATAGCTCCACCGCATCAATAGTGTCATTATCAAAGCGCAGCGCTTCTAAACGCTTCTTTGCAAGACGCGCACCAACTACTTCGTGGTGATGGAAAGAAACTCCACCGCCTTCAATGAAGGCGCGGGTCTTTGGTTTTCCAATGTCATGTAGTAACGCGGCAAGGCGAATAACAAGGTTAGGTCCACCTAGACGATCTTCATCTTCGATGGCTTGTTCTAGAACAGTAATGGAGTGTTCATACACATCCTTATGGTGATGGTGCTCATCAACTTCCAATCGCAGCTTTGGAATTTCAGGCAGAACTAAATCGGCCAAACCTGTGTCAACCAAAATCGTAATTCCTATGCGGGGGTTAGGCGACATTAATATTTTTGTAAATTCATCGCGTACGCGTTCGGCAGAAATAATGCTGATGCGGTGGGCTAAATCTTTCATCGAAACAAGAACATCTGGAGCAATCTCAAAACCTAGTTGTGAAGCAAAACGTGCAGCGCGCATCATTCGTAATGGGTCATCGTTAAAAGAATCACCGGGTTTGCCGGGTGTGCGCAAGAGTTTGCCTGCTAAGTCTTGCAAACCATTAAATGGGTCGATGAACTGTGGTTTGTCACCAGTTAATTCAAGTGCCATAGAGTTAACGGTGAAATCGCGACGTGATAAATCTCCTTCAATTGTTTGTCCATATTCAACATCTGGTTTACGAGATTCTGGATCATAACTTTCAGAACGATAAGTAGTTACTTCAACAGTTGTGTCGCCACGTTTTCCTGCAACTGTTCCAAAAGCAATTCCAGTGTCCCAAATATTTTCTGCCCAAACTTGTAAAATCTTTTTTGTTTCTAATGGGTGCGCATTGGTTGTGAAATCTAAATCATTTCCAAGACGCCCAAGAATTGCATCACGCACAGGTCCGCCAACCAATGCCAAGGTAAACCCCTTGGCCTTAAAGGCTTGGGCTAAGGAGCTTGCAAGCGGTGCTCGTTCAACTAATGAACGGATCGCTAACTCTCCTGCGGCGCCTAATGCTGTGCTCACAATAAGTAAGGTTAAAGCACTACCCTTGCTCCATGATCCCGGCACCTGGTGCGGGCAGCGAAGGTACGAAGAAAAAGCGGAAGCGTAAGCGCTCCGGTAATCGCGGCCCACAACCACAGACACAAAACACTGCTCAGAAGAGCGCTCAACCGAAGCGTGCTGAGGTAAAACGGCCCTATGCAAAAAGAGTTGATGAGGTCAGTGCTGGCGGTTTAGTCATTGATACCACTGGCACGATGGGTTTATTGATCGGTCGCTACGACCACAAAGATGCCAGCGGAAAACGAGTTTTATGGTCTTTGCCTAAAGGGCATATTGAAGAAGGTGAAACCCCAGAACAGGCAGCTATTCGTGAGGT
Source organism: Candidatus Planktophila sp. (assembly GCF_040402275.1). GTDB lineage: Bacteria > Actinomycetota > Actinomycetes > Nanopelagicales > Nanopelagicaceae > Planktophila. The sequence goes on along the minus strand of NZ_JBBAMW010000009.1, from coordinate 32,107 downwards.
TGCTGAAGAAACTGGAATTACTTCAGTTATTACAAAATCCTTAGGCGTAATTGATTTTTGGTTTATGGCTGGTGGAAAGCGAATTCACAAGACTGTTCACCATTTTATGTTCACAGAAGTTGGCGGAACATTGCTTGCTCAAGAGAGTGAAGTAGATGAGGTTTCTTGGTTTCCTCTCGCTGAAATTGTTGATCGCTTGGCATACCCAGATGAAAAAAAGCTAATTGCTAAAAGTGCAGAGTTGGCGCTATGAAAAGATTAATTGGACTTTTTGTGATGCTTTTGCTCCTGCTTCCATTGTCACCTGCAAAAGCAGCAGGTCCGATAGTCCGAATTACATCCATAGCACATCAGACATTTACTGGTGAATTTAGAAATGATGATTTAGCGCAGGAGTTAACTCCGTCAGGTGCTCTTGGACAGTTGGTATATACCCCGCGTTCAAATAACAAAACTTGGGTAATTGACGCCGCGCTAATTGACGAAGTTATTGCAATGACTGGTGATTACACATTAGCAACTGATGCAACACCTGCTGGTAAAGATATTGCAACTGCGTGGTTAAAACAGCTTCGACAAATTACATATGGCCAACAAGTTGTTGCACTTGCATACGGAAATCCAGATGTTTCACTTGCTAAGCGTTTGGCACCTAGTGAGTTAAAGAATTATTACGCTTTTGGTAAATCACAATTAGAACTAGCGCTGGGTCGCACAGTGCGCAGCGAGCCAAATGGTGAGTGGAGTACAGGTAAATCTGGGCTTAGTTTCCCGCTGCGAAAGGCCTACGGCGATAACCGCAAGGCGTTAACAAAGCTTTCAAGGGTTGTTAATGATGCTGAATTAATCATTCTGCGAGCTCAGCTTTCAAAGTTACTTTCACCAAAACTGGATAAAGATAGTCGAGATTTTTACTCTTACAGTGCGCGTACTGCAGTAGATGCAATGGTTAATAAATTGCGTATAAATAGCGGTAAGTACCAGATCACCACATCAAATGTTAAGTTGCCCGTAACTGTCATCAATGAGTTTGATGCCGATGTCACAATTAATATCTCTTTACTTCCAATTAACTCACGTGTGGTCGTAGATAGTTTTGATGCTGTAACAGTTCCAGCACAATCTAAAAGGCAGCTTGAAATGGTTGTGGATGTAATCGCACCGGGTCAGACGACGGTCACCGCACAGATCATCGATGACGAAGGTAATGAAATAGTCCCAGAGGCGATACTGACATTAAATTCAACTGTTATTGACTCGCGTGTTACCTGGTTTACCACTGGCGCCGCCATACTTCTTCTATTGGCAGGTGTGGCACAAAGCGTCCGCCGAGTCCGAAGGAGGGTTAATTGAAATCTAACGAACTCTTCCGTGCTTCAGGAATCATGGCTCTAGGCACAATTATTTCTCGTATTACTGGTTTTGTTCGCGGAATTTTAATTGTTGCCGTCCTCGGAACAACATTGCTTGCAGATACCTACAACGTTGCAAACACAATGCCAAACATTTTGTATAACTTGCTCGTTGGCGGCGCGTTGACTGCAATCTTTATTCCACAATTAGTCAGATCTTTTGACCACGAAGACGGCGGCGATGATTTTGCTTCACGGCTTATTACAACCATTTCACTTATTCTGCTTGTGCTTGTTTCACTTGGTATGTTCTTTGCACCAGCTCTAGTTCGCTTATATGCACCAGAATTTTTCACAACAGGTTTTGAAACTGAGCAAGAGATCGCAATCGCCTTTACGCGCTACTGCTTGCCACAAATCTTCTTTCTTGGTTTATTTACAATGCTGGGCCAAGTGGCCAATGCCCGTGGTTCCTTTGGCCCGCTTATGTGGGCACCGATTGCTAATAACCTCGTAGGTATCGCGTTATTTGGTGGATTCTTACTGTTCTCACCTGGCATCGATATCTCCAGCATTACCTCTAACCAGGTCGCGCTACTTGGTTGGGGAACAACTTTGAGCGTTGTTGTGCAGGCCTTGGTTCTAGTGCCAGTCATTAGAAAACTTGGAATCTCGATTAAGCCAAAGCTGGGTGTTTCTGGTTTAGGTAAATCATTTAACTTAGCTGGTTGGACCTTGGTTTATGTATTGATTTCACAACTTGGTTATTTAGTAACGGTAAATGTTGCAACAACAGCAGCAGTTCGAAGCGCACAAGAGGGTGTTGTAACTGGTGTTGGTTACACCCCATACACATTTGCCTACTTTGTTATGTTGTTGCCATATTCCATTGTCACGATTTCAATTATTACTGCGATCTTGCCTCATATTTCAAAGCTGGCATTGGATGGCAAGCGTGATGAAGTTAAGGCCCAGTTGATCAGGGCAATCCGTTTAGTTGGTGTGATTACAGTTCCGAGCGCCGTGGCCTTCTTGTTATTTGGTCCTTTAATCACACAAAGTATCTTCATTGGAATCTCTAATGATGATTCCCGCTATATCGGTTATGTTTTATCGGCGCTTAGCTTTGGTTTAGTAGCATTTTCTATCAACTTAATTTTGATTAGAGGCTTTAACGCTTTTGAAGATACAAAAACTCAAGTTATCTCAATTGTAGTTATCAATATTTTCTCTGTTGCAATGTCTTACTTCTTCTTATACTCCTTGAAAACTCAGTGGGTAACAGTTGGTTTAGGTGTGGCATTTTCTGCAAGTTATTTAGTTGGATTACTTGTAACTTTGGGATTGCTGAAAAAACATGTTGGAAAACTTGCACTCTCTGAGTTCTTGGGCCAACACATACGTTTATTGATTGCCTCTCTTCTTGCGATGCTTCCACTATTTGCTATGACCCAATACATATCCTGGCTCGCACTTGATATGTCGCGTGCTGCACGTGCTGGCGAACTCTTAGTTGTGATGGTCGTCGCATTCTTTACCTACATCCTGGCGGCAAAGGCGCTTCACATTGAAGAGATTTCCATGATTCGCCACTTAGGTAGTTCAATTAGTCGCCGTTCAGCAAAACCAGAAGAAAACGAATAGATTTCAGGGCCTAGGGGGCATCGTGAGTGAAGTAAGAAATGTAGTAATTGTTGGATCTGGTCCTGCCGGATATACCGCTGCGATTTATGCAGCGCGTGCGCAGTTAGATCCAATTATCTACGAAGGCTCTGTCACGGCAGGTGGCGCACTGATGAACACAACAGAGGTTGAAAACTTTCCTGGATTCACAGATGGTGTGATGGGTCCAGACTTGATGGACAGCATGCGCAAGCAAGCTAAGCGTTTTGGTGCTGAGTTAATTACAGATGACATTGTTGAAATGGATTTATCTGGAGATATAAAGATTTTGAAGGATGGTTCTGGAAACACGGTTAAAGCAAAATCTGTAATTCTTGCAACTGGTAGTGCTTATCGTGAAATTGGTTTAGTCAATGAAAAGCGTTTATCTGGTCACGGGGTTTCATGGTGTGCTACATGTGATGGTTTCTTCTTCCGTGGACAAACAATTGCTGTTGTTGGTGGCGGAGATTCTGCTGTTGAAGAAGCAACGTTTTTAACACGTTTTGCTGACAAGGTAGTTTTGATTCACCGTCGTGACTCATTACGCGCATCAAAGATTATGGCAGAGCGCGCGAAAGCTAATCCGAAGATTGAATTTCTATGGAACACAGAGGTTATTGATGTTCTTGGCGCCGACAAGGTTGAAGGATTAAAACTTCGGAACACTATTGATGGCACAGAATCAGAACAAGCATTTACGGGTTTGTTTGTTGCGATCGGACATATTCCGCGCAGTGAATTAATTGCGGGACAAATCACCCTAGACAATGAGGGTTATGTGATCTGCGAGGGTCGCTCAACTCGAACAAACCTTAAAGGTGTCTTTGCATGCGGGGACTTGGTAGACCACACCTACCGTCAAGCAATCACAGCAGCTGGTTCAGGCTGCGCGGCAGCCCTTGATGCTGAAAAATTCTTAGCCCACTAGTCTTTAACTAACACACGAATAAGGAGCAATACGATGGCAACAAGCAAGGTAACAACGGCATCATTTGATGCAGATGTTCTCAAGAGCAGCACCCCTGTTTTGGTTGATTTTTGGGCTGAATGGTGTGGTCCATGCCGTGCTGTTGGGCCGATTCTTGAGGAAATCTCAGATGAGCACGGTGCAAAGCTCAAGATCGTAAAACTCAACACAGATGAAGAGTCTGCGATTGCTATGAAGTATGGAATTACATCAATTCCAGCTTTATATGTATTTGTTAACGGTGAAGTTGTGAAGCAGATTATTGGCGCTAAGCCAAAGCCAGCACTACTTAAGGAACTAGAAAGCTTCCTCGTATAAATCCATGTCAGATTTAACCGAGTCGGAGATCCGCTCATTTCAGCAAGCCCGTGGCCTTGATGTCACGGGTTTTGTTGATGCGGTGACTGTGCGAGCATTAGAAGAGGCGCAGTGGAAACTTGGAGATCGTTCGCTATATCTGCAGGAGCCACCCTTAATGCATGGCGATGATATTGCTGCTTTGCAATCACGTTTAACGGAAATGGGTTTTGATTGTGGTCGAGTTGATGGAATTTATGGACCGCGAACACAATTAGCCGTTAAAGAATTCCAAAAATCTGTAGGTGCAACCGTTGATGGCAAATGTGGTCCTGCGACAATTATCGCCCTGATTCGTTTAACAAAGATAGTTTCTGGGGGAGTGCCTTCAACGCTGCGTCAAAATGCGATGCAACAAAGTCGTGGTCCAGCACTTGCAAATAAAGTTATTGTTTTAAACCCAGATGGTGATGATGCCCTTGTTTACGATGTTGCAGTTCGCACCGAAGGTCGTTTGCTTGCATTAGGTGCTTCTGTCTTCTTAACACGAGGCGCGACAAATAACCCCTCTGAATTAGAGCGAATTACATTCAGTAATAAAAGTAGTGCTGACTTAATGATCTCTTTAAATGTCGATTCATATAGCAATGACAAAGCACACGGCGCAGCAACATATTTTTATGGCAGTGATGCACATGGTGTTCATTCAATTGTTGGTGAGCGCTTCGCTTCGCTCGTGCAACGAGAGATTTGCGCTCGTACCGACTTAACAAATTGCCGCACCCATGCAAAGACATGGGAGTTGTTGCGCATGACAATGGCGCCAACTGTTCGCATTGATCTTGGATATATGAGTAACCCTGGTGATTTGGGTCGCCTATCTCGCCCGGATTTTCGTGATGTGATTGCCGAAGCCTTAGTTATTGCGATTCAACGTCTTTATTTAGCTGCCGAAGATGATGCAAAAACGGGAACTTTGCGGATTTCTGATCTTCGTAAAGCCGGCATCCGCCGCTAAATAACATGCGGTCATTCCCTTGGGTATGACAGACTTAGGTCATGTCGGACATAACGCAACGCTTCTCAACAGGTGCGCCTCAAAATCTTGAACAAAGATTTGCATCAAGGGCTGCCCAGATGAAGCCAAGTGAGATTCGTTCTCTTTTTGCCGTTGCATCCCGTCCAGAAATTGTTTCACTTGCAGGTGGAATGCCAAATCTTTCAGCACTCCCAATGGGAATGATGGCTGATGTTGTTAATAATCTAATCCGCAACAATGGACAGGAAGCATTGCAGTATGGAAATGGTCAAGGACATCCAAAGCTGCGTGAACAAATCTGTGAAGTTATGGCACTTGAAGGTATTCGCGCTAATCCTGATGATGTTTTAATTACAACTGGTTCACAACAAGCGTTGGACCTTATTTCACGCATCTTCTTAGATCCACAAGATGTTGTTCTTGCAGAAGCACCTTCCTATGTTGGCGCACTCGGAACTTTTCATCAGTATGAAGCATCTGTCGTGCATGTTGAAACAGATGAGAATGGATTAGTTCCAGCAGCACTCGCTGAAGCAATTAAATCTGTGCGAGCAGCTGGGCGTAAAATTAAGTTTTTATACACAATTCCTAATTACCAAAATCCAAGTGGAGTTTTATTACCGGCATCTCGCCGCACAGAAATCTTGTCCATTTGTCGCGAAGCAGGGATTTTCGTAGTTGAAGACAACCCATATGGATTGCTTGGATTTGATAAGCCATCACCTAATGCGATGCGTGCTGAAGACTCTGAGAACGTGATCTATCTAGGCTCGTTTTCAAAGACAATCGCACCAGGATTGCGTGTGGGTTGGGCGCTAGTGCCACCTTCATTGAAGGAAAAACTGGTCATCGCTAGCGAATCTTCAATTTTGTGTCCTTCAAACTTCACACAGCTAACTATTTCTAGTTACTTAGCTGATCAGCCATGGCGCGATCAGATCGCATCATTTTGCGAGCTCTATAAGGTCCGCCGCGATGCGATGTTGGAATCATTAGATGAGCATTTCCCAGCAACTGCGCAATGGACAAAGCCTGGCGGTGGTTTTTATGTGTGGGTTACCTTGCCACCTGAAATTGATACAACGGCAATGATGCCTAAAGCGATTGTTGCCAAGGTTGCCTATGTTCCAGGAACCGCGTTTTATGCAGATGGTTTTGGTTCATGGTCACTTCGTTTGTCCTATTGCTACCCAACACCAGAGCGCATCCGTGAAGGTGTTAAAGCACTCGGCGGCGTTATCAAGCAAGAGATGGCAAGCCGCAAAGGATTTGAACTAAAGGGTTAGTTTTCTAACGCCTTTGTAATTCGTTTCAAATCTTCTGCTCCAGCAAACTCAATCACAATCGTTCCTTTTTTCGCGCTGCCTTGAATTGAAACTCGGGTGTCTAGGGCGTCACCAATACGTTCTGCGATTTCTTGTAGTTCCGGGCTAGCCGACTTTGTCTGCTTAGGTTTTTTAGCAGATTGTCCTTTGGGAGCACCTGAAGAAATGATTTCTTCAGTTGCACGGACAGATAGTCCTTCTGTGACAATTCGTGTGGCAAGTTTTTCAATTGTGCCTGCATCACTTAATCCAAGTAGAGCTCGAGCATGACCTGCAGATAAAACACCAGATATTAGTTTTTGTTGAACAGATGTTGGCAAGTTCATTAACCGTATTGTGTTTGAAATTAACGGACGAGATCGTCCAAGTTTCTGGGCAAGTTCATCATGAGTACAGTTAAAGTCTGTGAGAAGTTGTGAGTAGGCCGCTGCTTCTTCTAGTGCGTTGAGTTGGCTGCGGTGAATGTTTTCAATGAGCGCTTCGCGTAATAGTTCATTATCTGGAGTTTGGCGAATAATGACCGGAATGGTTTTTAATCCAGCAGCTTTTGCCGCGCGGAAACGGCGTTCTCCCATGATTAATTCATAGCTGCCTGGTGTTGTCTGACGCACAACAGGTGGTTGCAAAATTCCGATTTCTTTTATTGATGCGATCAATTCATCAAGTGCTGCAGGATCAAAGTGTTTGCGGGGTTGGCGTGGGTTAGGTGAAATTGCACTGATAGCAACTTCATTTTGCTGTCCAACCTCCTGGTCGCCAACAGTTAATGATGTTGGGATTAATGCATCAAGGTTTGTTCCAAGTCCACCACGACGTGCCATTAAGCGATCTCACCTTCACGTTTGTAATTAATTGAAACAACATTTGAATCAAAAGGTTTTCCGCGCTCTGCGAGTTCGCGAGCAACAGCCATGTATGCAACCGCTCCTGGTGAAACAGGATCATATGTCATCACTGTTTGTTTAAATCCTGGTGCCTCTGAAACCCGCACCGTGCGAGGAATTGGAATATCAATTAACTCATTTGGGTAATGTTTTCTAATTTCATTAGCAACATCATTTGCAAGATTTGTACTGTTAAACATTGTTAAAACTAGTGTTGACAACTTTAATGTTGGATTCAAACGCTTTTTTACTAATTCAAATGTTTTTAATAGTTGTGATAATCCTTCAAGTGAGTAGTACTCACATTGAATTGGGATTAAAACTTCTTTCGCAGCGGTAAACGCGTTAATGGTTAGTAAACCAAGTGATGGTGGGCAATCAATAAAGATGTAATCAATTGTTTCGCCGCCTGCTGCGCGATCTGTAATTAACTCTTCGATTGCCTCTTTCAAACGCATCTCGCGCGCAACCATGGGAACAAGTTCAATTTCTGCTTGTGCAAGTGAAGTACTCGATGAAACACATTCAAGTGAAGGAAAGCCAGCAACTTTTTGAATTACTTGTGACATTGTTGAATCACCCATCAACACTTCATAAATTCCTGCGTTATCTTGGTGCTCAACACCAAGGGCGGTGGATGCATTTCCTTGCGGATCTAGATCAATAACGACGACTTTTAACCCACCCATAGAAAGGGCAGCTGCCAGGTTGACGGTGGTGGTGGTTTTACCGACCCCGCCCTTTTGATTAGCCACGGTGAGGATTCGAAGGGAGGCGGGTTTTGCCATCGCCTCTTTGAGGCGGCGGGTGCCAATTACCTTTTTTGTTTCACGTGAATCATTCACGTGGGTAGTTAAGCACCTTTTTTAACTTCAACTATGCGGCTGAGCTCAATTCCCTCCAGATTTACCTCATGGAGGATCGCTTTTGGCACAGTTTTCATCTCTTCTTGGGCTTTTTCACCCTTCATGGCCAGCAATGAACCATTTGTTTTTAAAAGGTGCCAGCTGATTTTCTTTAACTTCTCGAGTGGAGCAACCGCTCTGGCTGTCACATAATGGGTTGTTGCCTTCACATCTTGGGAACGGCCGCGGATTACCTCGATATCAAGCCCAATAACCGCCTCTTGGAGAAACTCCACCCGACGTTCAAGGGGTTCAATCAAGGTGACTTTCAGATCTGGACGGGCCAGGGCGATAACAATTCCGGGCAGGCCTGCCCCAGAGCCAATATCAAAGACTGTGGCACCTTCTGTGAAAAGGGTGGTTATAGGTAGGCAGTTAAAGATGTGGCGCTCCCAGATACGGTCAGCCTCGCGGGGACCGATCAATCCACGCTCAATTCCAGCTGTTTCTAGGAATTTAGCGTAGGCGTGAACCCGCTCAACATCTGGAAAATGCCTCGCGATGAGGGTTTCACGTGAAACCTCCACGATTTAGGCTGGATAAATAACTACGAAACGGTTTGGATCTTCGCCATCAGACTCACTGGTTAGGCCTAGATCCTGGATTGTGTCGTGGATGATTTTGCGCTCAAAGGCGTTCATTGGCTTCAATTTGATTGAGTTGCCGGTGGTCTTTGCCTCTTCAGCCATATCCTCGGCCAACTTCTTGAGCTCTGTGCGACGGCCAGCGCGAAATCCGTCAATATCAAGCATCAAACGGCTGCGATCTCCTGTTGAGGTCTGCACAGCTAGGCGAGTTAGCTCTTGGATAGCATCTAAAACCTCACCGCTTGAACCCACGAGGTGGCTGAGCTTCCCGCCAACAATGGCCAGAGCCGCACGGTCATTTTCAACATCGATATCGATGTCGCCATCAAGATCGGCGATGTCAAGGAGTGCTTCTAGGTAGTCAGCGGCGATGTCGCCCTCTTCCTCTAAGCGTGCAACACCCTTAGGTGCCTTTTTGGTTTCTGCCACCTCTTCAGTAACAACCTCTACCACTTCAGTCTTACTCTTTGCCATGATGCCCCCTTTGTCGGGATTGTAGTTATAAGTCCGTTTTGTCTACTTCTACTTCTTCTTTTTCTTCTTTTTTGGCTGCTGGCGCTGACCTTTTTCTTCGATCGTTGTGCCCTCAGAGTTCTCGGTTGTTTCCTCTACTACCCCGCTGTGTTTTGCTCGCTTTCGTGCGAGCTCTTCGTAGGCAGGTGAACCTGGAGTTGGGTTTCTCTTAATGACATAGAACTGTTGTCCCCATGTCCAAATATTTGTTGTTGACCAATAAATTAAAACACCGATTGGAAAGTTAACACCGGAGATTGCAAAAATAACTGGGAATGCATACAACATAATTTTTTGTTGCTGCAACATCATGTTATTTGATGCATCCATCTTAGGCATTCCCTTCATCATCAACTGACGTTGAGTTGTGAAGGTTGTTAGTGACATTAGTGCTATTAATAAAACGGTGACGATTTTTACAGTTGTTATATCTGTTCCAAGGAAAGTATCTGAGATAGGTGCGCCGAAGAACCTGGCTTGCGCGGCACTTACAACATCTTCTTGAGTTAACACGCCGTGCTTAACGGGAGGGTTCTTTCCGATTCCGTTTAGCACTGTGAACAGAGCAAAGAAGATTGGTGCCTGAGCCAAGATAGGAAAACATGATGCAAGTGGATTTGTCTTGTGCTCTTTATAGAGCTTCATCATCTCCTCTGATTGTTTTTGGCGATCATCCTTGTACTTCTTTTGGATTTCCTTCATGTGTGGTTGAAGAGCGGTTAGAGCACGCTGAGATTTAATCTGCTTCACAAAAAGTGGGATTAAAATAATACGAATGATGATTACGAGACCGATGATTGCTAATGACCATGACACGCCACTGTTAGTTCCAAAGACTGGAGACAGTAAATCGTGGATCGTTACAATGACCCAAGAAACAGCGATATATAGGGGTTTTAGGATGCTATCCATTAAATAACTACCTTCTCTTTCGGAACTGCATAATCAACACCACCGTGTGACCATGGATTACAACGCAACAAACGCCAAGTGCTCATTGCAATACCTTTTACTCCATAGTTTTCAATTGCTGTGACGGCGTATGAAGAACATGACGGGTAGTACTTACAACGTGGCCCAAACATTGGTGAGATCCACTTTTGATACACTTTGATAGGTGTGATCAATATGTGCCTCACTTCTGATTAGCCTTCTCGGACAATTTTTTTAGGAGTTGTCCGACAATCTTTGTTATCTCTTGCGCGACATCTGCCTCGCTCGCGCTGTTAAGAGCTCGAACTACTAACAAACCACCGGTTGGTAGTTGTGGGTAGATCTCTCGCAGCGCGTGACGTGCTTTGCGAGCAATGCGGTGTCGGGTTACAGAGCCACCAACATTTTTACTAATGATTAATCCCGCGCGAGCAGGTTGATCTAGATTGGTGGGGTAGAGATATCCGACAAAGTTTTGGGTTGAAAACCTCAAACCACTCTTTGTTGCGCGCGCGAAATCGGCGCTCTCGGTAAGGCGTGCGCTTTTTGCAAGCACGGGTATCGTTTATGAACCCTTATGCAGAAAGCTTGGCGCGACCCTTGCCGCGACGAGCAGCTAGTACTGCACGGCCTGCGCGGGTTGCCATACGGGCACGGAAGCCATGCTTCTTGGCACGACGACGTGTGTTGGGTTGGAAGGTGCGCTTTGTCATTGAAAACTCCTAATACATATCTTTTACTCAGGGCCAGAAATACGGGGGAAGCAAGAAGGTAACGGTAGAGGTCTGGGGATAAGCGGGTCAAACTGAGGGCTGGGTTTAGGGTGGTTGGTCCAGATTGTGGATAACCAGTTGCTTTTTTTGCCAAATCGCTCTACTTTTCACTCCCCCTCCACAGGTAAATCACTTTTGGGGGGATAGCAGGGCTCAACCTGGGGTTTAGACCACAGGCTGTGGATAACCCTGTGGATGAGTTTTTCTATGGAATTGAGGCCTTGGTGAGTGTTATTGAAGTTGAGCTACCCACCCTGTGGGGCCGCGTAATTGAGGAAGTTGCGATCAACGCGCCACAACACCGGGCATTTTTGCAGTTAACAAAGCCATTAGGTCTTCTTCACAATGATGATCAAACAACTTTATTGGTTGCAGCACCCAATCTTTTTGCAAAAGATGTCTTAGAAAGTCGTTTGCGCACTGTTGTTAGCGATGTTTTAACTCGTGAGCTTGGATCAACCACAAATATCGCAGTAACTGTTGATGAAACATTGGAAGTTGTTACTACGCCATCCCAAGATGTTGAAGTTGAGTTTGTTGCTCCGAAAACTGGCATGGGTCGCGATGACTCACCACTGTCAAAATCTGCCGAGACCTCAACTTTGAACCCTCGCTACATCTTTGAAACTTTTGTTATTGGTGCATCTAATCGTTTTGCGCACGCAGCTGCCGTTGCAGTGGCAGAAGCACCTGCCAAGGCATACAACCCGTTATTTATTTACGGTGAGTCTGGTTTGGGTAAGACTCACTTACTGCACGCTATTGGTGCCTACGCCCAAGAACTCTACGGAAATGTGCGTGTTAAGTATGTTTCATCAGAAGAGTTCACCAATGACTTTATTAACTCAATTCGAGACGATAAGGCCTCTGCTTTCCAACGTCGCTACCGCGATCTAGATATTTTATTAGTTGATGACATTCAGTTCTTGGAAAATAAAGAGCGTACACAGGAAGAGTTCTTCCACACCTTCAACACTCTATATAACGCGAACAAGCAGATTGTTATCTCAAGTGACCGGCCACCAAAACAGTTAACAACTTTGGAAGATCGTCTACGTTCTCGATTTGAGTGGGGTTTGATTACAGATATCCAACCTCCTGAACTAGAAACACGTATTGCGATTCTTCGTAAAAAAGCAGCGCAAGATAAGTTGAATGCGCCGGATGATGTTCTTGAATATATTGCAAGCAAAATTTCAACAAATATCCGTGAATTAGAAGGTGCGTTAATTCGTGTTACAGCTTTTGCATCCCTTAATCGCCAGAGTGTTGATTTATCGCTGGCTGAAATAGTTTTAAAGGATTTAATTCCTGATGAATCTAACCCAGAAATTACTGGTGCAACCATCATGGCTCAGACCGCGGCGTACTTCAGTCTGACAATTGATGATTTGTGCGGAACATCCCGTTCTCGAGTGTTAGTTAATGCTCGTCAAATCGCGATGTATTTATGCAGAGAGCTCACAGAGCTTTCCTTGCCGAAGATCGGCCAAACATTTGGTGGGCGTGACCACACAACGGTTATGCACGCTGATAGAAAGATCCGTCAACTGATGGCTGAGCGCCGTTCGATCTATAACCAGGTCAACGAGCTCACCACCAGAATTAAACAGCAAGCTAGATAAGCCGCGGTTGATTTGGGCTATTTGTCCGAATTGCCACTCTTTACCCCCAGTTGGGGACAAGTTGTGGATAACTGTGGAGAATGAGGGCAACACCGTGGATAACCTCGGTGGATTAATAAGGAAGAAGGGTGTGGTTGAAATGAAGCAGAGTTATACCCACACCTTTCCACTAGTTATTAACAGCTTATACAAAGCCAATCTCCGCACCGAACAGGGTTTTTATAACTTACCCACAGAAAATCGCTCTAGTTACTACGACTACCTTTATATACATATATCCAGTTACGCGAATAACCTTTCCACATTACAGAAAAGCCGAGGATAGAGATGAAATTTACAGTCGAACAGTCAGCGTTAGCCGATGGGGTTAACTGGGTTTCACGCTCTCTATCAACTCGTCCCATTAAAACCGAGTTACTCGGAATAGTTATCAACGCAACCGGTAATGAAGTCTTCCTATCAGCATCTGATCTTGAAACAGCAAGCAAGGCACATTTTGTAGCTGAGGTAAAAGAGCCAGGCAAGGTTTTAGTACCAGGAAAGCTTCTTGCAGAAATTTCACGTTCTCTCCCAAACAAACCAATTACATTTGTTTTGGAAGGAACACGTGTTGCTGTGACAAGCGGCAGCGCAAAGTTCACATTGCCAACCCTTTCAGTTGATGAGTATCCAAACCTACCCGAACTTCCAGATTCAACAGGAATGGTTGCAAGTGACACATTTGCAACAGCTGTTGCACAGGTTGCAATCGCCGCGGGCCGTGATGATTCACTCCCAACACTTACCGGTGTGCATATTGAGATCAACGAAGACACTGTTACCTTCGCAGCAACAGATCGCTATCGCTTGGCTGTGCGCGAAATCCAATGGACACCAACAGCGCCAAACACATCAACAACAGCGCTACTACGCGCTCGCACTATTGCCGATGCTGCCAAATCACTAACTGGTTCTAAAGATGTTTCGCTCTCTTTTGCTCCCAACACAAGCAATGATCGTTTAACTGGTTTTGCAGGTGATGGGAAAACCATGACATCGCGTATGTTGGATGGAACATTCCCTCCATATCGCCATCTACTTCCACAAGAGGTAACAACAACTGCGCTCATTGAAGTAGCAACACTTCTTGACTCTGTTCGACGCGTGGCACTTGTTACAGACAAGACAGTTCCTCTTCGCCTTGATTTCTCCAATAACACCCTCTCACTTGAAGCTGGTGCCGGTGAAGAAGCACAAGCGACTGAAGCAATTGAGATCTTGTTAACTGGTGAAGCAATCTCAATTGCCTTCAATCCAACATTTCTTGCAGATGGCTTAAATGCAGTTGGAACAAAGTTTGTCCAAATCTCATTTACCGGTTCAAATAAGCCTGCGATTTTAATGGGTAAGAGCGATAAAGATGGTGCGGTTATTGAAAACTACCGCTATCTATTAATGCCAATGCGCTACGCCTCGTAACCCCATATTTTTAAGGACACCTAGTGCGTATTAACAAGTTGGCTTTGACCAACTTTCGTTCCTATAACTCACTAGAGTTAGAGTTAGAACCAGGTGTTACTACATTTATTGGTGATAATGGTTCTGGAAAAACTAACATCGCTGAGTCACTTATCTATTTAGCTTTCCTTTCTTCACATCGTGTTGCCAACAATGTGCCACTCATTTCACTCGGTAATCAACAAGCAATTATCCGCGCCGAGGTTCAGCGAGATGATCGCACATTACAAATTGATTTAGAGATCAATGCAAGTAAAGCTAACCGCGCACGGATTAATGGAAACCCAACTCGTAGTCAGCGAGAGCTGTTGGGTGCTATCCAAATTGTTTACTTCTCACCAGAGGATTTAGATCTTGTGCGCGGTGAACCCAGCAACCGCAGAGATTTTCTAGATCGCCTACTTATTACTCGGACCCCACGCTTAGCAGGGGTTATCGCCGATTATGAGCGCGTTGTTAAACAACGCAACGCACTACTAAAAACGCGCACATCTGCTGCAGCACTTGTTCCCTGGAATGAACAACTTATTAAATTAGGCGCAGAGTTAACCGCTGAAAGGATTACCTTAATTGAGGCTTTAAACCCTTGGGTTGCTAAAAACTATGCAAACCTCAATGAGGTTAAACCAACATCTATTTCATATAAGTGCAGCACGGATGGTGTTACTAAAAACATTAACGACAACATCGTTGCACTCTCTGCGCGATTAGAAGAGGTCGCCTACCAAGAAATTGAGCGAGGAATTTCTTTAATCGGTCCACACCGTGATGATCTACATTTACAACTAGGAGATTTTCCAGCAAAAGGTTATGCCAGCCACGGCGAATCTTGGTCAATAGCTATTTCATTACGTATTGGATCTTTTAACCTTTTAAAATCTGAAGGCTCTTCTCCTATTCTTATTTTAGATGATGTTTTCGCAGAGCTCGATATATCACGCCGTATTCAATTAATGTCTACCACGCAACTAGCAGAGCAAACATTTATTACCGCTGCTGTTGAAAGCGATCTACCTACAGAGTTGTTAACACAAAAGTTTTATGTGATGCCAGGTGTTGTGAAGAAAGGAGAGAGTTAATGACAAAACGCGACTTAGCTCTAGATCTTTTTAAAGCATTTAAGACTGGTGTGACAAGAAAACCAAACAAACCTGCACCAACCATGCGAGTTGGACAACCAGGCGATCCTGAATTAATTGGTGGAGTGTTAAGTGATCTGGTTTCAGATCGCGATTGGGATTCTGGTTTAGCTGAAGGAAATCTTTTTGTTAACTGGAAAAAAATTGTTGGTGATGAAATTTCAGAACACGCACAACCGATTTCGATTTTGGACAATGTTTTAACAATACAAAGCAGCTCAACTGCGTGGGCAACACAACTACAGTTAATTTCTAGCAATTTATTGGCAACGATCCAAAAAGATGCCATTGGGGTGCTCATTGAGCGGCTTGTGATTATTGGCCCTCAAACCCCAACCTGGAAGAAAGGGGTCCGCACGATCCGTAACGCTCGCGGCCCCCGTGACACCTATAACTAGAGCTAGGCACTAGATCCCCTCAACTCCACGCTCAAAGTTCGGCTATACCCATCCACAGGGCTTTTTTCGGCTATTTATTACCGCCACTTATGACTAGGATAGAGCCATTCCGAGAGGTCTATCCTCTTCAAAAGCCTTCAGGGCTGATTTAACCGATTTTTAGGAAAGGGGTTGCGATGGCCGAGAACTCCTATAACGCCAGCAACATCACCGTCCTAGAAGGCCTAGAGGCGGTTCGTAAGCGCCCAGGAATGTATATCGGCTCCACAGGAGAGCGCGGCCTTCACCACCTGGTCTATGAAGTCGTCGATAACTCAGTAGATGAAGCTCTGGCTGGGCATTGCACCGAAATCAACATCACTCTTATGGCCGATGGCGGCGTTGAAGTAATCGACAACGGCCGCGGAATTCCGGTGGATATTCACCCGGTTGAAAAGAAGCCAGCACTTGAAGTTGTTCTCACAGTTTTACACGCCGGCGGAAAGTTCGGCGATGCTGGCTACTCAGTATCTGGCGGATTACATGGCGTTGGTATCTCTGTAGTGAACGCACTCAGTACAGATCTTTCAGTAATCGTTCAACGTGATGGAAGTTTTTGGTATCAAGAGTACAAACTGGGTGTTCCAACAGCGCCAGTACGCAAAGGTGATGCATCCACACAATCTGGAACAACTGTTCAATTCTGGCCTTCAAAAGAAATCTTTGAGACTACAGATTTTTCATTTGAAGTTTTATCGACTCGCTTTCGTGAAATGGCATTTCTTAACAAAGGTTTGATTTTAACTCTCACCGATATGCGCAACGGACACGTTGATGAAAAGGGTGAGCAGCTAACAGTTCGCTACGAGTATGACGGGGGTATTGCAGATTTTGTGAAGCACCTTAATTCAACCCGCGGTGAAACCCACAAATCAATTATTTCTTTTGCATCAGAAGATAAGAAGAACAAGATTTCACTGGAAGTATCAATGCAATGGAACGCTGGTTTTTCTGAATCTGTTTACACATTTGCAAACACCATTCACACCCATGAAGGTGGATCCCACGAAGAGGGCTTCCGCACAGCACTAACCTCCATTGTTAATAAGTTCGGAGAAGAGCAAGGATTTATTCGAAAGAAGGAAGATCGCCTCACAGGTGATGATGTTCGCGAAGGTTTAACGGCTATTGTTTCCATCAAACTTGTAGACCCACAGTTTGAAGGCCAGACAAAAACAAAGCTTGGTAACTCTGAAGCAAAAACATTTACCCAAAAAATTGTTAATGAAGAGTTAACGAGTTGGTTTGAGCAGAATCCTGCAGAAGGCAAAGAGATTGTTCGTAAGAGTATTGATGCAGCCGCAGCACGTGTGGCAGCACGTAAAGCGCGTGACTTAAGCCGTAATCGCAAAGGATTACTTGAAGGTCGTGGAATGCCAGGAAAGCTAGCTGATTGTCAGTGGACTGATCCAGCCAAGTGTGAGCTCTACATTGTTGAAGGTGACTCTGCAGGTGGTTCCACAAAAGGTGGCCGTGATTCACGCAACCAGGCAGTGCTTCCTATTCGCGGCAAAATTTTAAATGTTGAAAAAGCACGTATTGATCGCGTTCTACAAAACAATGAAGTTCAAGCGTTAATTACCGCACTTGGTACTGGTGTGCATGAAGATTTCGATGTTAAGAAACTGCGTTATCACAAGATAATTTTGATGGCCGATGCTGATGTTGATGGACAACACATTCGCACACTTCTTTTAACTTTGCTGTTCCGTTTCATGCGTCCATTAATCGAGCACGGTTACGTTTACTTTGCACAACCACCACTCTATAAATTGAAGTGGGCAGGTAAAGAGCCAGTTGAGTATGCATTTAGTGATCGTGAACGAGATGGCATGATCGAACTAGGTGTTACAGCAGGCAAGCGCCTACCTAAAGATGATGGAATTCAGCGCTTCAAAGGTTTGGGTGAGATGCCAGCAAAAGAGTTGTGGGATACAACCATGGATCCAGAGCATCGCGTTTTAGTGCGCGTGACACTAGATGATGCTGCAGCTGCAGATGATTTGTTCTCAGTACTCATGGGTGAAGATGTTGAAAAGCGCCGTGCATTTATTCAGCGCAATGCAAAAGATGTCAGGTTCTTGGATATCTAATGGATGAGTTAAACCCAAAAAACCTCGAAAACTTTGACAAGATTGACACAGTTGATCTTCAAGTCGAAATGGCACGTTCATATCTTGATTACGCGATGTCAGTTATCGTCGGTCGTGCGTTGCCAGATGTTAGAGATGGGTTAAAACCAGTTCACCGCCGTGTTTTGTATGCGATGTATGACGCTGGCTATCGCCCAGATAAGGGTTATTACAAATCTTCCCGCATTGTTGGTGATGTCATGGGTAATTACCACCCACACGGTGACACCGCGATTTACGACTCTGTCGTGCGCTTGGCCCAGCACTGGTCACTTCGCTATTTATTGATCGATGGAAATGGAAACTTCGGTTCTCCAGGAAATGATCCAGCTGCGGCAATGCGTTATACCGAAGCTCGTTTGTCCTCACTTGCCATGGAGATGATGCGGGATATCGATGAAGACACAGTTAATTTTATCCCCAACTATGACGGCCGCTCACAAGAACCAACAGTTCTACCAAGCCGTCTGCCAAACCTTTTAGTCAATGGCTCTGCGGGTATTGCAGTTGGAATGGCAACAAATATTCCACCGCACAACCTGCGTGAAATCGGCGAAGCTGTTATTTACTCTCTTGAACACCCAGAGATGAAGCAAGAAGAGCTGCTTAGTGAATTAATTAAAATTGTTAAAGGACCAGACTTCCCAACAAAAGCGCTCATTGTTGGCCGCACAGGTATTGAAGAGGCATATCGCACAGGTCGCGGATCAATCACAATGCGCGCAGTTGTTCAAGTTGAAGAGATAAACAAGCGCACATGTCTTGTAATTAGTGAATTGCCATACCAAGTTAACCCAGACAACCTTGCGCTAAAGATCGCAGAGCTTGTTAAAGATGGAAAAATCAAGGGCATCGCAGATGTTCGCGATGAAGGTAATGAGCGTTTAGGCCAACGTCTTGTAATTGTTTTGCAACAATCTGCAATTCCAAAGGTCATTCTCAATAACTTGTATAAGCAGACACAATTGCAGGACACATTTGGTGCAAACATGTTGGCACTTGTGGATGGTGTGCCTCGCACATTACGCCTAGATGAATTTATTCGTTACTACATCGAGCACCAAATCGAAGTTATCGTTCGTCGCACTAAGTACCGCTTAGCGGAAAAGGAAAAACGTGCTCACATCTTGCAGGGTTACCTCAAAGCACTAGATGCTTTAGATGCTGTAATCGCATTAATTCGCGCATCAACAACACCTGAAGAGGCTCGCACAGGTTTGATGAAACTACTTGATGTTGATGAAATTCAAGCTAACGCTATTTTGGATATGCAACTGCGCCGTATTGCTGCGTTGGAGCGTCAAAAGATTAATGATGAGTATGACGGCTTAATGGCTGACATAGTTGAACTCAACAAGATCCTTGTGAGCCCAGAGCGACAACGCGAAATTGTTAAGACAGAGCTTGCTGATTTGGTTGCAAAGTATGGCGATGAGCGCCGCACCCAAATCGTTGCAAGTGAAGGCGACTTCAGCGCTGAAGATTTAATTCCAGACCAAGATGTTGTTGTAACAATTACTCGTGGTGGATATTCAAAGCGCACCATGGCTGACCTCTATCGATCACAACGTCGTGGTGGTCGAGGCGTGAAGGGTGCGGCGCTAAAGGAAGATGATGTTGTAGATCATTTCTTTGTGGCATCCACACATGACTGGTTGTTGTTCTTCACAAACCAAGGCCGTGTCTATCGTTCAAAGGTTCATGAATTACCAGATGCTGGGCGCGATGCACGTGGACAACATGTTGCAAACCTGATGGCTTTTAAGCCGGATGAGAAGATTGCAGAAGTGTTGTCATTAAAGGATTACACAATTTCACCATTCTTAGTTCTTGCTACTCGCAACGGTTTAGTGAAGAAAACACCTTTGATTGAATACGACTCTCCTCGCACTGGTGGATTAATCGCAATCACATTAAAACCTGGTGATGAAGTTGTGTCCGCATCTCTTATCAACACCGATGATGAATTATTATTAGTATCAACAAAAGGAATGTCATTGCGCTTTACCGCAGATGATGAATCACTTCGTTCAATGGGACGTTCAACAAGTGGTGTGATCGGAATGAAGTTCCGTGCAGATGACAACTTGTTAACCATGGCACGTGTTAACGCTGACCTTGCTAAGGATTCATTTGTCTTTACAGCTACCGATGGTGGCTATGGAAAGAAAACTCCAATCGATGAGTATCGATTGCAGGGCCGTGGTGGTATTGGTATTAAGGCCGCCAAGATCGATGAGAATTCACGTGGATCCCTTGTTAGCGCATTGGTATTACGTGATGAGGATGAAGTACTTGCTATTACTTCAGCTGGAACTGTCATGAGAACACCTGCTGCAGAAGTCCGTCAGACCGGGCGCGACAGCATGGGTGTGCGATTAGTGAATCTTGATGAAGGTGTGAGCCTGCTATCTGTCACCAAGAACGGCGAAGATGAGATTTCAGGGAAAAGTTAGTATGGTTCGCACCCTGAGTTAGAAGCAGTTAACGCCCGTTTTGGGAGTTAGTGAAGTTCAAGGTAATCTTGGTACTTCGCGCTTTAAAGAGAAATCTTTACAGCGGGCCCATAGCTCAGCCTGGTTAGAGCGCTTCCCTGATAAGGAAGAGGTCGGTGGTTCAAGTCCACCTGGGCCCACCCGTTCTAATACGGGGACCTAGCTCAATTGGTAGAGCGCTGCCTTTGCAAGGCAGAGGTTAGGGGTTCGATTCCCCTGGTCTCCACACAGTTTGATTACACCACACGCCCACCAACGATAAGAAAAGAGAAAATCATGTCATCAACAGCAACTCTTCACACATCACTGGGTGACATTGTTATTGAACTTTTCCCCAACCATGCACCAAAGACAGTTGCAAACTTCGTTGAGTTAGCAACTGGTGCAAAGGAGTGGACTGACCCACGCACCGGCGATAAGTCAACTGCTAAGTTGTATGACGGAACAATTTTTCACCGCGTCATTGATGGCTTCATGATTCAAGCCGGAGATCCACTAGGTCGTGGAACAGGTGGACCGGGATACCGTTTTGCAGATGAGTTCCACGGGGAGTTAACTTTTGATCGCCCATACATTCTTGCAATGGCTAACTCAGGACCCGGAACAAATGGTTCACAGTTCTTTATTACCGTTGCACCAACTACATGGTTAAACCGCAAGCACAGCATCTTTGGTGAAGTAAAGGATTCTGCTAGCCAGGCTGTAGTTGATGCGATTGCAACTGCAAAGACTGGCGCACAGGACAAGCCAGCAACTGACATCACTATCAACAGCGTTACAGTTGCTTAAGCGTTCTGCCACCTACTCTTTAATCGCAGTAATCTGCGCTGCTTACCTTGTGCAGATGGTTTTCCCATCGTTGCAACAAGATTTAATGCTTCCAAGTTTTGAATACTTACAAGCGACAAACCAGTGGTATCGACTATTTACAGTTGCATTAACCCATGCAGGCTTATTACATCTTGGCTTCAATATGTATTCATTGTTGGTTTTAGGAAACCCACTAGAAGAAGCATTTGGTAAGAACAAACTCTTTATCGTCTTCTTTGTTTCACTTCTAACAGGATCACTTGCTTCTTCATACTTTGCATCTGTGTATAGCTACTCAGTTGGCGCATCAGGTGCGATCTTCGGATTATTCGGAGCACTTGCAATCGTTGGAAAGCGAATTGGCGCAGATATTCGATCTATTGTTGTCATTATTGGAATTAACTTTTTTATTGGCTTTGCAATGGGTGGGGTTGATTGGCGCGCACACCTGGGCGGGTTAATCGGCGGGGTAGTGGCGGCTCAGTTAGTGATGGCAAAGAGATAAGTTATCCACAGGTGTTACCCACACTGTGGATCGAATTACAACGGTGTAATTAGCGCCAGCGAGTGGCGAGTGAAAAGCCAACACCTATAAAACCAAAGCCAATAATCATGTTCCAAGCACCGATTCCAGGGACTGGATACGAGGTCTGGGTTACATAGAAGACCACAATCCAGAACAAACCGATTAAGAAGGCTGAAACCATTGTTGGAGCAAGCCAGCGTGGGCTCTCCAGTGGCTCATGAGGTGTCTTCACATCAACCTCTTGATTGTGAGCGCGCTGCTGCTCGACCTTCTTGCGTAGTTTTGATTTAGGCATACGCGAAAGATACACCATGAGAGAGAATGCTCCTATGGCCACCAAGATCCTCGTCATCGATAACTATGACTCCTTTGTCTTTAATTTGGTGCAGTACCTGCAGCAACTAGGGGCCGAGTGCATTGTTGTCAGAAACGATGCTGTTGCGGCAAGTGAAGCCGGCAAGTACGACGGTGTCCTCATCTCTCCAGGACCCGGTACACCTGAAAAAGCTGGCGTATCAGTAGAGATGATTAAGTATTGCGCAGAGCATTCAATTCCATTATTTGGTGTGTGCTTAGGTCATCAAGCAATAGGTGTTGCATTTGGCGCAACTGTTTCAAGAGCACCCGAATTACTCCATGGTAAAACCTCTCTTGTGTATCACAAGCAAGAGGGTGTGCTCTCAGATCTTCCATCACCTTTTACAGCAACTCGTTACCACTCACTCTGTGTTGAAAAAGATTCAGTACCAAACACATTACATATCACGGGATCAACTGAATCTGGATTAGTAATGTCAATGCAACATACAACACTTCCAATTCAAGGTGTGCAGTTTCATCCAGAATCTGTTTTAACAGAGCATGGACATCACATGCTTGCTAACTGGTTAGTGATGTGTGGGGATAATGGCGCTCGCGAACGCGCAGTTGGTCTGTCACCGGTAGTTGGCAAAGCTAAGTAATTTACGGCGCTTTATTAATTGTAATTGTTACTGACTTACCAATTGTCTGTGTTGTTCCAGCATCTGGTGCCTGACGAATAACAACTCCAATTGGCTGATTTGCGTCGTAACCAAAAACTTCATTGACCAAGAAGCCTGCCTGAACTAAAATAGTTTTTGCTTGCAATGCATCAGTTCCAATTAATGATGGAACCAGTACTTGTCCGCTAGCAATTTGTAATACAACACCACGACCAGCAGTAATTGTTGATCCAGGTTCAGGTGTTACCTTCAATACAGTTCCTTGCGCTTCATCTGATGGCACAGCCTCGGTTGCTGTTACTAACAAACCAACTGCAGATAACGCGGTGCGGGCGTCAATGAGTGACATTCCCACTAAATCAATAGGAACAATTGAGTTTCCTGGCCCATCTGAAATTGTTAAAACAACCCCTGAACCTTTTTGCACACGGACAGTGGCAAGAGGAATTTGGTTAGCGACTCGGTCTTTGGGAATTCGACCATCATGGGCACGAGTAACGGTGACAATGTAATCACCGAGCAAGGCTTCAGCTTCTCCTTGAGTTAAACCAACAACATTAGGCAATTGCGGTAATCCAGCAGGATCCACACCTGGTTTAGTCAGGAACACGCCTGCGACAAGCAGACCGAGGGCGGCAATACTACCAATTGCACCAATTAACACCTTACGGCGTGACATCGGAGCCTTTGCAATCTTTGTAGTTACAACTTCTCCGCCTTTGATTTTATATAAATCATCAAGCATCAATCCAGCTGTTTGATAACGGTCATCAGGATTTTTTGCTAGTGCAACTGTTAATAAAGTATCAATACCTGCAGGAAGTTCAGGAACAATCTTGCTTGGAGCGATTAAAACTCCAGAAACATGTTGGTATGCAATCGAGACAGGAGTTTCACCGCTAAACGGAGGCTTTCCTGTTAAGACTTCATATAACAAACACCCAGTGGAGTAAATATCGCTACGAAGATCTGCAACCTCTCCTAATGCTTGTTCGGGAGAGAGATATTGAGCGGTTCCAACAACATTCCAGGTGCTGGTAAGTGTTGCACCTAAATCAGCAAGTGCGCGCGCGATTCCAAAATCCATCACCTTCACATCGCCGTGATCTGTAATCATGATGTTTGCAGGCTTAATGTCTCGGTGCACGATTCCACTGTGGTGTGAATACTCAAGTGCTGCCAAGATGCCTTCACCAATTTCAAGTGCGCGCTTTAATGGAACACGTTCTCCTTTATGGATGAGTTCACGAAGAGTGTGGCCAGAGATTAACTCCATGACAATGTAGGGCGCTGGTTCTTCACCCGAGTCATACACAGCAACAATTCCTGGGTGATTAAGTCCTGCAGCAGCGAATGCTTCTTTTCTAAAGCGAGCAACAAAAGATGGATCACGCGCTAAATCACTGCGCAATACCTTTACGGCAACTTGTCGTGCAAGACGAGTATCTTCAGCAACATACACATCTGCCATACCGCCAGTGCCGATCATTTCGCCAAGTTTGTAACGTCCACCCAGCAACACATTAATCATGAGCTGCTCCTAACAAGAGTGATGGCGCTGCTGAATTATCTGAAATATCAGCGATCAGAATGGTGACATTATCAGGTGCACCATTTATATATGTTGCATCATTTAAAAACTTAACAGCTTCATCTTTATCAGATTTCTTTAAGCCAACTTTGATCTCTTTATCCGTTAAAACACCCGACAAACCATCAGAACACAGCAAGTATCGATCACCCTTTTTAACCTCATACATTTGCAGTACTGGGGTCACATCACCATCTCCGCGCAGCGCCTGGGTCAACATCGAGCGTTGTGGGTGCTCAACTGCTTCAGCTGGGGTAATTGCCCCTTGATCAAGTAGTTCTTGAATAACGGTGTGATCGTTGCTGAGTTGTTCCAAGGTGTTTCCGCGCAAGCGATAACAGCGTGAATCACCAACATGGAGCAAAGCAATGTGATTGTCACGGATGAGAAGTGCGGTCAAGGTTGTGCCCATGCCCCGTTTTTCAATTTCCTCATCAGCAACGGCAGCAATCTCTGCATCGATGCTGTGTAATGAATGCATTAACAAATCTTCTACAGAATCTTCATCAATATCTTCGGCAGTAAGTGTTGGTGCTAACTTTTGTAAGACTTGTACTGCGATGCGGGATGCAACCTCGCCAGCTGCATGTCCGCCCATTCCGTCAGCAACTGCGATTAACTGGGCGGAAGAAAAAGCAGAGTCTTCATTTCCTTGCCGAACTAGGCCAATAGCAGAACGCGCAGAGGTTTCAAAGAAGTGCGCGCTCATGATGTAAGCCTAACGGTGTAACCTTCAAAGATGAAGATCTACGCACACCGCGGATCCTCGAGTACCCATCCCGAGTTAACAACGGCTGCCTATAAGGCCGCCATAGATGATGGCGCAGATGGCTTTGAATGCGATGTTCGCTTAACTAAAGATAACCACTTGGTTTTATGGCATGACGCAGATATGCAAAGGGTTGCAGGCGATGCTGCGCGTATTGCAGATTCCACCTTTAAGGAAATCAAGTCCCACTATCCGCAAGCAATGACTCTTGATGAGTTACTAACACTTGCTCGAGATAACAAAAAAGAGTTAGCGATTGAAACTAAACATCCGGTGCCATCGGGCAGTGCGGTAGAAAAGAAGGTAATGCAACTACTCCAACAAGAAAAACCAGTCGCAGATATTCACGTCATGTCATTTTCCTGGCTAGCCCTAGAAAATATTAGAAAGATAGATCCAGAGCAAAAAACTGTTGCTTTACTTCATGAGAGATATTCATTTGCAATGAGAAGGTTTACATCAGCACAATCAATTGGCCCCGGAATTACAGCATTTAGAGAGAAACCACATTTAAATCAAGATCCACGCAATCTCTTCGTGTGGACCGTTGATGATGCCGACGATATGCGCTTTTGCGCTGATAACGGTGTTGATGTCTTGATCACAAATACCCCGTCATTTGCAAGGTCGGTACTCGGGTACAATTAGCAAGTGAGTACATACGCCTATCTCGGTCCCAAGGGAACATTTACAGAGGCGGCTCTTAAAAAGATCACTTCTTCCAATGATCGCCTTATGCCTTATGCCAACGTGACTGCAGCCCTTGATGCGGTCCGTCTTGGTAAAGCCCACTATGCATTAGTCCCAATTGAAAACTCAGTTGAAGGTGTTGTTGCTCGCACCCTTGATGAGCTTGCAACTGGTGAGCCACTAGCAATCGTTGGTGAAGTGACTTTGCCTGTTTCCTTTGCATTAATGATCAAGGGCGATGAAAAAGAGATTTTGCGAATTGCTACACACCCACATGCGGAGGCACAGTGCCGCAATTACGTTGCTAAAAATTATCCAGATGCTGAATTAATTTCTACGGCATCAACTGCTGCAGCGGCGGAGGCAATTTCACGTGGTGATTTTGATGCAGCAATTGCAGCACCTGTTGCAGCTGCCCACTACGGTCTTCGCGTAATTGCAGACAACATTGGCGATAACCCGGGCGCAGTTACTAGATTCATTGTGGTTGCAAAGCCAGGATCAGTTCCAAAGAACACCGGCTGGGATCGGAGCTCCTTAGTGGTCTTTATCGGAGCTGACCATGCTGGCGCGCTTCTTGATATCCTGACTGAGTTCGCTAAGCGGGAAGTAAACCTAACTTTTATTCAGTCACGTCCGACTGGTTCCGCCCTTGGCCATTACCATTTCATTATTGACGTTGAGGGTCACATTGCAGATGCACCTGTGAAGGAGGCAGTAGAAAGCCTTCGAGCAATCTGCGAAGACATCCGATTCCTTGGCTCATACCCACGAGAAAAGATAAGTAAATGATCGACATCAAGTATCTGCGTGAACACCCTGATGCGGTACGCGCATCTCAAAAGGGACGTGGGGAAGATGTAACGATCGTTGATAAAGTTTTAGCAATTGATGAAATCCGCCGCGCCGCGCTCGATAAGTTTGAAACATTACGCGCAGAACAAAATGTATTGTCTAAATCAGTTGGTGCTGCAAAAGGCGATGAAAAAGCAACGCTATTAGAAAACGCTAAAGAGCTTGCAAACAAGGTTAAAGATGCGGATTCAAAGCGCGCAGAGGTTGAAGAACAAGCAAAGCAATTGATCATGCAGCTATCAAATATTTTAGATCCAGAAGCACCCATTGGCACAGAAGCAGATTTTGTTGTTATCGAACATGTTGGCACACCGCGCACATTTGATTTTGAACCAAAAGATCACGTCGAACTAGGTAAGTTACTTGGTGCAATTGATACTGAACGTGGTGCAAAGGTTGCAGGTTCTCGTTCATACTATTTAACAGGTGTTGGCGCGATGCTTGAATTCGCACTTATTAATTACGCAATTGCATCTGCCAACAAGGCTGGCTTTACACCTGTTATCCCACCAGTACTTGTAAATCCCGCCGCAATGGAAGGCACCGGCTTTCTAGGTCAAGCTGCAGAAAATGTTTATCACCTTGAAAAAGATGATGTGTATTTAGTGGGTACCTCTGAAGTTCCACTTGCTGCAATGCATATGGATGAAGTTCTACCAGCTGACAAACTTCCTATTCGATATGCAGGGTATTCATCATGTTTCCGCCGCGAAGCAGGCTCATACGGCAAGGACACTCGTGGAATTATTCGCGTGCACCAGTTCGATAAAGTCGAAATGTTTTCTTTCTGTCATCCAGATCAAGCTAAAGAAGAGCACAGGCGCTTATTGCAATGGGAAAAGGATTTCCTTAATGCGATGGAGATTCCATACCGAGTTATCGATGTCGCATCAGGTGATTTGGGATCTAGTGCCAACCGTAAGTTTGATATTGAAGCGTGGATTCCTACACAAAATGCATACCGCGAGGTCACAAGTACCTCGAATTGCACTGAATTTCAGGCCCGCCGCTTAAACATTCGCTTTAAGGATGCAGATGGCACAAGAGTGGTCGCAACACTTAATGGCACATTAGTTGCTATTCCCCGCATGATTGTTGCGATTTTAGAGAACCATCAAAATGCAGATGGATCAGTCAATG
This sequence comes from Candidatus Planktophila sp., assembly GCF_040402275.1. GTDB lineage: Bacteria > Actinomycetota > Actinomycetes > Nanopelagicales > Nanopelagicaceae > Planktophila. Next base: position 4,178 of record NZ_JBBAMW010000009.1, on the reverse strand, counting down.
TTCCCCCAGCACTGCAACCTTTCTTAGGTGTGAAACGATTTGAGCTGGTGTGAGTAAACGCCCCAAACTAATTGCAACAGATTTAGATGGAACAGTCGTTTCGCATAAAGGTGTAATTTCGCAGCGCACAATTGATGTATTTATACGAGCACGCGATCTAGGCGTCCATGTTTTCTTTGTAACAGGACGCCCTCCACGTTGGATGGGTGAAATTCGTGAAGCATTTGGATTTGGTGAAGCTATTTGTTGCAATGGTGCGATGTTGTATGACTTGATGAATGACGCCGTTCTTGAAGAGTGGATGATTCCAATTGACGAGCAACTAGAGGTTGTTCGACGCATGCGCATAGCAATGCCTGAAATGTCATTTGCTGTTGAGTCTAACGATCACTACCACCGTGAGATCGCATATGTTCCTAAGTGGGATGTTGGCTTGGACAACGTTGGTGTGGAAAAAATTGAGGATGCAATCAAGCGTCCTGCTTTAAAGATTTTAGGAAGATGCAGTAATTATGAGTTCACATCTGATGAAATGGTTGCCGTTGCCCATCGCGAGCTCAGTGATCTTGTGACTGTCACTCATTCAACATCAAGGGATTCACTTATTGAAATCTCAGCACTTAATATTTCAAAAGGGACAACACTTGCAATGATGGCAGAGCGTCTAGGTCTAACAGCTGAGGATTGTGTGTCCTTTGGTGATAATCCCAATGATTTCTCAATGCTTGAATGGACAGCTCGTTCTTATGCAATGTCAGATGGCCATCCAGATGCACCATCATTTGCAAAAGGGGTAGCAGAACCATGTACCGCCGATGGTGTTGCAAAGATCATCGAAGAACTCTTGGATCTTCCCGCCTAATAACTGGCCGATTTTTCGCTAGGGCTAAATTCGGGTAATCTCTCCCACGGAGGGCTCGCATAGCGGCCGAGTGCACCGGTCTTGAAAACCGGCAAACGAAAGTTTCGTGGGTTCAAATCCCACGCCCTCCGCCATTTTTGTGAAGTTGTGGCTGAGTTCATACCGCTTAAGCGGGAATTGATCTAGCCACTTTTTCATCTCCAGAGCAGACTTAGCCCCTAGTAACAAACAGGCTTACACCAGGGGAGTTGTACATGTCAGGTGTTTTTTCACCAACACGCGCCAAGATTAAAGAGCGCACGCTTCGCACAGATAAGTGGTGGTTACAACCACTTGCAACCTTCGGAGTCTTAATCTCCTTCGTTATCTATGCAACCTTCCGCGCATTTGAAAATGCTAATTACTACGCGGATCACTTGATTTCACCTTTCTATTCACCATGTTTGTCGCAGGCCTGTGTACCTGAAGCAACAATGCTTGGTTTCACACCAGTGAGTGCGCAAATCTTTAACTTTGCATTATCACCAGCGTTAATTATTTTGATCTTCCCTCTCGGTTTCCGTATGACCTGTTACTACTACCGCAAGTCGTATTACCGTTCATTCTGGATGTCGCCACCAGCATGTGGAGTTGCAGAACCTCACAAGAAGTACACAGGTGAGACTCGATTCCCTCTCATTATTCAAAACTCACATCGCTACTTTTTCTATGCAGGTTTACTGTTAAATGTAATTCTTACCTACGACGCAGTTATTTCATTTAAGAACCCTGAAGGCCAATGGGGTCACATGAGCGTCGGTTCACTTGTTCTTCTTGTGAGCTCAACGCTGTTGTGGTTGTACTCAATGTCATGTCACTCATGTCGCCACACAATTGGTGGACGTTTAAAGAATTTCTCTAAGCACCCTGTTCGCTACAAGCTATGGAGTTGGGTTTCAGTACTTAATCATTCACATCAACAGTTTGCATGGTTCTCATTAGCCGCTGTTGCATTCGCCGATATCTATGTTCGCCAAGTTGCAACTGGCGCATGGACTAACTTCTACTTCTTCTAAAGGGACATTCGACTATGAAACTAGAACGCCATACATACGATGTCCTTGTAATCGGTGCCGGAGGTGCTGGATTACGTGCTGCTGTAGAAGCACGTGAATCAGGACTTCGCGTAGCAATCATTTGTAAGTCTCTATTTGGTAAAGCCCACACTGTTATGGCTGAAGGTGGAGCCGCAGCATCAATGGGTAACGTCAACGACAAAGATAGTTGGATGGTTCACTTTCGCGACACTATGCGCGGTGGCAAATTCCTCAGTCATTTCCGCATGGCAGAGCTGCATGCAAAGGAAGCACCAGATCGCATCTGGGAGCTGGAAACATGGGGCGCTCTTTTTGATCGCACTAAAGAAGGAAAGATTTCACAACGTAACTTTGGTGGACATGAATACCCACGCCTGGCACACGTTGGTGACCGCACCGGCCTAGAACTTATTCGCACCATGCAGCAGAAGATTGTTGCGCTGCAGCAAAAAGATGGCCGCGATACCGGTGATATGGAAAGCGGAATTAAAGTTTTCGCAGAGCTAACAATCACTGACATTCTGAAAGAAAATGGAAAGATCTCTGGTGCCTATGGGTACTGGCGTGAATCTGGCGAAGAGGTTTTATTTGAAGCACCTGCAGTTGTTATTGCAACTGGTGGTGTTGGAAAGACTTTCAAGATTACTTCTAACTCATGGGAAGGTACTGGCGACGGACATGCACTTGCATTAAAGGCTGGTGCAAACCTGGTTGATATGGAGTTCTTGCAGTTCCACCCAACAGGAATGGTGTGGCCACCATCTGTTAAGGGAATCTTGGTAACTGAATCTGTTCGTGGTGAAGGTGGAGTTCTTACAAACAACTTAGGCGAGCGATTTATGTTCAAGTACATCCCAGATGTGTTTAAGGATAAGTACGCAGACAACGAAGCAGAAGCAGATCGTTGGTATGTAGATCAGGACAACAACCGTCGCCCGCCAGAGCTGTTGCCTCGTGATGAAGTTGCACGTGCGATTAACACTGAAGTTAAATCAGGTCGTGGATCAGAACATGGTGGGGTGTTCCTCGATGTTTCAAAGCGCATATCTGCAGAGATTATTAAAAAGCGCCTTCCTTCTATGTGGCACCAGTTCTACGAGTTAGCTGGCGTTGACATCACAAAGGAGGCCATGGAAGTTGGCCCAACATGTCACTACGTCATGGGTGGGGTTGAAGTAGAGCCCGATACTGCAGCAGCGGTAGGGGTTCCGGGCTTATTTGCAGCTGGTGAAGTCGCCGGTGGAATGCACGGATCAAATCGTCTTGGCGGAAACTCACTGTCAGATCTTTTGGTATTTGGTCGTCGCGCGGGAATGGGCGCCGTTGAATATGTGAAGAATAATCCAGTAAACCCCGTCAGTGAGGCTGCAATCACGGCAGCTGCAGCAAAGATTCAGGCTCCATTTGATCGTGAAGGTGGAGAAAACTCGTACTCACTCCATGCAGAGTTACAGGAAGTAGCACACAACCTTGTTGGAATCATCCGCACTGGTAGTGAACTAAAAGAAGCAATCGAAAAGATCGCAGATATTAGAAAACGCAGCGCGAATGTTGCGGTGAGCGGCAGTCGAAAGTTCAACCCAGGGTTCCACCTTGCTTTTGATTTAGATAATATGTTGTTAGTTGCTGAATCAACTGCAAAGTCGGCAATCAATCGAGAAGAATCACGTGGTGGTCATACCCGCGATGATTTCCCGGTTATGAATACAAAGTGGCGTCAGATAAATAATATTTCCTCATTTGATGGTAATCAGGTGAATGTTCGTGAACAAGCGTTGCCAGTGATTCCGAAAGAGCTCTTTGATCTCTTTGATATTGATGAGCTGGAGAAATACATGACACCCGAAGAAGTTGTGAAAGGTGGTTCCAACTAATGGCACGCAATATTAAACTTCGTATTTGGCGTGGAGACTCAACCGATGGTGGTCTTAAAGATGTAGTTGTAGAGGCAAACGAAGGTGAAGTAGTCCTGGATGTAATCCACCGTGTTCAAGCAACACAGATGGGTGACTTGGCTGTTCGCTGGAACTGTAAGGCTGGTAAGTGTGGATCTTGTTCAATGGAGATCAACGGTAAGCCTCGTCTTGCATGTATGACACAGGTTGCATCATTTGGTGAAGAGGAAACAATCACTGTCACACCACTTCGTGCATTCCCAATCATCAAAGACCTTGTTACAGATGTTTCCTTTAACTACAAAAAAGCAATGGAAATCCCTGCTTATGAGCACCCTAAGGATC
>NZ_JBBAMW010000008.1:30351-42981 GCF_040402275.1 Candidatus Planktophila sp. | reverse complement strand
CAGATTCCAAGAGTTTCAATTGAACCAGGCCGGGCAATTGTGGGACCAACCATGTTTACCTTGTATGAAGTTGGCACAGTAAAAGATGTGACCTTAGAAAACGGCACCCATCGTCGCTACATTTCCGTAGATGGCGGAATGAGCGACAACATTCGACCATCTCTCTATGGCGCTGAATACACAACAATTTTGGCTAATCGCACTAGCACCGCAGCTCATGTTTCTAGCCGTTTAGTCGGAAAGCACTGCGAAACTGGCGACATTGTTATTCGTGAGATTGATTTGCCTGATGACATCGTGCCAGGGGATTTATTAGCTGTCCCTGCAACTGGTGCATATGGACGCAGTATGGCCAGCAACTACAACCATGTGCCAAGACCACCAGTAGTTGCAGTAAAAGATGGAAAAGCTCGCGTAATTGTGCGCCGAGAGACTGAAGCTGATCTGCTTCGCCTCGATATTTAACGCCGATCTAGTCATCTATGAAAGAATGGCGCCATGAACTCGGGCGTCAAAACAATCACAATTGGAATGCTTGGCTGCGGCGTTGTGGGCAGCCAGGTTGCCCGCCTGCTCCAAGATGATGAGCAAGAGCTTTCGGAGCGCTCAGGAGCGCTGCTTAAGTTGAGCAAAGTTGGTGTTCGCACAACAGGTGCGCGAGATGGTGTTGAGTCCTCTTTAATTACAACTGACCTTAAATCAATTGTTTCAGATCCAAGCATCAACATCATTATTGAAGTGATGGGTGGAATCGAACCTGCTAAAGCTTTAATCCTTGAAGCGATCAAAAATGGTAAATCTGTCATCACTGCAAATAAGGCGTTGCTCGCAACTCATGGACATGAATTATTTAACGCCGCAGATGCCGCTGGTGTGGATTTGTATTACGAGGCGGCAGTAGCAGGTGCGATTCCAATCATTCGTTCTATGCGCGAATCACTTGCTGGTGATCAAATCACTCGTGTCATGGGAATTGTTAATGGAACAACAAACTATATTCTTACAAAGATGCATGAAGAAGGCCGTGCCTTTGATGATGTTCTAAAGGAAGCGCAAACACTTGGTTATGCCGAAGCAGATCCAACTGCTGACATTGAAGGACATGACGCAGCAGCAAAGGCGGCGCTCCTTGCCAGCCTTGCTTTTCACAGCACAGTTGTAATCGATGAGGTGTATTGCGAAGGAATTACACATATTTCATCTGAGGATGTCATTGCTGCGAAGTCAATGAACAGTGTCATTAAATTGCTGGCAATTGCAGAGCTAACAGTTAAAGATGAGATTTCAGTTCGTGTGCATCCAGTGATCTTGCCTATGGCCCACCCACTTGCCTCTGTTCGTAACGCATTTAACGCTGTCTATGTGGAGTCTGAAGCTGCTGGCCAGCTGATGTTCTACGGTCGAGGAGCAGGTGGTGCGCCAACTGCATCAGCAATCCTTGGTGATTTAGTCGCTGTTGCCCGCCATGCTGCTTATTCAACTGTTGGTTATGGTGAATCAGATTACGCCGACCTAGATATTGCTCCTATTGGCGCGGTTAAGTCTCAATTCTTTGTGCGCCTACATGTTGCTGATAAGTCAGGTGTTTTGGCCGCAATTGCACAAACATTTGCCAGTGAAAGCGTTTCTATCCAAACAGTTCGACAATCAGGTCTTGGCGCAGATGCTGAATTAATCGTGGTTACACATGCCGCAACAGAGGATGCACTAGATGCGTGCGTAGAAAAGTTGAAGAGGATGGAAATTGTCAGCAAAGTCGAAAGCGTAATTCGCGTTGAGGGGGCATCTGCCTAATGGGTCTTTTTACAAAAAGAGATAGCAGAGCGCATCAATGGCGCGGAGTTATTGAGGAGTACCGTCACCGTCTTCCGGTAAGCGACAAGACTCCTATTATTTCTCTGCGTGAAGGTGGAACACCCTTAATTTATGCATGCAATCTTTCAGAATTATTAGGAAACGATGTGTGGATCAAGTATGAAGGCCTAAACCCAACAGGTTCTTTTAAAGATCGTGGAATGACAATGGCGATTTCAAAGGCAGCAGAGGATGGAGCAAAAGCTGTTATCTGCGCATCAACTGGAAACACATCTGCATCTGCGGCTGCCTACGCTGCTAAGGCAGGAATGCGTCCAGCTGTTTTGATTCCTAAAGGCAAGATTGCAATGGGAAAGCTGGCACAAGCAGTTATTCATGAATCAACAATTTTGCAGGTCAATGGCAATTTTGATGATTGCTTAACGCTAGCTAAGGAACTTTCAGAGAATTATCCAGTCGCACTTGTTAACTCTGTTAATCCATATCGAATCGAAGGACAAAAGACTGCAAGTTTTGAAGTTGTCGACATGCTTGGTAATGCACCAGATATTCACGCGCTCCCTGTTGGTAATGCAGGAAACATCACTGCATATTGGAAGGGATATAAGGAGTACAACAAGGATGGTCTCTCAACGAAGCTACCAATGATGTATGGATTCCAAGCAGCAGGTGCTGCACCGATTGTTAAGGGCAAGATCGTTAAGAATCCAGAGACAATAGCAACTGCAATTCGTATTGGTAATCCTGCTTCATGGCAGCAAGCAATCGAGGCCCGTGACACATCAGGTGGCGTTATTGACTCTGTTACTGATCGTGAAATCTTGAGCGCATACCGCCTCATTGCAGCCAAAGAAGGTATTTTCGTTGAGCCTTCATCTGCCGCAGGTCTTGCTGGGCTCATTAAATACAAGAAGGCTGGCAAGCTACCGCAAGGTAAGACAATTGTTATAACTGTTACAGGACATGGCTTAAAAGATATTCCTTACGCACTAGAGGCTGCCAAGAAGCCGGTAGTTGTTCCAGTGAACGCGAAGATTGCAGCTAAAGCATTGGGACTTGCGTAAAAGCCATGAAGCCAACATTTAAGGCACAACCTGTTCAGGTTCAAGTTCCTGCCTCTAGTGCGAACTTAGGACCTGGTTTTGATTGCCTTGGATTAGCACTCAATATGAATGATCGTTATATGGCACAAGTGATGGATGAACCCGGTGTCGACATTGATGTCACTGGTGAAGGCGCCGACCATGTACCAACAACAGATAAGAACTTAGTTATTAAAGCAATGCATAAAGGTTTTGATTTCTTAGGGGGTCGCCCTCGCGGTATTTCATTACGTCAACTAAATGTAATTCCACACGGTCGAGGACTTGGCTCATCTGCAGCAGCAATCGTTGGTGGTTTAGCACTTTCACGAGCACTTGTTCTTGGTGGCAATGAACGCATGTCGACTGAAGATATGTTGAACATTGCCAATGAAATGGAAGGCCATCCAGATAATGTCTCAGCTGCTATTTATGGCAGTGCAAACTTGGCATGGCAAGAATCCCAACGCGGTCATGTTGTTGCGCAATCCTTAAACTTTGAAGTTGATCCACGTATTGGTGTTCTTGCATTTGTTACATCAACAGAGCTATCAACCTCAAAAGCTCGCAAGATGTTGCCTGAATCAATCCCTCACAGTGATGCGGTCAAGAACTCAAGTAACGTTGCAGTGTTGCTTCAGGCATTACAGCACCGTCCAGATCTATTGCTAGGTGCAACGCAAGATTACTTACATCAGGCCTATCGCAAGGATGCGATGCCTAACAGCTTTGCCTTGATGACAAAGCTTCGAAGTGCCGGAGTAGCAGCCTTCATTTCAGGTGCGGGTCCAACAGTGCTGGTTCTTCACACAGGTGGGGAATCAGAGGCTGCTGAGTTAGAGCGGGCGGCAGGGGATAAGTTCCACATGATTTCTCTGGGCATTTCACGCGCAGGCGTAAGCGTCGTGAGCGCTTAATTTTGCGATTTTGCGCCCTATCCTGCTAACCTTTACACATCTGAACGGCACATCTAGCGGCCAGTAACACATCAGATAATTTCAAAAAACAAAAATCCCAGGTTCTTTAGGATTTAAGCCCTAGAACCAATAGTGAAAAGATATTCATGACAACAGAAATTGAACCAGTTCGCTCACAAAGTCCAGAGCTTGCTGCCATGACCCTTCCAAAGTTAAAGACAGTTGCAACACAACTGGGTGTCGATGGCGCAGCAAAGATGAAAAAGGACGCACTTGTCGAAGCGATTGCCGACTTGCAGGCTAAGAACCGCGATGATGCCAAGGCTGAACGCGAAGCTCGCCGCGAAGCACGGAACAACCGCAAGAAGGATTCAAAGCCGGCACAAAACAATCAGGATTCAGATGATGATGGTGATGATTCATCACCGGCACCACAGACAAACAACGACCGTGGTGGTCGTAATGACCGCTTTGATCGCAATGACCGTGGTCGTGGACGTGACCGCAACCGTGATCGAAACCGCGATCGTGCACCACGCGAAGAGCGCGAACCAGTTATTAGCGAAGATGATGTTCTAGTTCCAGTAGGTGGTTTGCTCGATATTCTTGAAAGCTACGCATTCATTCGCACAGCTGGATACCTACCAGGACCAAACGATGTTTATGTTTCATTGCAGCAGGTTCGAAAGAACGGTCTGCGCAAGGGAGATGTTGTTACAGGCCAAGTTCGCCAGCCTCGTGAGGGTGAAACAAAGCAGAAGTTCAACGCACTGATAACTCTTGAAACAGTTAACGGAATGACTCCTGAAGAGGCACGTAATCGTGTTGAGTTCGGAAAGCTAACTCCACTTTATCCTCAAGAGCGTTTGCGCCTTGAGACTGAGCCAAATATTCTGACAACACGTGTGATCGACTTGATCGCACCCATTGGTAAGGGTCAACGCGGTCTTATCGTTTCGCCTCCAAAGGCCGGTAAGACAATGGTTCTTCAAGCAATTGCCAACGCGATCACAACGAATAACCCAGAGTGTCACTTAATGGTTGTTCTAGTTGATGAGCGTCCAGAAGAAGTTACAGATATGCAGCGCAGCGTTAAGGGTGAAGTTATTGCTTCAACTTTTGATCGCCCTGCCGATGACCACACAACAATTGCTGAACTTGCAATCGAGCGCGCAAAGCGTCTTGTTGAACTTGGTCACGATGTAGTTGTTCTTCTTGACTCAATCACACGCCTTGGTCGCGCATATAACATCGCAGCACCTGCTTCAGGCCGCATCCTTTCTGGTGGTGTTGATTCTGCTGCCCTATATCCACCAAAGAAGTTCTTCGGTGCTGCTCGTAATATTGAAGATGGTGGATCACTCACGATTCTTGCAACTGCCCTCGTTGATACAGGTTCTCGAATGGATGAAGTTATCTTCGAAGAGTTCAAGGGAACTGGAAACATGGAGTTGATCCTTGATCGCCGTATAGCTGACAAGCGCATCTTCCCTGCAGTTAACGTTGTTGCTTCAGGTACACGTAAGGAAGAAATCCTTATGGGTTCAGAAGAGCTCAACATTGTGTGGAAACTACGTCGTGTTCTTCACGCACTAGAGCCACAAGCTGCTCTCGAACTGCTGCTTGAGAAGATGAAGGGCACTAAGTCCAACGTTGAGTTCTTGATGCAGATTCAGAAGACAACTTCGGGTCCAGACGACTCAAAGTAAGCGTAAATTTCTCAAATGTAGGCTTATCGCTTACCCTTGGGGTCTGTTAACCGTCCGTTTGGTTCACTCAGAAATGAGACCCAAACACGAATATAAGGAATAACCATGAAGCCAGAGATCCACCCAGAGTACAAAGACACCCAAGTTACTTGTGGTTGTGGCGAGAAGTTTGTAACTCGTTCAACAGTAGCAAGCGGTTCAATTTATGTTGAAGTGTGTTCTGTATGCCACCCGTTCTACACAGGCAAGCAGCGCATCCTTGATACTGGTGGTCGCGTGGCTAAGTTCGAAGAGCGCTTCGGTAAAAAAGAAGCAAAGTAGCTTTCTAAAGAAACCGCATCGCAGCCCTTGAGGGTTGCGGTCGCGGTTTTTTTATTTCTCTAACTTACCTTGGACTAACTACGAAATAGAAAGGAGCAGCCAATGAGTAATGATCGCTTTGCATCAGCACATGAGATGGTGCGCGAATACGCCGAGCTAGAAGCAAAGATGGCTGATCCTTCTATCCATGATGATCAAGCAAATGCGCGCAAGCTTGGTCGACGCTATGCCCAACTAGGTCCTGTCGTTGCGGGTTTCAAAGCATGGAAGTCATCTGAAGAAGATTTATTGGCTGCGGCAGAATTGGCCGCTGTTGATCCAGAGTTTGCTGCCGAAATTCCAGCAATTGAAGCAACTCGTGATGCGGCTGCTTTAAAGTTAGAAGAGTTGTTATTGCCACGTGATCCCAATGATGATCGCGATGTTATTTTGGAAGTTAAAGCAGGTGCGGGCGGTGATGAATCAGCGATTTTTGCTGGTGACCTATTACGCATGTATATGCGTTATGCCGAAAAGCACAATTGGAAAGTTGAAATCATTGATGCCACCGAAAGTGAAATGGGTGGTTACAAAGATATTTCTGTAGCGGTTAAGTCAAAGGGAGTAGCAGCACCTGGAGAATCTCCCTATGCGCGTTTGAAGTTTGAAGGTGGCGTTCACCGCGTGCAGCGCGTGCCAGAAACTGAAAGTCAGGGACGTATTCACACATCTGCAGCAGGAGTGCTTATTTTGCCTGAAGCAGAAGAGGTAGATGTTGATCTCAATATGAATGATGTGCGCGTAGATGTTTATCGCTCATCAGGTCCTGGTGGTCAATCAGTTAATACAACTGACTCTGCAGTGCGTTTAACCCACGTCCCAACCGGAATTGTTGTCTCTTGCCAGAATGAAAAGAGCCAACTTCAGAACAAGGAGTCTGCCCTTCGTATTTTGCGTGCTCGTCTTTTAGCTGATGCTCAAGAAAAGGCTGAGGCGATCGCCTCTGCAGAGCGCAAGAGCCAGGTCAGAACAGTTGATCGTTCAGAGCGAATTCGCACATATAACTATCCGGAAAATCGTATTAGTGATCATCGTGTTAATTACAAATCTAACAACTTAGATGCTGTCCTCAATGGGGATCTAGATGAGATGATTCAAACATTGCTAGATGCCGACAAAGCTGCGCGTTTGGCAAACGCTAACTAACATGAAGGTTAGGCAGATTCTGCTCGATTCTAAAGCGCAATTAGCTGAATCTGGTATTTCTGAAATAGATGCTGAGCATTTGTTGGCTCATGTTCTTGGTTTATCTCGAATGGATCTACACAACACTGTCTTGGTTGAATCAACTCTACTGGGCATTGAAGATAAAGATGTTCTTGAAGAGCAGTTCTATGATCTTTTAGATCGGCGACTTAATTTTGAACCACTGCAGTATCTAACAGGGACGGCTGGCTTTAGATATTTAAATATTGAAGTTGGTCCTGGGGTACTGGTCCCACGACCTGAATCAGAGCTACTTGTTGAAGCAGTTTTGCAGCACATAGAAAACTTGCCAACACCGGTAAGTGTTATTGATTTGGGTGCAGGATCTGGAGCGCTGTCACTTGCAATTGCAACAGAAGCTCCAACAACAAGGGTTATTGCAGTTGAAAAAAGCCCTGAAGCCTTGTTCTGGCTAAAGAAAAACGTTTCAGTTATTGCAGAAAATGTTAGGGTCGTTGAAGGCGATGTTGCAGATGTCTTGCCAGGCATTAAGTGCGATATTGTCATTGCTAACCCACCGTATGTTCCAGATTCTCAAGAATTACCACGAGATGTTGCTGGCTTCGAGCCACACATTGCTTTATTTGGTGGTCCAACTGGAATGGAGATTCCACAAATATTTATCACCGCTGCTAGCCGTTTGCTAAAGCCCGGGGGAGTCTTGGTAATTGAACATACAGAGGATCAAGGCTCAGCAATTGCTGCAGCACTTGGAGTAGATTTTCTAGAAATAGCCCTGCATGATGACCTAGTAGGTCGACCCCGTTGGACTAGTGCGGTGAGGAGGTAGCCATGGCAAAAGATATTGATCTAAAAAAGGGTGAACTAACTCGCCATGTTAATAAGGCTGCCAAAGCGATTGCCGACGGATACATCATCATTATTCCAATGGAAAATAGTTATGCCTTTGTATGCGATGCCTTTAGAGCAGACACAGTGCGACAGATGCATGTCTTGCGTGGAGATCCGTTGTTTACTGCAGCCCAAGTAATTGTTGGCAGCGTTAAAACAACTGAAGGAATTATTCGCGAAGTCACACCTGAGATAAAAGGGTTGATGAAAAAGTTTTGGCCTGGGATGGTTTCACTTAACTTGCGACCACAGCTAGGCCTTAGCTGGGATCTTGGTGATAACAATCAACTAGATCGTGTCAGCGTGCGAATTCCGCGAGCAAAGTTTGCAAAGGCACTTGCTGCACAAACTGGTCCATTGGCAATTGCAAGTGCTTCGCGTAAAGGGATGGCACCTGCAAAGTCCTTAGGTGACATCTTTGTTTTAGATTCTGATGTGGCACTCAAGTTTGATAATGGAAATCTTCGAAAAGGCCCAATTTCTACAGTTATTGAGGCTGATGAAACCGGCGTTCGGGTGCTGCGCGTGGGAGCCATCTCACTAGCCGAAATCAAAGCGATCGTTCCTGGCGCCACAGGCGAGTAAGTCCCAAGCCCTATAGAATTTGGCCATGTCCGAAACTTTCTATGGCCCAGATTTCAACCTATTAACCCAGCAGGATCCTGATGTCGCAGCGGTTCTTTTATCTGAACTCAAGCGCCAGCAGACCAACCTGCAGCTGATTGCATCTGAAAACTTCACATCACGCGCAGTCTTAGCCGCACTTGGCTCAACTTTGTCTAATAAGTATGCAGAGGGTTATCCAGGCAAGCGATACTACGGTGGATGCGAAGAGGTTGATACAGCTGAACTCCTTGCCATTGATAGAGCAAAGAGCTTGTTCGGCGCAGAGCACGCAAATGTTCAGCCGCACTCAGGTGCATCTGCAAACGTTGCGATCTACCAAGCATTTACTAAGCCAGGTGACACCGTTCTTGCAATGTCATTGGCACATGGTGGTCACTTAACTCATGGGTCCCCAGTTAACTTTTCAGGTAAGTGGTTTAACATCGAGTCATACGGTGTTCGCCAAGATAACGAGCTCATTGACTACGACCAGCTGCGCGATCAAGCGATTGCAACAAAGCCAAAGATGATTTGCTCAGGTGCAACGGCATATCCGTCACTTGTTGATTTTGCAAAGATCCGCGAAATTTGTGATGAAGTTGGCGCAATTATGTGGGTCGATGCAGCTCACTTCATTGGATTAGTTGCTGGTAAAGCTATTCCTTCACCTGTGCCATTTGCAGATGTTGTTTCATTTACAACACACAAAGTTTTACGTGGACCACGCGGCGGAATGATTTTGGCTAAGGCAGAACACGCAGCTGCAATTGATAAGGCAGTATTTCCTGGAATGCAGGGCGGACCAATTATGTCTGCAGTAGCTGGCAAGGCAATTGCGCTCGCAGAGTGTGCAACACCTGCTTATCAAAAGTATGCAAAAGATGTCATCGTTAACGCAAAGGCACTGGCAGCAGCACTTGAAGTAGAAGGGATGCGCGCAGTATCTGGCGGCACCCAAACTCACTTGGCTCTCATGGATATTCGCAGTACTGGCGTTACCGGCAAGGTTGCCGATGAGCGATGTGGGGCAGCAGGAATTGTTATGAACAAGAACTCAATTCCTTACGATCCAGAAAAGCCTGGCATCACAAGCGGTATTCGTGTTGGTTCACCTGCAACAACCACACAAGGAATGGGTGTTGAAGAGATGAAGCAGATCGCAACGCTGATCTCACGTGCTATCAAAACTGATGATGCATCAGCTCATACTGCGATCAAGAGTGAAGTTCATGCATTGACTGCGCGTTTTCCTATCTACCAGGCATAACACCTAGTAATGCGCGAGTACTTAATAACTCTGCTGATATCTGCAGCTTTGTGTTATTTGATTACTCCGATAGTTCGTACCCAAGCAGTTCGATTTGGCGCAGTTGCTGGTATTCGAGAGCGCGATATTCACAGCACACCAACTGCAAGGTGGGGCGGAGTGGCGATGTGGGCGGCAATGGCCCTTACCTTCCTCATCGTTAGCAATCTTCCTCTTGTCGGAAAATCTATTGGCCATGAAGCTCAAGGAATATTTCTGGCAGCAACGTCAATTGTTTTGTTAGGAATGGCAGATGATCGCTTCGAACTAGATGCGCTCACAAAGCTTGCCGGACAAGTTTTCACCGCTGGTATTTTGTTGCTCTATGGAATTCAAATCTTGTGGCTGCCAATTAATGGTGTCATTACCTTGCCCCCAAGCATCGGGCAGCTGCTCACGGTGCTCATTGTTCTAGTTGTCATTAACGCTGTTAATTTCATTGATGGAATGGATGGACTTGCAGCAGGTGTTGTTGCGATTTCAGGCATTGCCTTTTTCGCCTTTGCCTACCTTTTGGCCGTTGATTACGGCTTTAGTCGCGCAGGGGCACCATCGCTGATAACAGCGGTTTTAATTGGTATTTGCCTTGGTTTCTTGCCTCATAACTTGAGCCCAGCAAAGATTTTCATGGGCGATAGCGGCTCGATGCTTCTCGGTCTATTGCTATCTGTATCTGCAATAACTTTAACTGGCCAGGTTGATCCCAATGCAATCTCTGCAGAAAAATTAGGACCGACTTTATTGCCACTTTTGCTTCCCTTTGCGGTCCTTGCAATTCCATTCTTAGATTTAGTACTTGCGGTCAGTCGTCGAATCAAAGCTGGAAAATCGCCTTTTGCACCGGATAACTTGCACCTGCACCATCGATTGTTGAGTGCGGGTAACTCCACAGGCCAGACTGTGTTGATCGTGTATTTATGGACTGCAACAATTGCATTTCCTGTGACTGTTTTAGCTTTTGCCCCATGGTGGATTGCTGTATTGACTGCGCTCTTTTTTGCATTACTAAGTGCAGCTGTGATGAAATATAGAAAAAAGGTCGTGGCATGAGCCAGCCAAGTAATGAGTCGCAATTATTACGAGGGGCATTTGTTCCAACGCTCATCGTAAGTATTGTTGCAATTGCTGTATCGGCAGTTATTCAGGGGAAGAGTGGTTTTTGGGGCGCGCTGCTTGCACAGTTTGTAGTCATTATCTTCTTTGTCATTCACATCGCTGTCTCACGCATGACTCGTAATCTGGATCCAATTTCAACGATGGCAATGGCGCTATTTTCTTACTTTGCCAAGCTCTTTGCTTTGGGGATTTTGTTATGGGCTATCTCCAAGTACACAGACCGGGCCACTATTAACCGAATCGCCTTTGGGGTCACTGCGGTAGCTCTTACGATCGCCTGGCTATGGGGAGAGATTGCCAGTTACATGAAACTGCGCCTACATTTACCTCTGCCCGTCACCAACAAGTCCGTCAACGATTAGAAGGAGTCACCATGGCAAGCCGCGATGAAAATGCAATGTGGTCCATCTTTGGGTACCTCTTATCCGGTCTGGTTTTCTGGGGCGGCATCGGCTATGGGTTGGACAAGTGGCTGGATAAGGGGATTTTCACCCTGATCGGCCTGCTCGTGGGAATCAGCGGGGCCATCTATCTGGTCTGGCTGCGCTTTGGCCGCGAGTGACCTGCTCCACCTCAAATTACCCTGCTTCGATTTCTCATAAATAACCCCTCTCCCATAAGGTTGCTCCGTCTTCCCGTTAGATCGAACAGATTAATTGGCCTGTGAGGAGTTTGCGTGCGCGTTCTAGTGCGTTCTGCTGAAGGTGAAGGATTCGTCCCACCAAGCACTAAAGACTTCGAACTCCCTCCAATTTTTGGTGACAATGTATACACAACTAAGCCAATTCTTCTTGTCTTTCTCTCTGTAATTTTGATTTCAACATTCTTTATTTTGTCTGCGCGCAAAGCAGCAATTGTCCCAAGCAAGTTCCAATTTGCTGGTGAATCTGTGTACTCATTTGTGCGTGAAAACTTGGCTAAAGAGGTCATCGGTCACGAATTCATGCGTTTTGTGCCATACCTATTTACCTTGTTTACATTTATTTTGGTGAACAATCTCTTTGGAATTATTCCGATCATCCAGTTCCCAACGATGTCGCATGTGTCATTCCCCTATGTTTTGGCGTTGTCTACGTATTTGGTCTTCCACTACGTAGGAATTCGCAAGCAAGGGGCGTTTAAGTACTTCAAGGAAATCTTGTTTATGCCTGGTGTTCCAAAAGCTGCATACATTTTGATTACACCTCTTGAAATTCTCACATTCTTTGTTGTGCGGCCACTAACACTTTCACTTCGTCTTTTTGCAAATATGTTTGCGGGTCACTTGTTGTTGCTCGTGTTTATCTTGGGTGGAGAACATCTACTCCAAGGTGTTATTGGTTTGAAGTTGATCAGCCCATTTGCCTTCGGTATCGGCATTGTGTTGACCTTCTTTGAATTCATGGTCCAATGCTTGCAGGCGTACATCTTTACTCTGCTCGCAGCTCTATACATCGCCGGCGCCCTTGCCGACGAGCACTAATAGGAAATAAGGAGAAATAAATGGAAGGCACACTCAACCTTGTTGGTTTCGGCCTCGCAGCAATCGGTCCGGGTATCGCAACAGGACTTATCTTCGCTGCATACATCAACGGCGTTGCACGTCAGCCAGAAGCACGTAGCGTTCTACAGCCAATCGCGTTCCTAGGTTTCGCGCTTGCTGAAGCTCTCGCACTCTTCGG
>NZ_JBBAMW010000008.1:0-30251 GCF_040402275.1 Candidatus Planktophila sp. | reverse complement strand
TACAGCCAATCGCGTTCCTAGGTTTCGCGCTTGCTGAAGCTCTCGCACTCTTCGGCCTCGTACTCGCATTCGTTCTCTAATTAGAAGAATTTATTTAAGGACAACTGATGCAATTTGTTAACTTAGCTGCGGAAGAAAAGGTCAACCCTTTAATTCCTCACACTGCTGAATTGATTGTGGGAGCCGTTGCGTTCACCCTTCTATTCCTTGTGCTTCGTAAGTTCGTTGTGCCAATGTTTGAAAAGGCATACGAAGCTCGAACACAGGCAATTCAAGGTGGCATTGAGCGTGCAGAAAAGGCACAACTTGAGGCACAACGTGCACTGACTCAGTACACCGAACAACTTTCCAAAGCACAGTCAGAAGCACAGACACTTCGTGAAGAAGCTCGTGTTCAGGGCGCAGCAATTATTGAAGATCTTCGTGCCAAGGCACAAGAAGAAGCAGCTCGCATCACAGCAACTGCTCACGCTTCAATCGAAGCAGAACGTCAACAGGCGGTTACCTCACTTCGTAATGAAGTTGGCGCACTAGCAGTTGAACTTGCTTCAAAGATTGTTGGAGAAGCACTGGATGATCAAGCTCGTCAATCACGAATCGTTGATCGTTTTCTTGAAGATCTAGAGAAGAGTAAGTAAATATGAGAGCTCACTTCGGAGGCAGCAGCCGTAAGTCACTTGTGGCTTCACGTGTGTTACTTGATGCTGCCGTCAAAGGCGCAGATGCACATAGTGCATCTGCTTTGAGCTCTGAACTTTTCTTTGTTGCAGATGTACTCAGCACCAACATTGCTGTGCGTCGCGCCCTTACCGATCCATCTCGAGATGGCAAGGCAAAGGCAGCATTTATCTCTGATCTACTAGGAAAAAAGATCGGCGCACTTGCACTTGGTTTAGTTACCGAGCTATCAAGCCTTCGCTGGTCATCACCAAAGGATCTTGTACTAGTCGTAGAACAGCTAGCAATTGAGGCAGAAGCATCAGCTGCCAATATTGCAGGCGAACTTGACCGTGTAGAAGATGAAATTTTCACAGCTGCTACTGCCTTTGCTAGTTCATCAGAACTACGCAAGGCGCTGACATCAGATGCTACGAATGCAAAGGCGACTTTGGTTGCCGACATTCTCAAGGGCGCATCTGGTTCGACTGTAAAGCTGGTTTCACAGTTGGTTAATGCTTGGAGAGGTCGCAGCATTGAGTCAGCATTTGCTGATTACCAATCGGCACTTGCAGCACGCCGCAATCGCATGATTGCACTTGTTCGAGTTGCCACACCAATTACCCAAGCGCAGTTAGATCGTCTTACAGCAACATTAACAAGCAAGGTTGGACAACCTGTTCGTATCAACATTGAAATCGATCCTTCGGTAATTGGTGGGGTTTCAGTGAAGTTTGCAGATGAAATGGTTGATGGTTCAGTTTCAAATCGTTTGGCGGGGGCCGCACGCGCTCTTGCCGGAAGCAAATAAAGGGAGAAACACATGGCAGACCTAAAGATCAATCCTGAAGAGATTCAGGGTGCCTTAGCGAACTTCGTTAAGTCATACGATCCAGGCGTTGCAGCTCGCGACGAAGTGGGAACCGTTACTCAAGCAGGCGACGGAATCGCACGTATTGAAGGGCTGCCATCAACGATGGCTAATGAGCTGTTGCGTTTTGAAAACGGCACACTTGGCCTGGCACTCAACCTAGACGTCCGTGAAATCGGTACCGTTATTTTGGGTAGTACAACAGGAATTGAAGAAGGAACATCAGTTCGACGTACAGGTGAGATTCTCTCTGTACCAGTCGGTGATGGCTTCCTAGGTCGCGTTGTTGACGCACTTGGAAATCCAATTGATGGCAAGGGTGAAATCAAAGCTGAAGCACGTCGTGCACTTGAACTCCAGGCTCCCTCTGTAGTTCAGCGCCAACCTGTTAAGGAACCTCTTGCAACTGGTATCAAGGCGATCGATTCAATGACAGCGATTGGTCGCGGACAGCGCCAGCTCATCATTGGTGACCGTCAGACTGGTAAGACTGCGGTTGCAGTAGACACAATTATTAACCAGAAGGAAAACTGGAAATCTGGCGATAAGAAGAAGCAGGTTAAGTGTATTTATGTTGCTATTGGCCAGAAGGGTTCAACGATTGCTGCAGTAAAGGGCGCACTTGAAGAAGCAGGCGCAATGGAGTACACAACAATCGTTGCTTCACCTGCATCAGATCCAGCAGGTTTCAAGTACCTATCTCCTTACACAGGCTCTGCAATTGGTCAGCACTGGATGTACAAGGGCGAGCACGTACTTATCGTGTTTGATGATTTATCAAAGCAAGCTGAGGCTTACCGTTCAGTCTCACTTCTACTTCGCCGTCCACCAGGCCGCGAAGCATACCCAGGCGATGTTTTCTACTTGCACTCACGTTTACTAGAGCGTTGCGCAAAGCTTTCCGATGAATTAGGTGGCGGTTCAATGACCGGGTTGCCAATCATTGAAACAAAGGGAAATGACGTTTCTGCGTTCATTCCTACAAACGTAATTTCAATTACTGATGGTCAGGTCTTCTTCGAAACAGATTTGTTTAACGCCGGTGTTCGCCCAGCGATCAACGTAGGTGTTTCTGTTTCTCGTGTTGGTAGCTCGGCACAAACTAAGGCGATGAAGAAGATTGCTGGACGTTTGCGTCTTGACCTTGCTCAGTATCGCGAACTTGAAGCATTCGCTGCTTTCGGTTCAGATCTTGATGCTGCATCAAAGGCTCAGCTCGAGCGCGGTGCACGTATGGTTGAACTTCTTAAGCAGGGTCAGTACTCACCATATTCATTGGAACGTCAGATCGTTTCAATCTGGGCAGGTACTTCTGGAAAGCTCGACGATGTTGCAGTTGCGGATATTCGTCGCTTTGAAGCAGAGCTTCTCGACTTTATTGCTCGCGAACGCAAGGAGATCAACACTGTTATCTCTGACACTAAGCAGCTAGATGACGACACCATTGCAAAGATGGCTGAAGCCATCGAAGCTTTCAAGAAGCAGTTCAAGTCATCTGCAACACACGCTCTTAATGAAGCTCCAGCTGAAGCCCTAGATGGCGAAAGCGCAGAGCAAATTACAAAGTTTGTGCCACCGGCGGTGAAGAAGTAACTCATGGGTGCCCAACTCCGCATTTATCGCAGACGCATGCGATCTGTTAAAGCGACCAAAAAGATCACGAAAGCTATGGAGTTAATCTCTGCTTCTCGTATCGTTAAGGCGCAACAACGGGTTGCAGCGTCTACTCCTTATGCAAACGAGTTGACCCGTGCAGTTTCTGCAGTTGCTTCATACTCTTCAACGGTTCACCCACTCACCACGGCTCATGAGAATCCAAAGCGCGCAGCGATTTTGATTATCTCTGCTGACCGCGGAATGGCTGGTGCGTACTCAAACAATGCAATCAAGGAAGGCGAACAGTTAGCTGCACTCCTTCGTGAACGCGGTCTTGAGGTTAAG
This sequence comes from Candidatus Planktophila sp., assembly GCF_040402275.1. Classification (GTDB taxonomy): domain Bacteria; phylum Actinomycetota; class Actinomycetes; order Nanopelagicales; family Nanopelagicaceae; genus Planktophila. The sequence goes on along the minus strand of NZ_JBBAMW010000008.1, from coordinate 26,782 downwards.
CCTTACCTAGTGGGTCGCAAAGCAGTTGGTTATTACAAGTTCCGTGAGCGCTTCATCGCAGGCCAGTGGACAGGTTTTTCAGATACCCCAACATATGAAAATGCTAAAGAAGTAGCAGACTCATTAATCAAGGCTTTCGTGGCAGATTCTTCAGTTGATGCAACTGGTGTGGATGAGATCCACATTATCTTTACTGAATTTCAGTCAATGCTTATCCAAAATGCTATGGCAAAGCGTCTGCTTCCTCTAGAAGTTGTAGAAAGCGATGCACCAGCACCTGCTGGATTGCTACCAATGTATGAATTCGAACCTAATGCAGGTGTAGTGCTTGATGCACTACTTCCTCGTTACATTGAGGCTCGAATCTTTAACGCGATGTTGCAATCTGCAGCTTCAGAGCATGCAGCCAGACGTCGCGCAATGAAGTCAGCAACTGACAATGCTGATGATCTAATCAAGTCTCTAACTAGACTTGCGAACGCGGCTCGTCAGGCCGAAATTACCCAAGAGATCAGTGAAATTGTTGGCGGCGCAGACGCGTTGGCCTCAGCTAGTGCAGGGAGTGAATGATGTCGAACTCAAAAAATGGCCGCGTAGCTCGCGTTATCGGACCAGTGGTGGATATTGAATTCCCCGCTGATTCAATGCCCGCGATCTTTAATGCGCTACATGTAGAGACAACCATGTCTGGTACTACTCGTACCTTGACACTTGAAGTTGCTCAACACATTGGCGATAACCTCGTGCGCGCTATCTCAATGCAGCCAACAGACGGAATGGTCCGTGGCGCAGAAGTTTCCGATACAGGATCGGCTATCTCGGTTCCTGTTGGTGATGTAACAAAGGGTCACGTGTTCAACACACTTGGCGAATCACTAGACGTCCCAACCTCTTCACTCGACATCAAAGAGCGTTGGCCTATCCACCGTGACGCACCAGCATTTGATCAGTTGGAATCTAAGACTGAGATGTTTGAAACCGGTATCAAGGTTATCGATCTGCTCACACCGTACGTAAAGGGTGGAAAGATCGGTCTATTCGGTGGTGCAGGTGTTGGTAAGACAGTTTTGATTCAGGAAATGATTTACCGTGTAGCTGAAAACTTCGGTGGAGTATCAGTATTTGCCGGTGTTGGTGAGCGTACTCGTGAAGGTAACGACCTGTTCCTTGAAATGACAGAGACCGGCGTTATCAATAAGACAGCCTTAGTGTTCGGTCAGATGGATGAACCACCTGGGACGCGTCTTCGTGTTGCTCTTTCAGCCTTAACAATGGCTGAGTACTTCCGCGATGTTCAGAAGCAGGACGTGCTTCTGTTCATCGATAATATTTTCCGTTTCACACAGGCAGGTTCTGAGGTTTCAACACTTCTAGGCCGTATGCCATCTGCTGTGGGATATCAGCCAACATTGGCTGATGAAATGGGTCAGCTACAAGAGCGCATCACTTCAACACGTGGTCACTCAATTACATCTATGCAGGCAATTTACGTTCCTGCTGACGATATTACAGACCCAGCACCTCACACTACTTTCGCTCACTTAGATGCAACAACAGTGTTGTCTCGTCCGATTTCAGAGCTTGGTATCTACCCAGCTGTGGATCCACTTGACTCAACTTCACGCATCTTGGATCCACGCTACATCGGAGAACAACACTTCCGTGTTGCTAACCGCATTAAGCAGATCTTGCAGCGTTACAAGGATCTACAGGACATCATTGCAATTCTTGGTATTGATGAATTGTCAGAAGATGACCGCGTACTTGTAGGCCGTGCACGTCGTATCCAGCGTTTCCTTTCACAGAACACATTCGTTGCGAAGGTGTTTACAGGACTCGATGGATCATTCGTTCCGCTATCAGAGACAATCGAAGCATTCGAAGCACTTGCAGATGGAAAGTACGATCACATTCCAGAGCAGGCATTCTTCATGTGCGGTGGTCTTGCAGATGTTGAGCGCAATGCAGCCGAACTAGCAGCGAGCTTGGCTAAGTAAAAACATGACACTTAAAGTCGAACTCGTATCTCCAACAGAGCGCGTATGGTCGGGCGAAGCTACATCAGTTTCTGCCCGCACCATCGAAGGTGACATCGGTGTTCTCACCGACCACGCACCACTCTTTGGAGTACTTGTCGACGGTCAGGTCGTTATTCACGGCACAAATGGTGAGAACAAAGAGTTCAATGTTTCAGGTGGCTTCTTATCTGTTTCAAATAACCGCGTATCAATTCTTACTGAATCGATTAAATAAACAACCTATTTAAGGTGATGTTCGGTTTCGATCACTCGAACAGTTTTTGACTTACCCCGCATCACAATTGACTGACTTACCGCACCAAAACTGGTGTATCGGATGCCCTTAATTAGTTCTCCATCGGTAATGCCTGTTGCTGCCAAGAAAACATCCTCAGAGTTCACGAGATCCCTTGTATGCAGAATTGCACCATGCGGCCTTCCATCATCAAATAACTGACCTTGAATAGATCCACCTAAGCAAATCATGGCCGCTGCAGTGATAACACCTTCTGGAGTTCCACCAATTCCCATTAATAGATCAATACCAGTATTGGGACGCGCAGTTTCAATTGCAGCTGCAACATCACCATCTTGAATCAATCGTATACGCGCACCTGCCACACGAATCTCGGCAATCAACTGATCATGCCGGGGGCGATTTAAGACGATAACTGTTACATCATTAACCGATAAGTTCTTCGCCTTTGCAACAGCCCTAATGTTCTCAGCCGCTGACGCCCTTATGTCAATAACATGGGCGGCATCTGGGCCGGTAACGATCTTGTTCATATAAAAAGAGTTCTTGGGATCAAACATTGTTCCTCGTGGAGATAGCGCAATGACAGAAATTGCACCATTCATTCCATTAGCAGTAAGTGATGTTCCATCAATAGGATCAACAGCCACATCACATGATGGTCCCTGTTGATTACCTACATGCTCTCCGTTGTGGAGCATGGGAGCGTTATCTTTTTCACCCTCACCAATGACAACAACACCGGTCATATCAACGGTGTTAATCATTTGACGCATTGCTTCAACTGCAGCTCTATCAGCTAAGTTCTTTTCTCCACGACCAACCCAAGGGGCTGCTGCAAGGGCCGCAGTTTCGGTTACTCGGATTAATTCAAGGGCCAAGTTACGGTCTGGAATTGGCGACATTATTCCCGACTAACTTTGGCTCCTAGGGAGGCCAACTGTTCAGCAAAGTTTGGATAGCCACGATCAACGTGGAAAGCCTGATCCACAGTTGTTTCACCATCTGCAACTAATGCAGCCAAGATCAGACCTGCACCTGCACGAATATCGTGTGCTTCAACTGGTGCACCAGAGAGTTCTTCCACTCCGTTAATTGATGCATGATGGCCATCTACGCTCACTTGTGCGCCTAATCGGCTCAATTCATTAACAAACATAAAGCGGGATTCAAAGACATTTTCAGTAACTAAGGAGTGCCCATCGGCAACTGAGTTCAGGGCAATGACCATTGGTAGTAGATCTGTTGGAAAACCTGGGTAGGGAAGTGTTGCCACATCAATTGCTTGTGGTCGCTTATCCATCTTCACACGAATCCCATCTGCCGTTGAGGTAATGATTGCACCAGCCGAAGCTAACTTTTCAAGTGGTAGTTCAAGGTGTTCTGGGCGGGCACCATGGATTGTGATGTCACCACGTGTCATTGCTGCAGCAAATGCCCAGGTGCCGGTGATGATGCGGTCGGTGATTGTTGTGTGATCAGTTGGATGCATGATTTCAACACCAGTAATGGTGATCAGTGGTGAACCAAGACCTTCAATCTTTGCACCCATTGAGATAAGAAATTCACCAAGGTCAACGATGTCTGGCTCGCGAGCAGCGTTTTCAATTGTTGTTACACCTTTTGCTAACACCGCAGCGGTCATGATGTTTTCAGTCGCGCCAACACTTGGAAAATCTAAGTCGATAGGCGCACCTGTTAATCCGTTGGGAGCTTCAGCAATTACATATCCATGTTCGATGTGGGCTTTTGCACCAAGAGACTCAAGACCTTTAATATGAAAATCTAAGCCACGAGAACCAATTGCATCTCCACCCGGTAAGGCAACATCTGCTTGGCCAACACGGGCAACTAGTGGACCCAAAACATTGATTGATGCTCGCATTTTGCGGACAAGGTCATAATCTGCGCGGTGGGCAGGTTCTTGTGGCACGGTGATTGTGACGGTCTCTGCGCTACGAACGACTGCGCAACCAAGTCGGGTCAATAGATCGGTCATGATGTCAACATCAGCAATATCTGGGACATTTCGAATTGTTGTTGTGCCAGCGGCCAGCAAAGAGGCGGCCATAAGCTTTAAAACGGAGTTCTTGGCACCTGTTACAGCGACTTCTCCGCGCAGGGAGGTTCCGCCAACTATGCGGAAGCGATCGTGGGATGCCATAGCCGCAGTCTACTTATAGGCTAGGCCCATGGTTAATTTAACGCGTATTTATACTAAGACTGGCGATGACGGAACTACATCTCTTGGGGACATGAGTCGCACCTCAAAGAATGACCCTCGTCTAGAAGCCTATGCCACAGTTGATGAAGCTAACTCAGCTATCGGTGTCGTGCTCTCAACGGATCAATTAACCGATGCGGTTCGTGCATTGTTAGTGCGCATTCAAAATGATTTGTTCGATGTTGGCGCAGACCTTTGCACACCAGTGGTTGATGCACCAGCTTTTGAACCACTACGAGTTCTTGAGTCCCAAGTTGTATATCTAGAAGAACAAATCGATCTCTATAACGCAGATCTTGAGTCATTGCGTTCATTTGTTTTACCTTCAGGAACTGCAGCAGCTGCCCACCTCCATGTGGCCCGCACAGTAGTTCGTCGCGCTGAGCGTCGCACATGGAATGCTATTCACTCATTTGGCGGTGGAGTTAATCCATTGACTGCAAAGTATTTGAACCGTTGTTCTGATCTTCTCTTTGTTCTTGCACGCTATGCGAACAGAGAAATTGGCGATCAGCTGTGGGTTCCAGGAGCCAATCGCTAAGGAGCAATTGTGTATGTCGTTGATGGAACCGTTTCCACGGGAAGATCTTTGCGGCATACGGCTTTAATGTTCGAGACGGTATGACCTAGTTCGATTGGTTCACCACTTACTATCAAGATCGTTGTGTATTTCTTTGACCACGTTTTACCAAATGTTGTTCGAACTGTGCCAAAAAGCTTGATTGTTTTGTCCTCAAGAGATGTGACACCTTTTACATTTGCTGTAACAACCCACCAGGTGCAGGCAGTAACGGATGCAACCTGAACTGCTCCACATGAGTATTTTTCACAAACCGGAACACCATCTACGGTCTGGGCCAAAGCCTTTGTTAACACCTTGTCATTAGAGGCTAAGCCAACAAGATCTTTAGCTTTTGGAATCTTTGCGAATGTATTGCCATCTTTGCTCATAATAAAACCCTTGGGTGGCCACATCGGAGATGGTGATGGAGTGATCTTTGCCTTGGCTTTTGCCACCGATGTCGTAGAAGCAGCACCTGCTACTGGCATGCATAGGAGAAGTGCCAGAAGTATGGCTAAAACCTTCTTAATCACGATCCCACTTAAACTTTCTAACACTAAAGAAGATTCCAATTGCCAACCACACGAGAAGAATTACAACGGTTCTGCCAGTTTCCCAGCTCTGTGCAACCTCTTGGCTCGCAAAAGAATCAGGTAAGAACACTGATCGCATACCTTGTGTTAGCCATTTGAGTGGGAATATTGCCGCAACCTGTTGCATCCAAGATGGCAACTGAGTAAAGACAAAGAAAACTCCACTGAAGAACTGCAAAATGATAACAATCGGGGAGACAACAGCAGATGCACCGCGTCCGCTTTTAGGAACTATTGAGAATGCGATTCCAAGTGCAGTTGAACAAGCACTGCCTAACAGAACTAGCCAGGTGAAAGTGATCCATTTATTGATATCAGTTGGTAGTTCAACTCCGAAGAACAAAATACCGAATCCCAGAAGTAGAAGAATCTGAATAACCATGCTGACAAATATCAGGATTGCTTTACCAATGAAGTAACTAGAAGCTGGCATAGGCGTACCGCGCAGGCGTTTGAGAGCACCGAAGTCACGTTCTAAAGGAATAGTGATGGCAAGTGCTTGGAAACCTGTATTTACTAGACCCGAGGCAATCATTCCGGCCAAAAAGTACTGTGAAAATGTCACACCAGGTGCGATGGTGTCTTTAAATACTGATCCAAAGATGGCAAGCAAAATAACAGGGAAAAGCAATGTAAATACAACAGATTCGCGCTGGCGAGCAAACTGTCGAATCTCTAAGTTGCCGCGACGAATTCCTAAGGAAAGCGCGCTAGGAATCTTTTTCATGCTCGCCTCCAATCATTTCAAGATAAATATCTTCAAGAGATGGGCGCGAAACAACTAGCTCTGGCACTTCGCCACCAAAGCGTGATGACAACTTGGTTACTAATTCAGTTGGGTTGTCAGATTTTTCTGACTTAGTTATCTCGCCCTCACGCCATGCAACTGTGGCTTGCGAGGTCGAACGTCCGCCTAGTTCGGCAGGGGTTGAAACTTCAATGATGACGCCATTGTTAATTACCGCCACACGATCTGCTAACGCTTCAGCCTCATCTAAATAATGGGTAGTGAGCACAATTGTGGTTCCATCAGAGCGCAACTTCTGGATTAGTCCCCAAAAAGCGCGGCGGGCCTCAGGATCAAAACCAGTTGTTGGTTCATCCAAGAAAAGTAGTTCGGGGTTTCCAATTATGCCAAGTGCCACATCTAAGCGACGGCGCTGACCACCAGATAGATTACGAATGAGAGCTTTTTCTTTTTCCACTAAGCCAACGGAATGAATTACCTCATCAACATTTCTAGGGTTTGAGTAATAGCCACTGAAGTGATCAATTGTTTCTAATACAGTTAGGTCACCGGCATCGGCCGAGCTTTGCAGGACAATTCCGATGCGATCTCGCCAGAGACGAGATTCATGCCCACGAGATTGAGGATCAAAGCCCAAAACTGAGACTGTTCCAGAATCTCTGGTTCTAAAGCCTTCCAGGATTTCAACAGTTGTTGTTTTTCCAGCGCCATTGGGACCAAGCAAGGAGAAGATCTCTCCTTGTGCAATTTCAAGATCAACTCCGCGCACAGCGTGAACATCGCCATAGCTTTTCTTCAGGCCTTTTACTTCGATGAGGCTCATGTGGTCACTTTACTATGCGAAAATACTCCTGTGAGCCCGCGTAGAAACTACCCCAAGAAGCGGGTGAAGCCTGAAGAACCTCGGGAAATCAATATTGCTTCCACCGGTGAGAGCACAGAAGAACACAGCGATGGTGTTTACATTGTGCGACGCCTAACAGGATCTGGTTCTACAAAGCCGTATCGCTGCCCTGGATGTGATCAATTAATTCCGCTTGCAACTCCACATGTTGTTGCTTGGCTTGAATACGATGAAGAAGGTCGCCGTCATTGGCACACAGCCTGTTGGGCAAAGAAAAACAAAAGGCGTCCTAATACTGAACGTACTCGAAACGCTCCTCGTTTTTAACCTAGCCGGCCCTTTAATAACTTTGTAGCTTTCACAACCAATTTGTCATCTTTAGCACGGCGCTTAAAACTTAAGAAATTAAGTGGGATATTAAATCGAGTGCGAACAACAGTGCGTGGATATGTGTATTCAAGTAATCCTTCAGGGCCATGCACGCGTCCATAACCGCTGTCTTTTACTCCACCAAATGGAACAGATGGGACTGCAGCAAATGAGAATGTTGAGTTAATTGCAACCATTCCGCAGTGCAACTGTGAAGCAATCTTCTTTCCCTGTCGTTTAGACCAAATATTGGCTCCTAAGCCATAGCTAGAAGCATTAGAAAGAATGATAGCTTCTTGCATACTTGCCACACGATTGATAATGATTATTGGTCCAAAGGTTTCTTCCCGAACAGCAGCAGATGATTCGGGGACATCTACCAAAATAACTGGCTGAACAAAAGGTGCTTGAACTGATTTTAAAGAACCGTAGGCAAATTTTCCACCATCTTTAATTGCAGCTTTGATGTGAGAAGAGATAACAGAAATCTGTGAAGGCATTGTTGCCGGGCCGTAATTTCCATCCCCAGGTGCACCTGCATAAATGTTCTCTGCAAGGGCAACAGCCTTTGCAATAAACAAATCAGCGACTCTTTCATCAACATAAACGCGTTCTGCGCCAATGCAGGACTGGCCAGCATTAGCCATTGCAGACCACATCGTTGCATCAGCTGCGCGATCTAAATTCGCATCCGCTGCAACAATTACTGGATCTTTTCCACCGCATTCGGCAACTATCGGCGTCAGATTTGTTGCACATGCTGCAGCAACTAACTTGGCGGTCTTGGTTGAACCGGTAAATGACAGCTTATCTACTCCGCTAACACATAACGCATTACCTGTCTCTGCTGCACCAGTGATGGTTGTGAAGATGTCTGCAAAGGGTGCAACGGTATTAAAACTCTCTTCCAGCCACACACCAACACCTGGCGCGTATTCACTTGGCTTAAACACAACGGTGTTTCCTGCAGCAAGTGCGTATGCGATAGATCCAACAGGAGTAAAGACTGGGTAGTTCCAGGGGCCAATGACACCCACAACACCCAATGGTGAACGCTCAACAGTTGCAGACATATTTGCCATCAAAGCACCGGGAGCACGATATGAGGTTCGCATAATGTCTTCAGCATGTCTGGCGGCCCAGCCGATGTGGCTTACCGCCATGGATGCTTCAAGTTTTGCATCACTAACTGGCTTACCAGTTTCAAGTGAAACAAGCGCTGCAATCTGATCAACGTTATTAATAATGTAATTGCTCCAGGCCAACAAAACCTTCTTACGTCCTGAAAAACCTAGTGTTGCCCAAGCAGTGCTGGCATGTCGGGCATGACCAACAATCTCAGCAACTGCCTTATTTGAATGAATTGGATATGTTCCAATGGGCTCACCAGTAGTTGGGTTATATGAGTTGAATGCTTTGGTAGATCGTGAAGTGGTGGCCATGTGAACAAGCCTAGTCGGGTATAGATAGGATTTGAAGTATGAGCCAGCCTGTTAGATCGAGTAGTGTCTTTGAATCTATTCGAACACCATTTCATGTGATGACAGTTGATGGTGTTGATTTGATTGGTGAGGTTGCAGCACCTGTAGCTCCGTCAAAAGGTGCACTCCTTTGCTTGCATCCACTGCCAACAGCTGGTGGAATGATGGATAGCCACATCTATAAAAAAGCCGCCAACCGCTTACCTGCAATTGCCGGCATTACTGTTGTTCGATTTAATACACGTGGAACAACGAGTGAAGCAGGCAGCAGCACGGGAACATTTGATAATGGAGTTGCTGAGCACTTTGATGTGGAAGCGATGCTTTCTTACTGCTTTGACACTTTAAAGTTGGACAATCTTTGGGTCACTGGCTGGTCCTTTGGAACTGATCTAGCCCTTCAGCATGCAAAAGATTCACGGCACAAGGGGTTAATCCTTTTGAGCCCGCCATTGCGCACAACAACTGATGAACAACTTAAGTATTGGAATACAGATCCCCGCCCGATTACTGCTTTAGTACCCGAGCTAGATGATTATCTGAAACCAGATGCTGCTCGACAAAGATTTGCAATTATTCCCACAATGAACGTTATTGCTGTCGATGGAGCTAAGCATTTGTGGCTAGGGGAACCATCAGTTCACCGTGTTCTATCTGAACTAAACAGCATCGTCACCGGCGCACAAGCGCCGCTTCCCACTGATTTTTAACTGTTATTTGCGCGAGGAATAACTACTTCATCAAGTATCAAAATGATCGATGCTGCAACTGGCACGGCCAGTAATCCACCAACTAATCCCAATAATGATGAGCCAATGAGTGCGGAGATAATCGTTACCGCACCTGGAACCGCCAGGGTTCGCTTCATGATTCGCGGCGTAATAATGTAGTTTTCAATTTGCACATAAACAACGTATGCAACAAATGCAATCGCTCCGATTGCAACAGATTGAGTAAGAGCAATCAAAGTGACAATTGCGCTACCAAGGAAGTGCCCAATTAGAGGAATAAGGGCGGCGACTAAGACAATCATTCCGATCGCAATTGGCGAAGGCAAACCTAAAACTGTCGCCAGAACTACTACAAAAACGGCGGCCATAGCAGCTATCAAGATCTGGCTACCAACGAAGGCGCCGACTCTTGCGATTACAGCGTTGGTTAAACGTCCAACACGATCTCGGCGGCTTGCAGGTACTAATGAAAGACTTAGATCTACTGCTTGTGGCAATGAGGTGATGAAATACAAGGTGAGGACCAAAATAGTTAGCGCTGTAAAGAAACCAGACAATACCGATTTACCAACGCCGATGACTCCACCAAATGTACTGATAAGCAAAGTTCCATCAGATGTAATAGTTTTTAATTTTTCTTGCAAAGTATCGATAAGTCCGAATTGAGTATTGAGCTGATTGATAGTTTCATTTTTCATTAAGTCACGCAATAACTGTGGTGCATTCTCGATCAAATTTGTCCCTTGGCTAATCACTGGCGGAACGACAACTAGGGCAAAAAAGATGACAAATAGAATTACCGAAGAGAAAATTACTGTCACTGCTGTGCTTCGAGACATATTACGTTTACGAAGGGCTTCAACAGCAGGGTTCAAGCCAGTTGCTAAGAACAGGGCAATTAGTATCAATACAAAGATTTGACTCACACTTGCCAAAGCTCGCATCAAGACAATTGCGGTCAGAGCCCCGAGAGTTGCAATGAATCCGAAGTAAAAAGGATGGGATTGATTGATTGGTTTGCCCAGAATTCCGTAATCGACTGGTGCCTTCGTAGACTTAGGGGCACGAGTAGTAGCTTTCTTGATTCTCTGTGTAATTGCCATAGCGTTATTCTAAAGTGCATAGATCACTAAGAATGAACCGTGGTGTTCATGTTCTGGAAACAATTATGAGGAAGAATACCGACCATGGCACTGCGTATTACGGGTTTAGGCGAGGAGATCGCCTCTGTCACTGGCCTGCCATGGCACCTACCCCTGGAAGAGTGGCCAGAAGATCCAGTACTTGCCGAAAAACGCGGAATTTCGCGCCACGTTGTGCGTCTTGTACGAGCAAGTAGCGACCCAGATGCCGTTGTTTATGCAGTGAAAGAAACTGTTTCCGAGTTTGCCAACCGCGAATACGTCATTTTGCGCCAACTCTCTCAGCTAGGCGCACCATGTGTGGAACAAGTTGCCGTTGTCGAGGGCCGCACAGATGCACAGGGTGAAGAACTTCCCTGCGCCATTGTTACTCGTTTCTTGCCCTACTCATTGCCATATCGAGTTTTGTTATCGGGTGCGGTAACTGCAAATGAAATTACGACAATGGCAACTGCGCTCGCATTTCTCTTGGTTCGCTTGCATCTATTGGGATTTTGGTGGGGCGATTGTTCCTTGTCTAACACTTTATTCCGCAGAGATGCCGAAGGCTTTGCTGCATATTTAGTAGATGCAGAAACGGGTGAGTTTCAAAAAAGTTTAAGCGATGGACAAAGAGAGCATGATTTAGAAATTGTTCACTTCAACGTTGCTGCCGAATTAGAAGATCTTGCCTTATCTGGAGTTTTATATCCCGGTATGGATCCAGTGCGAGCAGCTGAAGCTGTGATTCGTCGCTATCGCAGATTATGGGCGGCGCTCAAAGAGCCTCAGTTATTAGATCCAAAGGATCGGCACGCTGTAGAAAGTGCAATGCGCCAGCTCCATGACCTTGGATTTGCTGTTGAAGAGGTTTCCGTAACCATTGATGGCAATACACAAATGCTTTCCTTCGTACCCAAGTTAGTTGCAGCTGGATATCACACACAGCGTTTGCGTGAGCTTATGGGGTTAGAAACAGAAGAGCTACAGGCTAAGAGATTACTTGCATCATTTGATCGCTATCGTGCACGTGAAAACACCGCTGGATTATCGATCCATATAATGGCAAAGCAGTGGCTTGGTGAAGTATTTGAAAAGGTGATCTCGCGAGTTCCTGATCACATGCGTGGCCGCGTAGAACGCGCACAGATGTTTCACGAAATCCTTGAAAACCGCTGGTATTTAAGTGAAAAAGCAGGCCATGACGTGGGACTTGAAGTTGCAACAGATAATTATTGCGCCGAGATTTTGCCATCGCGTCGTGACTCTGGCGTCGACATAGTTCTTGGGTAGATAGGATGGCATCATGAGTTTGCCACCTAATTTCGGGCAAGCCTTTGATTTAAGTTCTCTTACTAAACCAAAGGTAGATCCTTCAGTACCGATGCCGGGCATAGAGGTAACTGTCGAGAATTTAAGCAATAAAATCTTGCCGCTCTCTTTAGTACGTCCCGTAATTGTGTTGATGTGGACATCTCGTAGTCCTGAGTCTGTTGAGATGATTAAAACTCTTGGAAAGCTAGAAGTTGATTACAAAGCCGCCTTCTCCCTTGCACGAGTAGATATCGATGCAAACCCAGAAGTTGCACAAGCATTTCAGACTAAATCAGTCCCGTATGCCGTAGCAATTATTGCTGAACAAATGGTTCCCTTATTTGAACAGGCCTATCCTGAGGCTCAAGTAAAAATGGTTATAGATAAGGTCTTGACTCTTTCATCTGAGCAAGGTGTCGGTGAAGCACCGGTAGAGCACATTGAACCTGAAGAAACCGATGCGATGAACGCACTTGAATCTGGTGATTATGTTGCAGCTGAAGCCGCGTACAAGAAATGGTTAGCAAGAAAGCCTTCTGAAAACTTAGCAAAACTTGGTCTTGCCCAAACACAGTTATTGATGCGCACGGAGGGTTTAGATCTCAACACCATCATTGCCCAATCCACTGCCACACCTACCGACATTGCTCTTCAATTAAAGGCTGCAGATGTAGAGATTGTTAATGGGGGAGTTGAAGCTGCTTTCACGCGACTGCTTCATGCGGTGAAAGCAACAAGTGGTGATGAGCGTGCAAAGATTAAGAATCATTTACTGGATCTCTTTGCCTTGGTCGATCCATCTGATCCACGTTTAGCCGCTGCTCGAAAAGAGTTAGCGAGTGCCCTATTTTGAGAGAAAGTATCGATGTTAAGTATGAATTAAAGCTGATAAAGGTACTTTTCTTTCTATTCGGCCTTCTAATCATGTCCTGGGTGCCTAGATTCCCTGAAGTAAAAGCCAATTTGAAGCTGACTAACGGTGAGTTTGGATCAATCGTCAGTATGGCTGCAATAGGAAACCTTGTTGCGCTCCTTACTGTTGGTCACCTTGTGCACAAATATGGAGCGCGTTGGATTTTGCACATCGGAGCACTTTTACTGGCCGTCAGTCTTACATTCTTGACGCACAGCACATCAAGCCTTGTCTTTTTAATCTCTATCATTATTCAAGGTGGCGCTATTTCTGCCTTTCATATTTCCATCAACTCACAGGGATTCTTTTTCCAAGATCGCACCAAGCGACAGATCATTACTCTTTTGAGCGGTTTCTGGAGTAGCGGTGCACTATTTTCCTCAATGATTGCGGGATTATTAGTAGATCGAGTTGAATTGGGTACCTATACCAACTTTTTAGCGAGCATCTGCTTTGTACTGATGACTCTAATCATTATCAGGATTTCTCCAAATTTGATCAAAGCCAATATAAATCCTGATTCACAGCACAGGGCTAGGGATATGTTTAAGGGTTTTGAAGTTGATATCCCAGTCTCAGTTGCGCTGCTCTTGGTCATCATGCTTGAGTATGCAGTGAGCGATTGGGCTGCAATATTTGTAAAAGAGGATATGAAAATTCTGGGTGGAATTCACACTCTTCCTTACATTCTTTTCACATTAGCAATGATTATTGGACGATTAAACCTTCATAATCTCTTGCCCCGCTACAGTATTGATTTCTTGATGGCGCGTGCATCTTTACTCTCGGGGTTATCCATAATTGCAGGGATAATTGCGGTGAGCATCACCGGAACTTCAAATCAAACCCTTGTCATTGTCATTCTTTCAATTAGTTTCACAATCGCAGGGCTTGGTTCATCCTTCTTAGGGCCATCAGTAATGAATGCAGCAAATACACGCTCAAAGTTTCCATCCAGCGTTGTGATTGGCCAAATCGGAGTCATTAATATTGCACTCGTCTTTGTGATGCGATGGATTATCGCTTGGACGGCTCAGGCGACATCGCTTTCAATTGCACTGTGCATCCCTGCTTTAATGTTGCTGGTAGTTCCTAAGTTTTCTAAGATTTTTAAAAAGGCTTAGATCAACCTGAGCCTTCTGTGTTGCCAGCATCTGCTGCCGAGACATCATCAATTCGATACTTCTCCATTGCCTTTGTAACAATGCTTTGCTTGATCTCACCTTGATTGCACAGTTGCTGCAAGACGGCGACAGCGATGGACTCTGCATCAACATTGAAGTGACGACGAAGTGCGCCACGTGTGTCTGACAAGCCAAAGCCATCTGTTCCAAGTGAGTAGAAAGGCTGTTGGACCCAAGGAGAAATCTGATCTTGCACAGCTCGCATGTAATCACTAACTGCAATTACTGGGCCCTTGGCACCATCTAACTTCTTGGTGATGTATGCGGTGCGCTTGTCTTTTGGATTGAGCAGGTTATGTCGATCTGTTTCTAGACCATCACCACGAAGTTCATTCCATGAAGTTACAGACCACACTGAAGCTTTGACGCCCCAATCATCTGCAAGAAGTTGCTGCGCTTTAAGTGCCCAGTTAACTCCCACACCTGATGCCAATATCTGCGCACTCTTCTTACGTGATTGTGGTGCTGGTGAGTACAAATAGATTCCCTTGAGTAAGCCTTCAACATCTAAGTTTTCTGGCTCTACTGGGTGAATATATGGCTCGTTATAAAGGGTTAAGTAGTAATAAATGTTTTCACTGTTTTCACCATACATACGACGGAGGCCATCTTTAACAATGTGTCCAAGTTCAAATGCAAATGCAGGATCATATGCAACAACTGCTGGGTTAGTCGCTGCAAGTAGCAGTGAGTGACCATCTTCGTGTTGCAAACCTTCACCATTTAGCGTTGTGCGTCCTGCTGTTGCACCAACTACAAATCCTCGAACCAACTGATCTGCCGCAGCCCAGAATCCATCTCCTGTGCGCTGGAAGCCAAACATTGAGTAGAAGATGTAGATAGGAATCATTGGTTCATCATGAGTTGAGTAAGAAGATCCCACTGCAGTAAATGAGGCAACAGATCCAGCTTCATTAATACCTTCATGCAAAATCACACCTGACGTTGATTCCTTGTAAGACAACATTAATTCGCGGTCAACTGCTGTGTACTTCTGACCATGAGGAGAATAAATCTTCATTGATGGGAACAATGAATCCATACCAAATGTGCGAGCTTCATCAGGAATGATCGGAACAATGCGTGCGCCCAGTCCTGGATCCTTAACAAGATCCTTGAGCATGCGAACAAAGGCCATTGTTGTGGCGATTTCTTGATGGCCAGAGCCGCGTTTTACTGATTCATAGACAGAGTCGTCAGGCATTGTTAGTGGGCGTGATTGTGTGCGACGACGTGGAATAGATCCACCGAGTTCGGCGCGACGCTCTGCCACGTACTTTGCCTCAGGAGAATCTGCTGCTGGCTTGTAATAAGGAGGTAAGTACTTATCCAAGGCAGAATCAGGAATATCTAGATGCAATGTGTCGCGGAACTTTTGAATATCTTCCAAAGTCATCTTCTTCATTTGGTGCGTTGAGTTACGACCTTCAAAGTGTGAACCAAGTGTCCAGCCCTTAACAGTCTTAGCCAAGATAACTGTTGGGCGACCATTCTTGGCAGTTGCAGCGGTGTAGGCAGCAAATAGCTTCTGATAATCATGTCCACCGCGCTTTAGATTCCAGATTTGATCATCAGTCCAATTGGCAACCATTGCAGCGGTGCGAGGGTCGCGACCGAAGAAGTTATCGCGAACATACTTTCCAGACTCAGCTTTAAATGTTTGGTAATCACCATCAAGGGTTTCATTCATTAACTTAACAAGTGCGCCTTCGCGATCTTGTGCCAGCAATGGATCCCAACCGCGACCCCAAACAACTTTAATGACATTCCAACCAGCTCCACCAAAGATTGATTCAAGCTCTTGAATAATCTTTCCGTTACCGCGTACTGGGCCATCTAGGCGTTGCAAGTTACAGTTAATAACGAAAGTTAAGTTATCTAACTTCTCCCTCGTAGCAAGACCAATAGCACCTAATGCATCAACCTCATCTACTTCACCATCACCAAGGAATGCCCAGACGTTTTGATCACTTGTGTCTTTGATTCCACGGTTGTGGAGATAGCGGTTGTAACGTGCTTGATAAATTGCGTTAAGTGGTCCAATACCCATGGACACAGTAGGGAACTGCCAAAAATCTGGCATTAAACGTGGGTGAGGATAAGAAGAAAGTCCGCCACCTGGATGTGAAAGTTCTTGACGGAAACCATCTAACTGATTTTCAGTTAAACGTCCTTCAAGAAATGCACGTGCATACATTCCAGGACTTGCATGTCCCTGGAAGAAAATCTGATCTCCGCCACCTGCGTGATCTTGTCCGCGGAAGAAGTGGTTAAAACCAACTTCATAGAGGGCAGCAGATGATGCGTAGGTTGAAATATGTCCGCCCACTCCAACACCTGGACGCTGTGCACGGTGAACCAACATCGCAGCGTTCCAACGGTTAATGCGTCGGATCTTGCGTTCTAAATCTTCATCTCCTGGAAATGGAGCTTCATGTTCTGGACCAATGGTGTTGATGTAGTCAGTTGCACGTAGCGCAGAGATTCCAATATTTTTTTCACGAGCATGCTGCAACAAGTTGAGCATTAAGTAGCGAGCACGTACCGGACCAGCAGCTTTTAGGGCAGCATCAAAGGAGGCTCTCCATTCGGCTGACTCAGAAGGGTCGGTATCGACCAACTGTTCAATATTGAGATCTGGCGCTTCGAAGTTTTCGCTCATGTGCCTATTCTTGTCTGTACTGCCCCGTAAGTCGAAACTGAAAGGTGTGAAATTGAGCCAATTCCCCCTTGCGCTCAAGCCCGGCATTGTGTGGACTTAGCCTGTGCCTACACGGATGGGATTTGCCAAGGATGACCTGGTTCTAGAGGTCGGCTTTGATAATGATTGTGATTCCACAATACGAGACCAGATCATGGCTATTACCGGCACCACATTTCTTGAGGACGCCGCAACTGAAGTCGTTGATGCTGTTGTGTTGTGGTGGCGAGATGGTGATGGTGATTTGGTCGATGAATTGATGGATGCACTTGCATACTTATCTGAAGTAGGACCGATTTGGGTCTTAACACCAAAGGCAGGTCGCGAACTACATGTTGAACCGAGCGACATTCAAGATGCCGCACCGATTGCGGGGCTGAGTCAGACATCGACAATTGCGCTCGCAGGGGATTGGTCTGCAACTCGATTAGTGGCACGTAAAGCGGGCAAGAGGTAAGTTTTGCCCATGACAACAATTGGACAAGCAGCACCAGATTTCACCATTCCAAATCAGCATGGAGAAGCAGTTTCGCTCTCTTCTTTTAAGGGAAGCAAAAATGTTCTACTAATGTTTTACCCATTCTCATTTACTGGAACGTGCACAGGCGAGCTCTGTGCATTACGTGATGATCTTTCACCATTTCAAAATGATGATGTGCAAGTTTTGGCAGTCTCATGTGATTCACCATTTACGCAACGCGTTTTTGCTGAGCAAGAGAGTTATCAATTCCCAGTACTGTCAGATTTCTGGCCACATGGCGGTGTTGCAAAAACATACGGTGTCTTTGAAGAGTCAAAGGGTTGCGCACTTCGCGGTAGCTTCTTGATTGATAAAGAGGGCGTTCTTCGCTGGGAAGTAAAGAATGGTTGGGCTGCGCGTGAAAACGCAGATTACAAGGCGGCAATCGCTGCTCTGTAAGCGTGATTTAGGAAATCGTGGACTCGTAAGTTAAGATTTAAGTCTGCAATATCGGGTGCTTAGCTCAGTGGTAGAGCGTCTCGTTTACACCGAGAATGTCGGGGGTTCGAAACCCTCAGCGCCCACCAGTTCAAAGGGAGAAAAGAGTAAATGAAAGCATCTCCTAGCGACCAACGCTCAATTTTAGATATTCAGCGATTTGATCAGCAGGCAACTTCTCTTCGGCACAAAGCCTCAAATCTTCCAGAGCTTGCAGAACTAGCCAGCACAACTGTTAAGGCAAACAACGCTCGCGACCTGCGCATTGCAGCAGAAACAGAGCTCAGTGATGTTAAGCGCGAGCTATTGCGCGCTGAAGGTGATGTGGAGCAGATCGTTATGCGCATTACACGCGATGAAGCACGTCTTATCGGTGGCAGCGCTTCTCCTAAAGAGTTAGAACAGCTACAACACGAGGTTGGCACACTGGGTGCTAGACGCTCAGAGCTTGAAGAGGTTGAGCTTGAAATTATGATGCGTGTAGATGCAATCAATGAGCGCATCACAAAGCTAAAGGCTGAAGAGGCAGAACATGCTGCAGTTATTGCTGACCTTGAGATTCGCAAGGAAAATGCCATGGCCATCATCAACAATGATTTAGATGCAATTGTGAAAGATCGCAGCGAGACTTTGCAGAGCATTGAAAAAGCGTTAGTCGATCTATATGAAAAGATTCGTGACACAACAGGTGGGGCAGGTGCTGCAGCACTTGTTGGGGGAGCATGTGGTGGATGTAATCTTTCAATTAATACTGTTGAACTAAAAAGAGTTGCAGATCTAGCTGAAGATGAAGTGGTGCGCTGTGAAGAGTGCCGCTGCATCCTGGTGCGTGGAGTTTAAATGGCACGTCACTTTCACTTAACTGCAGATGGTGGGTCGCGCGGTAATCCAGGACCTGCTGGTTACGGAACTGTTATTACAGAAAACGGCAAAATCATTGCTGAGCTCTATGATTTCATAGGTGTTGCCACCAACAATGTTGCTGAATACAGCGGCCTTATTGCCGGTCTTACGGCGATCAACGAACTAGATGCAACAGCAACAGTTGATGTGAAGATGGACAGCAAGTTAGTAGTAGAGCAAATGTCTGGCCGCTGGCAGATTAAGCATGCAGATATGCGTGTTCTGGCCCAATCTGCACGCTCTGCACATAACCCATCACTAGTTACCTACTCATGGATCCCTCGTGATGAGAACTCACACGCAGATCGCTTAGCCAATAAGGCACTCGATCAACAAGCAGGTGGCGGGGAAGTAGTGCAGGTTCAGCAGAATTACTTAACAGAACGATTGTTAGCTACTGAAAAGGCAACAACGATCTATTTAATTCGACATGGTGAGACTGTATTGACTCCTTTTAAGAAGTTTTCAGGAGACGGACCTCTTAATCCAGAGTTAACAGATATTGGATTAGCTCAGGCTGAAAAAGTTGCAGTAGCTGTTGCGAAGTTAAATCCTGAGGTAATCATCGCTTCGCCCCTTAAGCGCACGACCCAAACAGCAGAGGCGATCTCACGCACAACTGGATTGCCAATAGTTTTTGAAGAAACATGGATTGAGTGTTCATTTGGTATTTGGGATGGTTTATCAATTGATGAAGTTAAAGAAAGATATCCAGCTGATTATCAAGCGTGGCTTTCTTCAACTGGATTTGCTCCTCCCCAAGGGGAGTCATACGACAACGTTGCTGTGCGAATAGATGCCGCGCTTAATCAAATAGCAGCCGAGTACCCAGGCCAAAGAGTTGTTGTTGTGACTCACAACGGAACGATTAAGTCTGCAGCCAAGGTTGTGGTTGGTGCACCATCAGAGAGCATTTTCCATATTGATGTTTCACCATGCTCGATCACAACGGTGAGTATCTGGCCAAGTGATGGCTTGCGCGCACTTCGCAGTTTGAATGAACAGGCTCACCTGCTCCAATAGATATGGCCTTTCATCCAGTTCATCACGCTTAGGCCTTGGGAAAAACGGACAATTCGCCTATAGTGGGTTCACCCTCGGAGAGCAACTCGCTCTCCATTCAAATGCATTGACCCTCGTCAGCGCAGATTATTTAAAGGATGGTTTACATGAAGGTACAGACACTAGGAAAGAGCGTTGCGGTTCTAGCAGCTCTTGCCCTTGCAGTCGGTGGAACAGTTGTTTCAGCTCATGCTGCAGCACCGACATACATTGATTGCCAGCTATTTGGTGCTGGCGAGCCAGATTTCATTGATCCAGCTCTTACATCAACTCTTGTAGGAGCCAACGTCGCAACAATGCTATTTGACGGACTTACAGACACAGATGCAAACGGAAACCTTTACGGTGAAGTTGCTTCAAAGTGGGCTACCAAGGATGGTGCAAAGACTTGGACATTTACTTTGAAGAAGGCGCTGAAGTTCTCTAACGGAGAGCCAGTTCTACCTTCATCATTTGTCAACGGTTGGAAGCGCTCACTTGATTCGAAGCTTGCTTCAGAGGTTGCATACCACGGTGACTTCATCTTGGGTATGAATGCGTACTCAACTGGTAAGGGCGCATTCCCAGCAGCATCAGTAGTTGCAGATGACAAGGCAATGACACTTACAGTAAAGATGGAAAACCCAACTGCAGATTGGCCATCAATTGTTGGTCACTCAGTATTCTCACCAATCCCAACAACAATGATTGGCGCATCTGGCAAAATTGAAGAAGATGGCACAAAGCTTGTTGGAAACGGTCCATTCATGTTAGACAAGGCAATTACAAAGCGCGCAGGTGGCGAAGTTGTAATCGTGCCAAACCCTAACTATGGTGGCAAAGCTTCACTTCTTTCAAAGGTTACATTTAAGATTTCATCTGATGTCAATGTTGCATATAACGCATTTGCATCAGGTCAGTGCGATAACGGTCCAATTCCAGCGGGTCGTTATGCAGAGCTTCTAGGCAAATGGGGAACTAAGGGCGTTAAGACAACTCTTGGAACTGACTACTGGGGCTTTAACTGGGAAGATCCAACTGTTGGCGGAACAAAGAACAAGTACCTTCGTTCTGCAATTTCAAAGGCAATCGATCGTAATCAGATCTCAACAGTGATCTATCAGGGTGTACGTAAGCCTGCTTCAGGTCTTCTTCCACCAGGACTTCCTGGCTATGTAGCTGGACAAGGAATCACAAGTTCACGCGATCTAGATGGCGCAAAGGCAGATTACAAGCGCTGGTTAGATCTTGGTAACAAGACTCCTGCTCCAATTCGTCTTTCATACAACGATGGTGCTGGTTGGGACAAGGTTGCTTCAATCATCATCGCCAACTTGAAGGATGTAGGAATTCCAGCAAAGTTAGATCCATACCCAGCTGATGGAACCTACTTCTCAAAGATGCGTAAGGGTCAAGGTCAAATGATTCGTGCTGGTTGGTTCGCCGACTACGCAATCGCTGACAATTTCTTGTACCCATTGCTTCACTCAAATTCAATTGGTGGAGACAATCTAGAGCGTTACAGCAGTGCAACATTTGACAGCTTGATTAATTCAGCTCGATCAACAACAAACAAGTCATTTGCTCAGAGTCAGTACCGTCGTGCCGAGGTGCAAGCTCTACGTAGTGACGTTGTTCTCACCCAGACCGTAAACCGCGGAATCGCAGCAGTGCTTGCATCAAGCACCTCTGTATTCCCAATCAGTCCGCTAGGAATGATTGTTTTCGATCAAATCGTAAAGAACTAGTTTAAGTTCTTATGGAATGAGGGGTCCTCGAAAGAGGGCCCCTCATTTCGATTTATAGTTCATGAATTTTGTAACATAGATATCACCACTAAGATTGAGAGAAATGTTTACCTACACAATCAAGCGTCTACTCCAAAGCCTTTTGGTTGTTTGGGCTGCAGTTACCTTGATGTTTGCTCTCTTTTTTATTATTCCTGGAGATCCCATTTCGCTGAAAAGTGGCGAGAAAGCCCTACCTCAGGAGATTCTGGATAATATTGAAAGAAAATATGGTTTAGATAAGCCAACCTATGTTCAGTATTTCCGCTTTTGGGGCAATTTATTCCGAGGAGATCTTGGCTATTCATACAAGAATGACAAATCAGTAAACACAATTTTACAAGATGGTCTATCAACAAGTGCGCGCCTGCTTTTCTGGGGTGCTTTATTTCAATTGATTATTGCCCTAGTTGTAGGCCTAACGAGCGCGATAAAGCGGGGATCCCTCGGTGATCGTATTGGAACAGTGTTTTCCGTTGGCGTTCAAGGTATTCCAGTATTCGTATCAGGCCTCTTAGCTCAATATCTTTTTGGAGTTCTTCCATTCCAGTTGGGATGGGATTGGCTCAATTTCTTCAAACCGTGGCCGCAAAGTTGGGCGCTTGGAATTATTCCAACCGATAGTTGGAAGGGCATGATCTTGCCCGCCCTTGTTGTTGCAGTTGTTGATGCAGCCTTTATTGCGCGCATGCTTCGATCATCATTGCTTGAAGTTTTACGAGCTGATTACATTCGGACCGCATTTGCCAAGGGTTTATCTGCCCGTCGTGTCTGGTTCCACCACGCATTACGTAACGCCTTAATTCCAGTGGTAACAGTTTACGGAACTTCTTTGATTGCAATCTTTGGTGTTGCGGTTCAGACCGAAAAAGTTTTCTCATTACCTGGTATGGGTTCGACTATTGCTGATTCGGCCTTGTCGCAAGATGCACCGGTTGTGCTTGGTTTAGCAATCGTGGTTATCGCCTTTGGTGCCTTTGTTAACTTGGTAGTTGACCTTAGCTATGCCTTGATTGATCCGCGCATCAAAATAGATGCAAAGGCGGTGCACTAATGTCGATGGAAGAGCAGATCCCAGTTTCGCTTTCCTATTGGCAGGATGTGCGTAAGCGCTTCTTTGGTAACAAGATTTCAATTGTCGGATTAGCAATTCTTATTTTTCTAATCCTCGCCGGAATCATTGGACCATTCATCAGTGGTTGGAAGTACGATGATCTTGGGCCAGATATTTTGGTTGGACCTGGTTCTAACGGACACTGGCTAGGAACCGATGATTTGGGTCGAGATATTTTCACACGCGTCACCTTTGGAATTCGACTTTCATTGACAGTTGCAATCGTTGTCACAGTAATTTCAGTTTTTGTTGGTGTTTCATTAGGCGGTATCGCAGGTTACTTCGGTGGCTGGATAGACACGCTCATCAGCCGCTTCATTGATACCTGGCAGGTCATTCCTTTCGTGTTGATCGGCTTCGCAATTATCACCGTCTTTGGCTCATCCTTTTGGGTGATTGTGGCTGCTCTCGTTTTCACAGGTTGGTACTCAACAACTCGTTTATTTCGTGCATCAGTGATGCAGGTTAAATCTTTAGAGTATGTAGAAGCTGCTCGAGCAACAGGTGCGACAACAAAGCGAATTATTCTGCGCCACATTGGACCAAACGCGATCCCGCCAATCATTGTTGTTCTTGCCTTCTCTGTGGCAGGTGCGATCTTGAGCGAGTCTGTCTATGCCTTCTTGGGTGTGGGATTCCGTGAACCAACACCATCTCTTGGTGTGATGATTTCTAGCTCACGTAACTACTTAACAGATAAGCCATTTGTTTTCTTTATTCCAGGATCTGTCCTTGTCTTGCTAACACTGTCAATTGTGCTCATTGGTGATGGACTGCGCGATGCACTCGACCCAAAGCTTCGAGGTGTTAAGTGAGTCAGCCTCTCTTACACATCGATGATTTACACGTTCACTTTAATACCAGCGATGGTGTTGTTCAAGCGATCAATGGCGCTTCACTTACCTTAAATCCAGGTGAAATTGTTGGACTTGTTGGCGAATCAGGATCAGGTAAATCTGTTACCGCCATGAGTATTTTGGGATTAGTCCCAAAGCCTCCTGCTGTTTATCCAAAGGGTCGCATTTTGTGGAAGGGTATTGATCTTTTAACAACACCTGATCGTGAACTTCGCGAGATTCGTGGCGGCGAGATTTCAATGATCTTCCAGGATCCAATGACATCTCTTAACCCTGTCTACACAATTGGTCATCAGATCTCTGAAATGATTCGTGTGCACGAGCGTATGTCAGCTAAGGCTGCAAAGCTTCGTTCTATTGAAATGCTTGACCTGGTTGGCATGCCAAATCCACAACAGCGAGTCGATGATTACCCACACCAATTTTCAGGCGGAATGCGCCAGAGGGCAATGATTGCAATGGCTTTGTCATGTAATCCAGAGCTACTAATCGCTGATGAACCAACTACTGCACTCGATGTGACTATCCAGGCACAGATCCTTGAAATCCTTGAAAAGTCTGCACGTGAATTAAATGTTGCTGTCCTTCTTATCACCCACGATTTAGGCGTAGTGGCTGGTATCTGTGATCGTGTGGCAGTTATGTATGGCGGTCGAATTGTTGAAGAGGCACCAGTTGATGATCTCTTTGAGCGCCCACTGATGCCATACACATGGGGCTTAATGAAGTCGATCCCTCAAATGGATAAGACTTCTACAGATCGTCTTTACACAATTCCTGGAACACCTCCAGTGATGTCACGACCTCCAAAGGGTTGTGCATTTGCTGCACGTTGTGAGTTTGCAATTGATAAGTGCCAAACAGAAGTACCAGAGCTAGAAACATATGCCCCTGGCCGCTTGGTTCGTTGCCATCGCGTGAATGAACCTAACTTTGTGAAGGTGCTCAAATGACCGAGCCATTGCTAAGAGTTGTTAATCTAGAAAAGAAGTTTCCAATTCAGCGTGGAATGTTCAAGCGCACAGTAGGACAGATCCACGCCGTCGATGGTATCTCTTTTGATATTGCACCCGGTGAAACCCTTGGCTTAGTGGGTGAATCAGGCTGCGGCAAATCAACAACTGCCAGGTTGATCTTGCGTTTGCTAGATCCAACATCAGGTGAGATTTACTTTGATGGCAAAGAGATCCATGCAATGTCTCGCGAGGAAATTCGCGCAGTTCGCAAAGATATGCAGATTGTTTTCCAGGATCCATATGCATCTTTAAATCCACGTATGACGGTGCGCCAAATTGTTGCCGAGCCACTGATTGTTCATGGCATGGCTAAAGATGATTCAGATCCACAGGTCGATGAAATGATCGAACTCTGTGGGCTTTCTCGTGAGTTCGGAAACCGCTACCCGCATGAATTCTCAGGCGGACAGCGACAGCGCGTTGGAATTGCTCGTGCATTAGTTACACGTCCAAAGTTAGTCGTGTTAGATGAGCCTGTATCTGCATTAGATGTTTCGGTACAGGCACAAATTCTTAACTTGCTAGATGACTTGCGTGAAAAGTTTGGGTTTAGCTACCTGTTCGTGGCCCATGATCTCTCTGTTGTTTCACATATTTCTGCTCGCGTTGCAGTGATGTATTTGGGAAAGATTGTTGAAATTGGCACCCGCGAAGAGATTTTCAATAATCCGAAGCACCCTTATACAAAGGCGCTTATCTCTGCAGTCCCACTTGCTAATCCAAAGTTAGAGCGCGTACGTAAGACTTCTCGAATTGTCTTAACTGGTGATGTGCCAAGCCCAGCAAATCCACCATCAGGATGTCGCTTCCGCACACGCTGCTGGAAAGCACAAGAGGCTTGTACAACTACTGAGCCTTTGTTAGTTAAATCTGGTGATCACCAGGTTGCTTGTCATTTTCCTGAAAAATAACTAGCCCTGAGAAGTAACTAGTTACTTAGTAACGCGGTAGGTGGAAAGTGTTGAATCACTTGCATAGGCAATTCTCACACCTGCCTTTTGCGTTGCTGCCAAACCATTCACAATCTGTTCTGTCAGTAACTCACCAGGTGCGACAACTGCAACACCTGGGGGATAAGGTGCAATTAAGTCGGCGCTGATACGACCAATGGCATCTTTGGCTGAAACAAACTCAGTATCGGCAAAGTAGGCATCACGCATAGAAATGGCAACGGTTGGCACAACAGACCAGCTCAGAGATGTTTGTGTTTGTCTCGTTGGGCCTTGCAATTTCTTCAAAATAGGAACAAGTGCGTTTTCAAGCACTGTGAAGTCCTCTGCTGTATCTGCCAATGTGGCCAAGAAAACGATGGTGTCTTGATCAGCCATTTCCACACGAATATTGGCTTTTCCCAACTCTCTTTCGACATCCACGCCTGATAAACCAAGAATGTTTGCTCGCAAGACAATCTTTACGGGATCAAAGCGCTTGGAAGGAAAATCTGCAGCATTAAGAAATATCGTTTCAGTAAAGTTTGCTTGAACTGATGCCTTAAAGGAGTTAACGAGTGAAACAAGCTCTCCTGTTAATTGGTCTCCCCGAGTCTGAAGTAATGCGCGAACTCCATCAATTGAAGCAAGGGGAGCTCCGGCAGGTGAGGTTGTGTGAGTTGTTTCAAAGCTTTGTTCAATGCGATCTAAGTTCAGTAGTTTTCCTTGTGCTAACAACAAAGCTGAGGCGCTATAACCGGGCAACGCTTTGTGAACGCTAGTAATGAGCGCATCTGCACCTAACTGCAACACATGCAGAGGAAGCTGTGGGTTAAATCCAAAGTGGCCACCCCAGGCAGCATCAACAATTACTGGGATTGAATTCTCATGTGCCTTCTTAATGAGTGCCGACAGTTCTGAAATTGTTCCCAGGTAGCCAGGTTCAGTAAGCAATAGCGCAATAGGTTTTTGGTCTAGAACTCTCTCTAGTTCAGAGACCGGAATTCCTGTTGGAACACCCGTTGCTGAATCAATCTCAGGTGTTAACCAGATTGGTTCTAGCCCAGTTAGAACAAGAGCGCTAAGAACTGATCTGTGAGCGGTGCGAGTAACTGCCA
>NZ_JBBAMW010000007.1:33583-44202 GCF_040402275.1 Candidatus Planktophila sp. | reverse complement strand
TGAAATATCTTTTTCAACTCGATCAAACCAGGTAGCAAGCTCATCAAAATCAAAGACATTGTCAAGGCTCATCATCTTTTCAATGTGATCGCGTTGTTCAAATTGGGTGGAAAATCCACCTCCCACATGCTGAGTCGGCGAATCCGATTCTCGAAGCTCAGGATTCTTATCTTCTAGCACCTGCAATTTGCCCAATAACTCATCAAACTGAGCATCTGTAATTGTTGGCTGATCTAGGACGTAATACTTAAATTGATGATCCCGAATCTCATTTATAAGCTCGGTCATGGCATGACGCGGATTAGTGCTCATTCAGTCTCACTAATTGTTGCTGAACCTACGACGCGATCACCATCGTAAATAACCATTGCTTGCCCTGTTGCCAGACCCAATAGAGGCTCTTCTAAAGTAGCAATAAGCAAAGTTCCATCAAAGTAATAAGTACATGGCAGCGCTGCGCCATGAGCACGTATCTGCACAAAACCGTGCTGCACTTGATCAGTTACAGCTGGACCACACCACACAGCTCTTTCTCCACGCATTGTGGTGATCGCTAAATCTTCACGGGCACCAACAACGATGGTGTTGGTAACAGGTTCAATCTTTAATACAAATCGTGGGGAACCATCAGATGTTGGAACAGTAAGTCCTAATCCTTTGCGTTGTCCGATTGTGTATGTATATGCACCTTTGTGTTCGCCGATCTTCTTTCCATCTTGATCAACTATTGGACCAACTTCACTGCCTAAGCGATCACGTAGCCAGCCCGCGTTATCACCAGATGGAACAAAACAAATGTCATGACTGTCTGGCTTTTGTGCAACAGCCAAGCCGCGCTTTTCAGCTTCGATTCGAATATCAACCTTGGTTGTATCCCCCAGTGGAAATATTGCACCTTGGATCTGCTCGATGGTTAATACTGATAAAACATAGGACTGGTCTTTGGAATGATCTACCGCTCGATGCAAAGTCTTTCCTTTTTCACCAATCTCTGTTCTGGCATAGTGTCCTGTGACAACTCCATCAAATCCCATTGCCCGTGCACGATCAAGGACTGCTGCAAACTTAATCTTTTCATTGCAACGCAAACATGGATTTGGAGTTCTACCAGCGGCGTACTCTGCTAAGAAATCTTCAACAACGCCATCGTGAAACTCTTCGGCCATATCCCAAATATAAAAAGGAATTCCGATTACATCTGCTGCGCGACGTGCATCATGTGAATCTTCGATTGTGCAACATCCGCGTGCACCGGAACGATACTTCTGTGGATTTGCAGCAAGGGCTAGGTGCACTCCAATTACCTCGTGACCAGCTTCTACTGCGCGAGCAGCAGCAACTGCAGAATCAACTCCACCACTCATTGCTGCAATTAGTTTCATTTGTTCGCCGCCCGTCCTCGGCTAATTACATCGGGCAATACTGACAAAACGAAATCAACATCTGCCTGCGTGGATGTGGCCCCAAAAGAGAATCGGAGCGATGACTGAGCTGTTTCTTCCGTATGGCCCATGGATAGAAGCACATGGCTGGCCTCATGCACGCCCGCGCTACATGCTGATCCCGTTGAAGCAGAAACATGGGCGCTATCTAAAAGCAATAACAAGGTATCGCTCTGTGTTCCAGGGAAAGTCACATTGACGATTCCTGGCAAGCGAGCACTCTTTTCACCATTTATATAAGCATCTGGAATTAAAAGTTTGACGCCAGAAATAAAGGAGTCTCTGAGCTTTGAAACTTTGTCTGCATCATATGAATCTTTAACCGCAGTTGCGAAGGCAACAATGCTCGGGGCATTTAATGTTCCGCTGCGGATTTCTCGCTCTTGTCCCCCACCATGTAACAATGCAGGAATTTCATATGCGCGACGCAAAATGAGAGCACCGATTCCTAGTGGTCCACCAACTTTGTGAGCGCTTAGCGTCAAGGCGGTAACACCAGATTTCTTATATGACAGTGGTGTCTTTGTAAAACTCTGAACCGCATCTGTGTGAACAGGAATGTCTCCTGCAATTGTGACAATCTCTTGAAGAGGTTGCAGCACACCAGTTTCATTATTGGAGTGCATAATTGAAATGAGTGCAATTTCAGATCCACGATCAGAGACAAGTGTACGAAGGAAATCTAAATCAATAACACCATCTGAGGTCACTGGAACTGTTATTACCTCTGCGCCCTCGTGCGTGTGTAACCAGTGCGCAGGATCCAAAATCGCATGGTGTTCTAGTGAAGAAATAATGACAACATTTTTGCCGTTCTTCTTACCGTTCCAGAACAAACCCTTAAGGGCGATGTTATTTGCTTCAGTGCCAGAGGCTGTAAAGATGACTTCAGATGCCAAGCAATCAATTCTCTGTGCAATCACTTCGCGAGCATCTTCCAATGTTTTGCGAGTTGCACGACCATGTGTGTGCAGACTTGAAGGATTACCTAGTTGCTGTAATTGATCTGACATAGCCGAAAATGCGGCAGGCGACATGGGGGTCGTTGCGGCATGGTCTACATAGATCGAAGGCACAGGCCTAAGTCTATGACTTGTGGGCTTTGATGCCTTCCGTTGCCTTTGGCAGCACAGCAAATAGATCGCCCACTACGCCAAAATCTGCAATTTCAAACAGTGGCGCTTCAGGGTCCTTGTTAACTACAACGATTGTCTTGCTGGTCTGCATGCCGGCGCGGTGTTGGATCGCACCTGAAATTCCATTTGCAACATAGAGCTGCGGACTAACCGTCTTGCCAGTCTGACCAACTTGATATGAATGTGGATACCAACCTGCATCTGTTGCTGCGCGAGATGCGCCAACGGCTGCGCCTAATGAGTCTGCAAAGTTTTCTACCGCACTGAAATCTCCATTTGTGCCACGTCCACCTGACACAACAATGTTTGCTTCAGTTAATTCTGGACGACCACCTTGTACTGGAGGTTGCGAGGATGTGACCGTTGCCTTCTTTGAAGCATCTGAGACAGAGAATGACATTGTTTCAACACTTGGTGTTGATTCGGTTGTATTTGCATCGACTGAATTTGGACGCACTGTGATAATCGGTGTGCCATGTGAAACCTTTGAGTGCACTGTTGTAGAACCACCAAATACCAACTGAGTTGCGGTGATATCTGCTGAAACATCTACGGCGTCGGTAATGATTCCAGAACCTGACTTAACTGCAGTGCGTGCCGCAACTTCCTTGCCAAATGCATGGGATGCAATAAGTACTGCGGCTGGTGATTGTGCGGCAATAACTTGAGCCAAAACATCAGCAACGGCTGCAACACCATTAGCTACAAATGCATCAGATTCCACAATGATTACCTTTGTAATTGGACCACGGTTGATCGCAGATGCAAGTGATGAACCTTGGCCAACAGGTGCAAGGACAACGGCTGTTACCTCGCCGATACGAGCACCAGCAGTAGCTAATTCAGCATTTGTCTTAGTTGCCTTTGTGCCGACAAAGTCAGCCAGAATCAATACTGTGCTCATATCAACTTCTTTTCTGCTAGGAATGACACCAGTTGTTCGCCACCGGTTCCATCATCTGTAACTTTAATTCCTGCTGCGCGAGCTGGACGCGGGGTTGCATCTGCAACTAGTGACCAGGCACCTTCTGCCGAAACTCCCACCATCGCTAAATCTCTGCTCTCAATTGTCTTTTTCTTTGCAGCCATAATTCCTTTAAATGATGGGTAGCGAGGCTCATTAATCTTTTCTACAACTGAGATAACACAAGGGAACTGTGCGTGCATTTCTTCAACACCCGCTTCTGTCACACGTGTAATTGAAACCTTGCCTGCTGCAGGATCCACATCAACCTTTGATGCAAAAGTTAGTTGAGCAGCATTTAAGCGTTCAGCTAACATTGCTGGCACAACACTCATGCGCGCATCTGTTGACTCTGTTCCACAAATAACTAGATCAAAGCCACCTTTTTCAATGACTGCGGCCAAAACAGCCGATGTTGCGAGCGCATCTGCACCCGCTAGCTTTGGATCAGTTACCAATATTGCATCATTAACGCCCATAGATAAAGCTTTTCGAACCGCTTCAGTTGCGCGTTCTGGCCCCATTGAAATTACTGTGACGGTATTGCTGCCGCCTTCTTCATTTCCGCCATGTGCTTCGACAATACGAAGTGCTTCTTCAACGGCGTACTCATCAAGATCGTTGAGAACTGCATCAACATTTTCACGATCAAGAATTCCATTGACCATCTTTTTTTCAGCCCATGAGTCCGGGACCTGCTTTACACACACGGCAATCTTCATAGGGCAAATGTTACTGGTCAGTAACCCTAATCACCAGCCCAATTAGAGATTTCATACCAGGTTTGCCAACACGTAACCTCAACTTCTACTTGAGGCCTGAGAACTGCCTCAATCTGCATCCATGAGCACGCCGCTACGGGTCGTCATCGTTACCGAATCCTTCCTCCCCCAAATCAACGGCGTCACCAACTCAGTCTTAAGAGTTCTCGAGTATCTGCGCAGCCAAGGTCATGAAGCTCTAGTGATCGCACCTGTTAGCGCCGGCGGAGTCAATGAGTACGCGGGTTATCGCGTCAAACGTGTTCCTAGTTTTGAAATGAAAGGCATGTTGCCTGTGGGTTTTCCCCATAAAACTTTAGAGCCACTGATTGATGGATTCTCTCCAGATGTTATTCACTTAGCCTCACCATTCTTTCTCGGAAATTACGCCGCCCGAGTTGCAGAGAGACTTCAAATTCCAACTCTGTCTATTTACCAAACCGATGTAGCGGGTTTTGCTCGTCACTATGGCTTAACGATCGCCCATGACTCACTAAAGAAGTGGGTTGCAAGAATTCACACACGCACAACTAGAACATTGGCACCTTCTAATTGGTCTTGTGAAGATCTGAAGAGTTCAGGTGTGAACAATGTGCATCTTTGGCAACGTGGAGTTGACTCAGTCAAGTTCTCACCTGAGAAGCGAGATATCAATTTACGTTGTGAGCTTTTAGGTAATCGCCCAGATAGAAAACTTGTTGGCTACGTTGGTCGCTTAGCAAATGAAAAACGCATCGATGACTTGGCTGTACTAGATAAGCGTGATGATATCCAGTTGGTAATTGTTGGTGATGGCCCCGCTCGTATGAGACTTGAACGAGAACTGCCTAATGCAAAATTCGTTGGCTACCAAGGCGGAGAAGACCTTGCGCGTTACTACGCATCTCTTGACATCTTTGTTCACACCGGCAAGCACGAAACATTCTGCCAATCTATCCAAGAAGCCTTGGCATCGGGTGTGCCAGTAATTGCACCAAATTCTGGTGGGCCAACCGATTTAGTAAAGCACGGCTGGACTGGCTTCCTCATTGACACCTCTAACACGTACTCTCTCAACCACAGCGTTAATCAACTTCTGCATTCATCTGAACATAGATTGATGAGTGAGCGAGCAAGAGAATCAGTCATTCATCGCACCTGGGAGCTAGTAAATAGTCAGCTAGTTTCACACTATAAGGATTTGGTACTGAGTCAGGCCCAGCAGAATGAGAGAGTCGCATGAAGATTGTGCATATTGCTAATTTCTATGGACCAAAGTCCGGTGGAATTAGAACAACTCTTCATGAGCTTGGATCTGGATATATCGCACGTGGTCATGAATTCACATACATAGTTCCAGGCAACGGCTTTTTTTGTGAAGAAACTTTGCACGGTAAAAAAATTACTGTTCCGTCAATTGTTTTACCCTTTAGCGGTGGATACCGAATCATCCGCAATAACCGGGATGTCAAGAAATTACTTATTACTCTTAAGCCGGATGCTTTGGAAGTCTCTGACCGTTTCACTCTATCTAAGGTAGGTCTCTGGGCTAAGACACGAGGCATTCACACAGTTGTATTTAGTCATGAAACACTTTCTGGTCTTGTGAAATCCTTCTTCAAAGTTGAATTAAAATGGTTCGTTAATTGGCATAACACGAGACTAGCAAGTCGTTTCCATAACGTTATTGCAACAACAGAGTTTGCCTCTCGTGAATTCCGTGAGATTAAGACAAAGAATCTTACCCACGTACCACTTGGCGTTGACTTAGAAAACTTCTCCCCTTATCGACGAAGTGAGGCTTTAAGAACTGAACTTCTTAAAGGTGCTGATGTACTGCTCCTGCACTGTGGACGTATGTCAAAGGAAAAAAATCCTGAGAACTCAATTTTGGCACTGAAAGAACTACTTGCTGCCGGCGTAAATGCCAGGTTAATTTTTGTTGGCATGGGCCCAATGTTTAAAACCCTAAAAGGGTTATCTAAAGATCTGCCGGTCACTTTCATGGGATATATCGTTGATCGGAAAATGCTTGCAGAAATAATTGCAAGTGCCGATGTATCAATTGCTCCAGGACCAATCGAGACTTTTTGTTTAGCAGCACTTGAATCACTAGCTTCAGGAACACCAGTTGTGGCCTCGTCAACCAGCGCCGTTGGCGAATTCTTACTCCTAGAATCACCAGAGCCTGTTGGAGCTGTTGCCGAGAACAACCCAAAATCCTTTTCACTAGCCATTCAGAAGGTTCTTGCCTATAGCGTCGCCGATAGGGCCTTGCCCATTCGTTGCCAGCACCAAGCAGAAAACTATCCGTGGAGTTCTACATTGATGATGATGCTCCGCTTGCATGGCGCAGGTCGCGAAGTCACTGTCAATCAAAAAAGGTTGAGAGCGGCCTAACAATGGAAAAAGTTGCCACCTTCGCAATTTTAGGAGACAGCGCAGCTTCAGGTGTTGGCGACAGTGATAAGTACGGGGTAACAAAAGGGTGGGGTTACTACTTAGCAAAACATTTTCAAGGTCCACTTGTGTATATAAATCTTTCACGGCCAGGTGCTCAATCAGCTGAGGTGCTCGAGGATCAACTTCCAAAGGCTTTGGTTTTTAGGCCAGATATCGCCGCTGTTATCGTGGGAGGAAATGATGCGTTACGTAACGGATTTGATCCTAATAAATTGCATAAAAATCTACGGGCAACTATTTTAGAGTTAAAGAGATCAGGGGCAGAAGTTCTACTATTACAGCTACATGATCCAACACAAGTTGTTCCGCTGCCAAAATTGCTTGCTCGAGTATTAACCCGACGTATCAATGCTGTCAATAGAGTGATTCATTCAGTTGGTCGTGAGTTCAATGCGCAAATTCTTCTTACTCGCTCTATTGAAGATATTTACGAAAGAAAAGTTTGGCACATAGATCGGATGCATCCAAGCAAATACGGTCATCAAATAATGGCCACTCATTTTCGGGAGATCTTATTACGACGCAATTGGCAGATTGATCCCATAACTATTGAAGAAACGCCATTAACTAGTAAAAAGTCTTCAGTCTTATGGATGTTACGAAATGGTACCCCCTGGTTTTTTAAGAGATCCTTTGACCTCTTCCCGGCTGCATTACTTTTAATGAGCGTTGAGTTAGTCAAAATAATCTTTGTACGTAAGGCTGATGAATTAGGAACTATGTACTACCCTGAATTTTCACCACAGTCTCAGTGGGATTTACAGGAAGTTAACGAAGAAAGAGTCTCTTAATCCCCAGCATTAGCAGGCGGCGCTTTGGCTTACCTCCCGTACTAGATAGTAAGTAAATATGCACACTAATATCTACAGGTGCTCGCAATCATCGCCCCTGGACAAGGGTCGCAAACTCCAGGATTGCTTAGTAGCTGGATTCAAGATCCATCTCTCAAAGAACTATTGGTTTCTTGGTCAGATGCGATTGGCTTGGATTTATTGCACCTTGGAACAGTTGCAGATGCTGAAGAAATTAAAGACACGGCTAATGCACAGCCATTAATTGTTGCCGCCTCATTGCTTGGCGCTCATGCACTCGGAATCAAGAATTTTGCCGTCACATCGGGTCATTCAGTTGGTGAGTTAGCAGCTGCTGCCCTGTCAGGTGCTATCTCAGAAAGTGACGCGCTAAGAATTGTTCGCACACGTGGAGCTGAAATGGCAAAAGCAGCTTCCACATCACCTTCTGGAATGTCAGCAGTTCTTGGAGGCGATCGGGCTGAAGTCTTAGCAGCTATTACTTCACTTAACTTAGTTGCAGCAAATGACAATGGTGGTGGACAAATTGTGGCTGCAGGTGATTTACACGCACTTGCATCATTAAACGAGAATCCCCCAGCAGGTGCGCGGGTACGAGCATTGGCTGTTGCAGGAGCCTTCCATACACAGTTCATGCAACCGGCAGTTGAGCCTCTTCGAGCTTTGGCAACAACTGTGACAACCCATTCTGTTGTTATTCAGGTGATTTCAAATAAAGACGGCCAGGTAGTAACAGATGGCGCAGATGTGCTCAATCGAATCGTTAATCAAATCGCTAACCCCGTCCGCTGGGATTTATGCATGGAGACTTTGAAATCACTAGGTGTTACGGGTGTCATTGAACTGCCACCGGCCGGAACTCTGGTTGGCTTACTCAAGCGCGCAGCTAGTGAAATTGAAACCTTTGCTTTAAAGAGCGCGGATGATTTAGATGCAGCACGAGAGTTTGCAGGAAGGCACGCATGAGCATCACAGTTGCACCCGTGGGGCACAGCAGAATTTTATCTGTCGGCACTTATCGCCCAAAGCGCGTCGTCCCAAACTCAGAGATTGTAGATCGCATCGAATCAACCGATGAGTGGATCCAACAGCGCACAGGAATTGAATCACGCCGCTTTGCAGGTGATGATGAAACTGTTATTTCGATGGCAAAAGTTGCCTGTGAAATAGCCTTAAAGCGAGCCAAATTAAGTATTACAGATATCGACACAGTCATACTTTCTACGATTTCTTATCCATTTCAGGCACCGAGTGCGGCAACTGAGTTAATTAATGAACTTGGCAATCCAAAAGCTGCTGCCTTTGATATCAGTGCAGCGTGTGCGGGCTTTTGTTATGGCGTTGCAATGGGAAGTGATTTAGTTCGATCAGGAACATCGAAGAATGTATTAGTCATCGGTGTGGAAAA
The DNA here is from genome assembly GCF_040402275.1 of Candidatus Planktophila sp. Lineage (GTDB taxonomy): Bacteria > Actinomycetota > Actinomycetes > Nanopelagicales > Nanopelagicaceae > Planktophila. Next base: position 35,237 of record NZ_JBBAMW010000007.1, on the reverse strand, counting down.
ATTGTCTGACTACACCGATCCTGATGATCGTGCTACCGCATTCATCTTTGCAGATGGTGCTGGAGCCGTTGTTATCGGTCAGAGCGATCAACCACGGATTGGGCAAACTATCTGGGGGTCGGATGCCGACTCTCGTGATGCGATTACCTTGACTCCATCTTTCCTAGATTACAAGAACAATCCAGATAAAGGTGTTGGCGAACTCGGGTGGCCAAATATTTCACAACAAGGTCAAGTAGTTTTTCGTTGGGCAGTTTATTCAATGAGCAAAGTTGGTTTGAAGGCACTTGAAGTAGCAGGAGTTTCTGTTGATGAACTTGGTGCCTTTATTCCGCATCAAGCTAATGTTCGTATTATCGAAACCATGGCAAAGGAAATGAAGATTCCAGATTCTGTTTTGATTGCAGACGACATACGCACAAATGGAAATACTTCTGCCGCCTCAATTCCGTTAGCAATGGATCGAATTTTGGAAGAGCATCCTGAGTTGCACGGAAAATTGGCACTACTTATCGGCTATGGCGCAGGTTTGGTATATGCGGGACAGGTTGTTGAACTTCCGCCTAAGCCATAAAATTCATTGAGATTTACGCCACTTAGGGGGTGCAATACTCGTAAGTAAGAGCTCACTTGATACACAATAATGACCTTGCACACTCGATCGATATAGAAGAGGACACGAGAATAATGGCACTTGCACAAGCAGATGTACTTGCAGGACTGAAGGAAATTGTTGAAGAAGTAGCCGGTATTCCTGCTGCATCAGTTGAGTTAGATAAGAACTTCACTGACGATCTAGATGTTGACTCACTCAGCATGGTTGAGGTTGTAGTTGCTGCAGAAGAGCGTTTCGGAGTAAAGATTCCTGATGAGAGTGTCACAGATTTGGTAACCGTTGGAGATGCAGTCAATTTCATAGTTAACGCATCAAAGTAAGTTTTTAAACAATGACTCGTCGTCGCGTTGTTGTCACTGGTCTTGGTGCAACCACTCCTCTAGGTGGAGATGTAGCAACAACGTGGGCCGGCCTTTTGGCTGGCAAAAGCGGTGTGCGATCTCTAACTGAGGATTGGGCCCAAACAATCCCAGTGACCTTCGCAGCGCGAGTTGCAGTTGAACCAAGTGAGCAAATGGAGCGCGTTGAAATCAGACGCCTTGATCGTTCAGAACAATTCGGACTGATCGCATCACGTGAGGCTTGGAAAGATGCAGGATCTCCCGACATAGATAAAGAGCGTCTAGGTGTTGTCGTCGCATCAGGAATCGGCGGCGTAACAACTCTTTTAGAGCAATACGATATTTTGAATGATAAAGGTGCACGTTTAGTTAGCCCCCATACCGTGCCAATGCTGATGCCTAATGGGCCAGCTGCAAACATTGGTCTTGAATTACAAGCACAAGCTGGCGTCCACACACCTGTGAGTGCGTGTGCATCGGGTGCTGAAGCAATCGGTTATGCATTCGAAATGATCCGCAACAACCGCGCAGACATTGTTGTTAGTGGCGGAGTTGAAGCTGCGTGTCACGCACTTCCAATGGCAGCTTTTGCTGCAATGAAAGCTTTATCTACTCGCAATGATGATCCTGCTCGCGCATCGCGTCCATATGATCTCAACCGTGATGGATTTGTGTTGGGTGAAGGTGGCGGAATTCT
>NZ_JBBAMW010000007.1:10049-33483 GCF_040402275.1 Candidatus Planktophila sp. | reverse complement strand
TTGCGCGCAGCACTTGGAAAAGATGCTGATCATGTTGCAGTTTCTGCAACTAAGTCGATGACTGGCCACTTACTAGGTGGAGCTGGTGCAATTGAATCTGTATTTATAGTTAAGGCATTGCAAGATCGAATGGCTCCCCCAACAATTAATATAGATGATTTAGATCCTGCGGTGACTGTGGACGTTGTGCGCGATAAGCCACGTGCTTTACCTGCAGGAGATATCGCAGCACTGAATGATTCCTTTGGTTTTGGTGGACACAACGTTGTATTGGCTTTTAAGAGCCTATAAATGTCGCCTACATCGAATGATCCACGCGATCCGATTTCACGGATTGCGCGTTTAGTTGATGATGGAAAATTTGAATTCCTAATCCCCCGCACAGAGTGCGGAATGCTTGCTGTCACGGCAACTGTGAAGGGTAACAAAGTTGTTATTTTCGCATCCGATGCAACGATAAAAAGCGGCGCACTTGGTGTGGATGGATCTAAAGTAATTGTTTCTGCCTACAAAGCTGCGATGGGTGCACAAGTGCCAATCATTGGTATTTGGCACAGTGGTGGTGCTCGATTAAGTGATGGTGTTGCATCCCTAGACGCCTTCGGAGAAGTTTTCCAGTCGATGATTTCTGCAAGTGGGCGCATCCCGCAACTTTCTTTGGTACTTGGACCAACTGCAGGTGGCGGTGCGTATGGGCCTGCACTAACAGATGTAGTTGTTCTAGCACCTGAAGGTCGAATCTTTGTTACAGGCCCTGATGTTGTAAAAAGTGTTACCGGCGAAGATATTGATATGGCACTACTAGGTGGCCCTGAAGCACACAAGAAAAACAGTGGTCTTGCACACGTAATTGCCGCAAGTGAAGATGAAGCAATTGAAGATATTCGCATCTTAACCGCCTTATTTGCTAATCAAGGATTTATGAATCCTGATGTTAAAGATATTGATCTATCAATCTATGTTCCAGAATTTCATGTGCGCACATATGAAGTCCATCCCTTGGTTGATGCAATTCTTGATAAGGATGCTGAACACATTGAGCTGCTATCTATGTGGGCTCCCAATATGACAACTGTTCTTGGACGCCTTGGCGGTGCAACAGTCGGTGTTCTAGCCAACAATCCAGCACACCTTGCAGGCGTTCTAGATGCAGCAGCTGGTGAGAAAGCTGCACGCTTTGTGCGAACCTGTGATGCCTTTGGTATTCCGCTGATTGTTATTGCAGATGTGCAGGGCTTCTTACCTGGTGCAGGTCAAGAATGGGAGGGCGCGGTACGCAGAGGTGCGAAGTTATTGCACGCATTCGGTGAATCAGTTATTCCTCGAGTTACATTAATTACTCGTCGCGCTTATGGCGGTGCATATGTGGCAATGAATTCGAAATCCCTAGGTGCAACTCGCGTATTTGCTTGGCCCAATGCAGAGGTTTCTGTGATGGGCGCAGTAGCTGCAGTGCGCGTACTCCATCGTCGTTTATTGGCAGATATCCCAGCAGAACAACGTGAGTCAATGGAGTTAGAACTTGCCGCTGAGCACGAAAGAGTTTCAGGTGGCGTTGAAAAAGCAATTGAAATTGGCGCAGTAGATGAGATGTTAAGCCCCTCAAAGACAAGAAGTGCGCTAGCAAAAACTATTGCTGATGCACCACATCGTCGTGGATCCCACGGAAATATTCCGCTTTAGCTTTTAAAGGTTACAGAAACAGTTGCAGTAACTGTCTTTTCAATTGTTGAAGTGTCATAGGCACCGTAATCAGCAGTCATCGTTGAATCTGGTGTTGTGATCTGAATTGGACCGGCCTTGACGTTAACAAGGGATCCAATGTTTCCACCAACAGCCTTTGTTAGGGCTTCTGCTCGTACCTTTGCATCCTTCATCGCCTCTGACATTAACTGTGGGCGCAGCTCTGGCAAATTAGAAATGTAGTACTGAGGACCATAGTTATTTGCATTAATACCAGTAGCAAGCAGTGATCCAATGCCTTGGCTGAGCTTAGAAATCAACTGAACATCTTTTGAGCGAACAGTAACTTCACGTGAGGCGCGGTAGGAAAGAATACGACCTGTTGAATTTCCGTTGCTGTACTCCTCGTTGGCAAATGTTGATACTGCGCCAAGAGTTAAGCTTTCAGCAGAGATTCCACCTTGTGTGAGGTAATTTGAAAGAGCCTCAACATCGGCATCAACCTTTTTCACAGCCACCGCAACTGTTGGTGATGAAAGAGAGACACTAAGAGTCCATACCGCGTTATCTGCAGTTGCTGTTGTCTTTGCAGAACCAGTAACAGTAATTCCGTCGCTGCTGCGTGAAGCAAAACCAGATCCAACCTTCATCAATCCACCGCCGAGTGCCAGTGAAAGGATTACTGCAGAAATAATTATGGTTACCGCTTTGCGGCGCTCAACAGTGATAATTGGACTTTCATTCAGTTGTGTCATGTCTTTATCCTACCAATCAGATAGCGCGCAGACGAGGAAGTTCTTGAAGGTCAACACTCCTGAAGCGATCTAGTTCGCTCTCCCAAGAATTTCCCACCATGGCAGCGACTCCTTCGCGGATCGATTCTTCATCAAATGAGTTGGCAAGAATGGCGCTTAGTTGATTTTCATTCACTAGGACCGCACCTGATTGGTCAACAACAGCGCGGTGTATGCCAAGTTCTGGCGTGAAACGAAATAGTTCACCGCCTGATTCAGATCCTTCAATAACTTCAAAATTTAGGTAATGCCAACTGCGAAGCGCACTAGCAATTTCTGCGGCAGCACCTTGTGCACCACGAAACTCGAGTTGTGTGCGAAATGTTCCCGGCATTAACGGTTGTGGATTCCATGCAAGCTTTATCCAATTGCCAAGCACTGTTTGGATCGCCCAATCAATATGGTGGCGCAGCGCAGATGGGGCTGAATGAATGGTTAAGAAGCCTCGAACCTGCTGACGATTTGAAGGCGTGGTTAAACGTTCCATGGTTCTCCTAGCAAGATGCGCCTAATGCGACCTTCCCCAGCGGCATTTACGCTTCCCAATTGCTTGGTAAACACCTTAATTACACACCCATGAGCCTAAAACTGTCTACCCCCGCTTTAGGCATACGGGGCGGTAGGAGGTAGAGTTCATCTCAGTCGGACGCTTAATCAGTACCCGTTTCATGTTTTGCATAATCGGTATCGCTGGAGCAAGAGGAAGACCGTGATTCGAGGATTTCTCGAAACACCCACATATCGAAGGAAATAAATACATGGCAACAGGCACAGTTAAGTGGTTCAACTCTGAAAAGGGTTTCGGTTTCATTGCGGTTGATGGCGGCGGACAAGATGTTTTTGTTCACTACTCAGCAATCCAGGGTAACGGTTACAAGTCCCTTGAAGAGGGTCAGGCAGTTTCATTTGAGGTCGTACAGGGTCCAAAGGGTCCTCAGGCTGATGCAGTAAACCCTGCCTAATCAACACTAACTTCTAAAAAACCCCGCCGGGTAACTGGCGGGGTTTTTTATTACTTTGGTACTGGCGGAATATCGCCGCTCTTTAAACGTTGCGCTTCAACCTCTTTCGCGGGTGAAAGATCTTTTCCAGCTTTCCATGCATCTAAATACTTCCAAGGCCACACCATTCCACGTCGCACCCACCATGTTTCTGGTGGAGTTGCCCATGAAACTCCAAAGTGAATATGCGGTTTTGTTCCGCGCGCACTTCCTGTTGCACCAACTGTTCCAAGTAACCGGCCAGCTTTTACTTCAACGCCCGGTTGAATACTTTGAGGAATGGTTCTCAAATGTGAGGCATAGTAACGAACACCATCTGTTCCAATGAAGGAAACGTATAACCCACCACGATCTGCTCCAAGATTTGTTTTACCTGACCAGGAATCAATTCGATTGACCTCATCAATAACTCCCGATGTCACCGCAACATATCGACATCCTGCTTTGGCCAAAACATCTGTAGCTGGATAATCATGATGTGACTTTGCATATGTGTACTCACAGCCAACAACTGGAAATACATAATTTGGTGCAGCCTGTGCTGGTGAACCCGTTGTTGCCATTACCAAGAGTGCGATTACAGCTGCTTTTAATCTCATTACCCTAGGTTAATGCTGCGCGATCCAATTTTGCGGTAACTGCCATGTGAGGAACAGTGAGCGCCCACACAACTACTAGCGCCATCCAGAAAAACTCATCTGTGAAATCTCGACCACTTAGCGCCAACAATCCTGCCACTACGAAGGTTCCAATCAGGGCTGGCAAGCCTGGAATAACTGCGTTTGAAAATGCTTTTCTGAGCATTCCTTGAGTTATGTTCTCAACACATCGTGGAAGAGAAAGTGTGAGCCGGGCTGTGTGGCGCATTGCGTGCCAGCATCCAAAGTACACAGCAAAAGCAATAAGAGGAGGTGCAAGATGGGCTAAAAGCAATAACACAATCAGATCTAAAGCTTCCCTTTTTCTCTTATCAAAGACCATAACCCCAATAGCAAGGAGTGCGAAAATACTTACTGTGAGGAAAATTTGTGAATCTAATCCTTGATGCCAATTGATGAGCGCAGGATTTACGGAAGCCAAAGCCTCAGTGCTAGCAGAGTTAACAAGTGGAATAAACACTGGGGTAAAGCCTGCAGCTGGGATATAAAACCAACGGTTAAGTTTTTTCGATCTCTCTGTCCGCTTATCAATTTCATTAACAAAGGCGGCATCACCGATTCCAAAGTGGATCGCACTCATAAAGAGAACAACAATAAATCCAACAGTATTAAACTTAAGGATTCCGATAACAGCAATAATGGCAACTGCCACATACGCAATAATAAATAACGCCATTTTCTTAGGCTCTGTTTTTGGAAGCGTCACTAGGTGATCTAACGCCCCATGTGGAATTCCAAGTGCAAGTGCAATAATTGCAATTATAACTTGCCAGCTCATAGAGCTACTACCCAAAAGATCTGAAAAAATCAAAGAAGTCAGAATTGCCAGACTTACAGAAACAGTTGAGAAGAGGCGAACCCGATTAAAGAGCACAGCAGCATTTTCTTGCATGTCTCCCCCTTGTTGGCAACCCTATCAAAGGTGAATGTGAGAAGATCTGATGTGCAGAAATTCGGATACATGGCGATGCTCGCCTTCACAGTGTTTGGCTCTTTTTGGCTAGAGATAGTTCTAAAGACCAGCGTTTTGAAACGATGGAAAAGAGCATTAATAAGTATTTTGCCGATTAGCCTCTTTTTTCTTATATGGGATGCCTATGCGATTGCTCAAGGACATTGGTTTTTCAATCGCGACAGGATGCTGGGAATATACGGACCATTTGATATTCCCTTAGAAGAGTTTCTCTTTTTCATCATCGTTCCGATGGCGGCGATATTGACTCTTGAGGGCGTCACAACGGTTAAGCCTCATCTGCGCGAAAAGGAATTCGGAAAGGATGAAAAGAAGTGATCTATAGCGATATTGCGATTGCCGCATTCGGTATCTCAATCATTGTTGATCTCTTTGTATTTAAGAACTCACTTTTGACACGTCTTGCCTTCTGGCTTTCATACATGATCATCCTTCCTTTTCAATTGCTGACTAATTGGTGGTTAACTCACAGTCGCAGTGATGGAAAAGCGATTGTGATGTATGACCCTGATTCAATCATTGGTATTCGCATTGCCTCTGCCCCACTAGAAGACCTCTTATTTGGATTTGCCCTTGTTTTATCCGTTATGGGCATGTGGGAGTTCTGGGGCCGGCGCGGATTCCAGCGCAACAAATAACTACAGTAAAGTTCATCCGTAAGGGGCGGTAGCTCAGTTGGTTAGAGCCCGGAACTCATAATTCCGTCGTCGTCGGTTCGAGCCCGACCCGCCCCACACCAAGTCATAAGAATTAACTCGTCGGCTCAATCCCGAGAGTTATCTCTCAATTACCTAATTACTCATTAAAATTGAGTTCACCCGACTTACTGCTACCTCTCACTTAACTCTCTCCTATGTGTCTATTGGGCAAACCTAGGCGTAACTTTTAGGTATGAGCGATCGAGTCTTACTTGTCATGGATGATGCTTTTGAGTTATCGACCATGGCCGCCGCACTTAAACTGCACGGAACAAATGTAATAGGAGAAGCGCAAAAAGAGTCATCGGCAATTCTCTTGATGCGAAGCATGCAACCCAATGTGCTCCTCATTGATATGCATCTATCAGATGAACACTCGATTGCGATCGCAAATAATATCCGTAAGGAAACACCAACTATTGGCGTAGTTGTATTGGTGGCTTGCGCAGATCTTAGATTGCTCGGGGAATTCAAGTCTGACCTTCCAGTCGGGGCCAAAGTTGTCATCAAAAAATCCATGAATAACGTTGCAACCCTGTGTGATGTCATTTCAGAGTCAAGAGTCCTTGAGCCAGATTCCTCGGTCACATGGGTTAGTGGAAACCATTCACTCCATGAGAAAGCTTTAGAGAATTTACTATCGCAATTAACCGATCTCCAGATTGAAACTTTGCGCCTTGTGGCAGATGGTTTAACAAATGCTGAGATTAGTCGCATGAGATTTGTCAGTGAAAAAGCGATCGAGCAGATTGTTTCGCGGATTGCATTGGTGCTCAATGTGCAGCCCGACCGATCAAAGAACTTGAGGGTTCAATTAGTTGGCGAATACTTTAAGTGGATTGGCGCGCCTAGACACTAGTTGTCCTGTTATTTGAAGGCGCAAAGGTAAAGTTCGCGCCTATGGAGCTAGTTGAGATTCGGGCGCAGTGGAACCAGGTGCTTGATGCCCTCGAGTCAGAAAATCGCGTTGCATGGATTGCATACTTTGATGCTCGTTTAAGCTCATTTGAGAATGGAACTTTAACATTAGATTTTTCAGATAGCCGAAAATTTGCGACATCACATGAGTATTCAGAAACTCGTCCTAATCTGAAAGCTGCCTTAGTTGAAGCAATCAAATCCACAATCGGCATAGATGTTGAGATTATCGAACAATGAGAGTCAAGATCTATCTACTTGCCCTATCTCTAGTAGTTGCAGTCGTGGGAGCACCGCAATCAGTCGCAGCCACATCGACCTTATCTATGTCAGTCAAGCAAACACCCAGTGCTTCAGAAACATTGCTGACTTTGTATGGAAATCTCAAGCCAAACCGTTCAGGGACCACTGTAAAGATCCAAGTTGATACAGATGGAAAGTGGACGACAACTCGCTTTACGACAAAGGTCACCAAAGTTGGAACCTGGAAAGTTACCGCCCTTGCCACTGCACTAAACGCGAATGTTCGCTATCGCGCTGTTTCCGTAATAGGTGGAAAGAGTTTGTACTCACCCATTCGCTCGATCACCGTCAAGCAGCAACCTGAGATCTCAAATACTGATCCTGCTCAATTCATTGATTTAACTGGCCCTGGTGGTCGCATTCATGGCGCAGATATAAGTCGTTGGCAGCACCCCAACGATAAAGCAATCGATTTCGTAAAGATGTATGAAGCAGGAATGCGATTCGTATTTATTAAGGCATCAGATACTCGAGAGTCAGCTGATCTGTTGTCTGTTAAATACGCTGCAATGGATCACCATGCTGCGCAAGCTGCCGGTATATACACAGGTTTTTATCACTACGCAGTGTTGCCTGATGTAACAGACCCAGAAGACATCAAAAAGGATGCTCTGGCACAAGCCCAGAAAGTTGTATGGAGACTTGCATCTATGGGTGGTTATAGCGAGAAGGATTTGCCGTATGCACTAGATCTGGAAAATAAGTGTGTTCGTTACTCCTCATCTGGTGCATGCCAAAAGTATGCAACACGAAGTGCTGTGACTTTGTGGGCAACAACTTTTCTAGCATCTGTTAAGGAGAAGACAGGTAAAACTCCAATTCTCTACTCTTATGCAAACTTTCTAGAAAGTTCTATGACACGTTCACCTGAGCTCGCCCAATATCCATTGTGGTTAGCGCAGTATGCAATAGATCCAGCTAACCCCATTAACCAGCCAGGTATTAAGACCGGTGGATGTTATGTGCACTCATGGACTGGTGCAAACTGTGATTCACAATGGACTGTGTGGCAATACTCTTCATGTGGCATTGCACCTAAGTACGGAGTTCCTGGAAATAGATTAGATCTAAACGTCTTCCGTGGGACCCCTTCATCCTTCTTAGATTTGGCAAAGGGAAGCTGGGCGCCATCACTTGTTGACTTAATGCCACAGCAAGAACCAACCGTGCTTAGCGTTGTGGGTCAATCGGCAAGCACAACAAACAAGCTTGTTACCTTCAAAGTAAATGTTGTACGACCTAGTGGCTCTCCCGTTGTCACAGGAAATGTGAAATTGGTTTTTGATAAAACAACGACTCCGGCTACAAAGCCCACACAAGCAATATTGCGAGAAACAAGTGGCGTATGGACTCTTGCACTTAAAGGTGTATTAGCTGGCACATATGTTGGAAAAGTTCTGTTCCAAGATGTTTCTGGAACTCACGCAGAATCAACATTTCCCGTCACTTTTGAAGTTACACAAGGACCAACACCTTCACCTACTGCAACACCTTCACCTACTGCAACTAAAAAGCCAACTACCGATGGTTGCAGAGGACAGATTAAGAATTAACCTCTAGTAGCTCATCGAGGGCTGTGATTTCACGTTCAACTAATTCCATGTATTGTGCAATAGATTCCTTGCGCTCCTTTGCGCTCCAACCAAGAACTGGTGCGATGAGTGCTGCAACTTCATCTGCAAGGTGAACCCCATGATTGACCGCTTCAAAAGATAGGCGTGTACGACGAGAAATGACATCATCAACAGAGCGCGCACCCTCATGTGAGGTTGCATAAACAATTTCAGCTTTGATATATGGCAAGTTCGAATCTAGTTTGGCGGCTAGCTTTGGTTGTTCCTCAATTATTTCTAGGATCTCGCCAATCAGTGATCCATGGCGATTGAGCAAATGTGTAACGGTTTCAACATCTAGCCCAGATTCTTGAGCAATACGCTCTTTCTGTTGCTCTAATGCAAAGTAGCCATCGGCACCTACTAATGGAAGTTTTTCTGTCACAGACTCTTGAGTTAATCTGCGTAGTTCAATTACTGCGCGATCAACAACATCCTTGCCCATGACGCGATATGTTGTGTACTTACCGCCAGCAATAGATACAAATCCAGCAGCTGGTCGATCTACTGTGTGTTCACGGGAAAGCTTGGTTGTTGTTGCGCTCTTGTTGTTTGCAACCAATGGACGTAATCCTGCATACACGCCAATAATTTCATCTGCTTGAAGCTTTGGTTCAAGAACGCGATTAGCTTGATCCAAGATGTATTGAACATCTTCTCTGGTCGCACATGGCTCTGCTCGATCACCAATGTATGGAGTATCTGTTGTACCGACAATCCACTTGTCTCCCCATGGAATTATGAACAACACAGAGATTGGAGTCTTTAAAATGATTCCAGCATCAGATTTTATGGCAGATCCAGGAACAACAATGTGCGCACCCTTACTCATTGTCACGTGATACCCAGGAGTTAATTCAAAACGCTCATGTAATTGATCGCTCCACACACCTGCGCACATAATCGTTGCACCGGCTTTAATCGCAATCTTCTTCCCAGATGCTAAATCAAGAGCATTTACGCCAACAACACGCTCGCCTTCGCGAATTAAAGACTCTGCAGAAACTTGGGTCGCAATGATTGCGCCGTGGCGTGCGGCAGTTCGTGCCACTGCCATTGTGTGGCGAGCATCATCAACTTGGGCATCAAAGTATTTAATTGCACCAGTGACAATGTCATGACGCAAAGATGGTGCAATCTCATTAATCTGCTTTTTGCTTAGGTGCTTGTGCCAAGGAAGTGCACGCTGAAATCCACGTAGTGCGTCATAGAGAGCCAAACCTGCTCCGACATAAGTTCGCTCTTTAAACTTTTCAGTAAGTGGAAACAAAAATCCGACTGGCTTAACAAGATGTGGGCACAGTGTTGAAACCATTAGCTCGCGCTCGTGTAAGGCTTCACGTACTAATTTAAAATCATATTGTTCAAGATATCTAAGGCCACCATGAATTAACTTGCTAGATCTACTTGATGTTCCAGATGCAATATCTTGCGCCTCAATGAGGGCAACTTTTAATCCACGAGAGGCGGCATCTAGTGCTGCACCTACCCCGTTGACTCCCCCGCCAATAACAAGGATGTCGAATTGTTCTGTGCCTAATTGCGAGATGGCAGAGTCACGCTGGTCTGGGCCAAGTTGTGACAAGAACATATGCGTTGCATCTCCGTAATCAGTGAGTACGCTAAGTCTAACTTACGGCGAGGGGTTGTGCATCGTGGCATATATCGGCAGTTTGGATCAGGGCACTAGTAGTACTCGATTCATGATCTTTGACCACGCCGGCCAGGTAGTTGGACAGCATCAACTAGAACATCGCCAAATTCTTCCGCAAGCAGGTTGGGTCGAACATGATGCCACTGAAATTTGGGAGCGAGCCCAAGAAGTAGTCGCTGGAGCTCTCAAGCAAGCCAACATTTTGGGCTCAGATTTAGCAGCTATTGGGCTGACCAATCAACGTGAGACAACTGTGGTGTGGGATGTAACAACGGGTCAACCGCTTTCTCATGCAATTGTCTGGCAAGACACTCGTACTACTGAGTTTTTGGCATCGTTGTCTGATGCCCAACAAGAAAAGATTCGCCACACAACGGGTTTAACCATTGCCCCTTACTTTGCTGGCAGCAAGATGAATTGGTTTCTCCAAAATGTTCCATCTGCAAAAGGTCCTAATGCTCGTTTTGGAACTATCGATTCATGGTTGCTGTGGAATTTATCGGGCGGTGTTCGCGGAGGCGTTCATGCAACTGATGTAACAAATGCCAGCCGCACCTTGCTAATGAACCTTGAAACCCTGGATTGGGATGAGGAACTTCTTGTCATCTTTGGTGTTTCACGTTCTGCCCTTCCTGTTATTAAATCCTCCTCTGAAACCTATGCGCTCACAGATCCGCATGGTCCATTTGGTACGGCAATTCCAATTGCAGGAATCTTGGGTGATCAGCAAGCTGCAATGGTTGGTCAGGTCTGCTTTGAACGCGGCGAATCAAAGACAACATATGGCACGGGAAACTTCGCACTGCTAAATACAGGTACTGAAATTGTGCACTCTAATAATGGATTACTCACAACTGTTTGCTTCAAACTGGGTGATGCACCAGCACATTACGCACTTGAAGGCTCTGTTGCTGTTACAGGTTCTGCAATCCAATGGCTTCGCGATCAATTAGGAATTATCTCAAATGCAGCAGAGACTGAAAGCTTGGCATCTTCTGTAACAGATACTGCTGGTGTTTACTTCGTCCCAGCATTTTCTGGTTTATTTGCACCCTATTGGCGCACCGATGCACGCGGTGTAATTGTTGGATTAACTCGCGCTGCAACAAAGGCACATCTTGCACGCGCAGCCCTTGAAGCAATTTGCTACCAAACACGAGATGTCATGGATGCCATGGTTGCCGACAGTGGCGTTCCCATGAAGGAGATGCGTGTTGATGGAGGAATTACCGCTAACTCTCTATGCATGCAGATGCAGGCAGATGTTATGGGAATTGATATCACTCGCCCATTAATCGGTGAAACTACTGCACTCGGTGCTGCCTATGCAGCTGGTTTAGCTGTTGGTTTTTGGTCATCTACAGATGAAGTCCGAAAGCAATGGCAACAATCTCGTCGTTGGAATTCAACAAGTACCGCAGAACAACGTGAAGTTGGTTATGCAGGTTGGAAGAAAGCTGTTGAGCGAACCTTGAATTGGGTTGATTAAGCCTTACTTATTTCGATCAAGAAGGCATTTGCAGGAGCCAGAATTGGCGCAGTCACACCAATTGAAGTCAGCGCAGAACCAGACATTGTTATTCCAGACATCCACTCGGGTGGAGTAATTAACATAAAGCGTGGCTTACCTGCTGGGAACACAGCCTTGATTGCATAGTTTGCTGTCTGATCTAATCCAGGAAACTTAAGTGGTGATGGATGAATTGAAACCGCTGGAGTCAATTGGACGTAAGCAAAAATTGCGCGAGAAGCATCTTGTGCTCTTACGCCATGCAGATATGCATGTGCTTCTGGATAATCAACGCGAACCATCTTGCCTGAATGAAGCAGGCCACGGTTGTTCTTGTAGTACTGCGCCCATGTTGCTAAATGCTTTCGCTCCTCTGTTGTGGCTTCTGTGATATTCCATTCGATACCTGCATGACCAAATAGCGCAGTAGTAGCACGTATAGAAAGTTCTAGTGTGCGTCCTGTTTGGTGACCATGAGTTGGTCCAATATGAGTACCAAGGAGTTCAGGTGCAATAACTTGAGCTGTCCAACGCTGAATTGTTTGGCGCTCAAGTGCGTCATTGTTATCACTTGTCCAAAATCGATCGACATAATCAATCACACCTAAATCAATTCGTGCTCCACCTGATGCACAGGATTCGATCTCAAGTCCAGGATGACGCTTCTTGAGCTCAGCAAATAATCGATAGATCGCTTGTGTTTGGCGATGAACACCGGCAGCGCCCAGGTGGCCAGCATCAACAAGAACGCGGTTGTGATCCCACTTGATGTAGCCAATGTTGTGCGCAGCAAGAACTGCAGAGGTTTGCTCCAGCACATGATTGAAAGCACCATCGTGGCCAATGTCTAGAACTAACTGATGGCGCCATAGCGGTGGAACACGATCTGCTTCATGCAATATCCACTCAGGATGGGCGCGATATAAATCTGAATCTGGGTTAACCATTTCGCCTTCAAACCACAGGCCAAATTCAATTCCCTTGTCATTGATGTATTTAATGATTGGCGACAAACCATTAGGCCAAACTGCAGGATCAATAACCCAGTCCCCTAAGCCAGCACGGTCATTGCGACGGGAATGGAACCATCCATCATCTAGAACTATGCGCTCAATACCAACTTCTGCTGCAACATCAACTAACGCTTTGATCTTTTCCTCGTTGTGATCAAAATACAACGCTTCCCACATGTTCAAAGTAAGTGGGCGTTCTTTCTTTGGATGAACTTCACGTGCTCGAAGGTATGAGTGGTAAGCAGCGCTTACGCCATCTAATCCTTCTGCTGAATACACTGAAACCAACGCTGGAGCTTCATATGTTTGACCTGATGCCAATATCAATTCACCTGGTAGCAATAGTTCGCCAGCGCCAATTGATTGTGAACCATCAAATAATTTTTCAACTAAATAATGTGAGTTACCGCTCCAGGCAATGCTTGTGGCCCAGGCGCTTCCTGATTGGAAAGATGTCTGCGCAGTTAGTGCGATATCTGCGATAGAAAAGTTGTGTCCGCTGCGACCTTCTCGAGATTCGCGAACCCAGGTGCCAGTTGCGATCTCTCTGCGCTGCGGATTGCGCTCATTTGACCAACGACCTGCAAAATCCAAAGTTTGTGTGGCTTCCTTTGGAAGAGGTAACCAATGAATAAATTCGTTAAGGCAATACTCGGTTTCACCTAAATTCTTAACTGTGGCTTTTTGAAATAAAACACCATGATTATCAAGGTCGAAAGTAATTACCACTTCAAGTTCAGCATGAAGATCGCGAAAGGTAAGGGCAACGTGGTTTTTCTGATGATGAAAATCTGTTACCTCAAACTTTGTCGACCAAGCTTTTCCATTACGGTGTCCAGATAATGTTGGACGCCCCAAAAAACCGCGAGAACTCTCGCGCATGATTCCGGGAAACTGTGACTCATCCCAAGAGCTATTAGCAATCGATGGACGAATCGCTGTTTGCACAGATGCGAGATCTCCATGAATTGGTGCTCCCCAGTGTTGGATCACAAGGGCCCCATCGACTACTTCAAGCAACAGTGATGAGGATGGTGCGCTCAATAGTGCAGATTGCTTACTCACAAAGGTAGAGTAACGACACTATGGGCGAGAGTAAAAAACTAAAAGCAGGCGTCATCAGAAATGATCGCCATATGGCCGATGGTCGAACAATTCGTTACTACGACACCGCCGGCCAAGCGCGAAATGTTGAAGATGCCCGGTCTCAGGAAGAACAACCAGGAATTGGTGAACTTCGCCTAGATCCATTGGTCAATGAATGGGTTGCAATGGCAGCTCATCGTCAAGGACGAATCTTCTTGCCTCCAAAGGAGCTATGCCCTTTGTGTCCGACCACAGGTGAATTACTGACAGAGATTCCTGAATCTGATTTTGAAGTAGTTGTCTTTGATAATCGTTCACCTTCATTGCGTCCACCTATTGGTGATTGGGCACTACCTGATTTGGTTGGACCTGATACTGATCTAGGAACAGCAGCCGGCAAGTGTGAAGTAATTTGTTTTACAGCAGAACATGGCAAAGCATTTAAGGATCTAACCCCACAACGTGTGCGCACATTGCTTGAGGCATGGATTGACCGCACAGCAGAGCTCTCACAAGAAAGCTTCATTGAGCACATTGCACCCTTTGAAAACCGTGGAGAAGAAATTGGTGTGACCCTGTCTCACCCACATGGTCAGATTTATGCCTATTCATATATTCCACCACGCGTTGAGAAGATGTTGGCTGCTGCCAACAAATACAAGGAACAAACTGGCAAGGTTTTATTTGATGAAGTTGTTGCTCGTGAAATTAGAGATAAAGAGCGCATTATTGCTAGAAATGATCGATGGATTGCATATGTTCCTTTTGCTGCGCGCTACCCTTTTGAAATCCACATCACTCCCCTCAACCCAGTTGCAGACCTGACAGGTTTAACGGATGCCGATCGTGATGCCTTCCCAGAAATCGCATTGGAAGTAACACGCAGATTAGATGGCGTCTTTGGAATTGAAATGGCATACATCGCAGCCTGGCATCAAGCACCTGTGCGAGTTGGCCGAGATGTGATGCGCCTGCACTGGCAGATAACAAGTGTTCGTCGCGCCCCAGGAAAACTAAAGTATTTAGCTGGTTCTGAATCTGCGATGGGTGCATTCATAATGGACATGCGTCCAGAACAATCTGCAGCCCAATTGCGCGAAGTAGTGTTGTAATGCGGGTTTTGGTAACTGGTGGCACTGGCTATATTGGATCAACTGCAGTTGAAGTTTTACTTACAAAAGGCATTGAAGTCTCGATTTTAGATGATTGCAGTATGGGCCATGCCGATACCGTCCCTGCTGGTGTTCGTTTTATTCAAGGTTCACTTCTCAATGCCGGAGAAGTTGCAGATGCGCTAACAGATTGTGCTGCAGTTATGCACTTTGCAGGTAAATCCTTAGTAGGAGAATCTGTTGAAAAGCCTGATCTCTACCATTCAGTTAACGTTGATGGAACACGAATCTTGCTTGATGAAATGCGCAAACAATCAATCACCAAAATCGTCTTTTCATCATCTGCAGCTACGTATGGTGAGCCAAAGGTTGTTCCCATTCTTGAAACATCTGAGACCATTCCAACCAATCCGTATGGTGCAACAAAGCTTGCTATCGATCACATGATCACGGCGGAGGCAACAGCCCACGGAATATCTGCAGCATCCCTTCGCTACTTCAATGTTGCAGGAGCGCTAAGAGGAGAGCGCGGATGGCTAGCAGAGCGACATAACCCTGAAACTCATCTCATTCCTAATGTTTTGCGCAGCACAACAGATAATCCTGTAAAAGTTTTTGGCACTGATTGGCCCACACACGATGGAACATGTATTCGCGACTACGTGCATGTCATTGACTTAATTGATGCACACCTAAAAGCTCTTCATTCACTAGGAAAGCCTGGTCACGAGATCTATAACTTAGGCAGCGGTTCGGGGTATTCCGTGCGCGAAGTAATTGCAGCAGCAAGTTCTGCTACTGGACATCAGATTCCATTTATTGATTCTCCGCGCCGCGCAGGTGATCCAGCGGTATTGATTGCTGATATTTCAAAGGCTAAGACACACCTCGGGTGGGAGCCAACGCGAGATATGAACACGATGGTTTCTGACACCTTGAAATCTATGGCCTAATAATGAGTGCGATTGAAGGTAAATTTCTTGCAACATTCGGCGAAGAACCGGACTTAGTTGCCGCAGCCCCAGGGCGTGTTAATTTAATTGGTGAGCACATTGATTACAGCGAAGGATTTGTTCTTCCCTTTGCTATTAAAGATAGAACTTTAGTCGCTGTTAGAAAGCGTGATGATTCAACTGTTCGTATTGCATCGGCTCAGCGCCGCAACAAAATTGTCACGGTCGATATCAACAATGTTAAGCCTGGCCTCAAGGGTGAATGGGAGCGATACGCGCTCGGTGTCCTATGGGCGATGGAGGTAAAAAGTGGAGTCGATCTTTTAATTGATGGGCATGTTCCACTTGGCGCAGGGCTTTCCTCTTCTGCAGCACTTGAGTGTTCTGTGGCAACTGCGATGAATCATTTGTTTAATATGGGATTTAATCTTGAAGAGCTTGCTCGCTTAACTCAAAAGGCTGAAAACCAATACGTAGGGGTCCCCTGCGGCATCATGGATCAATCTATTTCCCTCATGGCAACAACTGGATCAGCGCTATTACTGGACTGCAGGGATCTTTCAACTCGCAATATTCCCTTTGATGTTGCATCACACGGGTTAGAACTACTAATCATTGATACTCAAGCTCATCATGCGTTAACTGATGGAGGCTATGCCGAGCGCCGAGCATCATGTGAATCTGTGGCGGCTAAATTATCTGTTAAATCCATGCGCGAATTAACAATGGCGCAGTTAGATACTTATAGAGATCACATTACAGAGACTGAATATGTTCGCGCTCGTCATGCAGTTACTGAGATGAAGCGCGTTCTAGATTGCGTGGAGGCTTTAAGCGCGGGTGATTTTGTAAAAGTAGGTCAGTTGATCAACGCATCGCATCTTTCATTGCGTGATGATTACACAGTCTCTTGTCCAGAACTAGATACCGCAGTTGAAGCCTCACTTGCAGCAGGAGCGCTTGGTTCACGTATGGTGGGTGGTGGTTTTGGTGGCAGTGCGATTGCATTGATTCAGGCTTCGAAGACAACCCAAACAATTCGCGCAGTTGAAAGCGCTTTTGCAGATAAGAAATTTAAGGCTCCGCGCTTTTTCACATCTCTACCAAGTCAAGGCGCAGAGCTAATATCTCAGAAGAACTAGAGCGGGTTGATTGAAAGTACTTCTACCCCACCAATTGCACCTAAAACATTAAGTAGATCAGTTGGATCACTGCCTGGAATTGCAACAGTTATATCGTCAAACCCTTTGCCATCTTCAGACTTCACAACTGCGAGCCCACGGATGTCTCCACCTGCTGCGCCGATTGCAGATGCAAGTAGTCCTAATGAACCCGGGCGATCTGGAATTGCTACGTTAAGTTGGAAGAGTGCCATGTGAAAACCTTATCCTTAAGTCTTTAAGCCAGGATTATCCAGTCACCCTTAATGGCAACCTTGACTGACGGCAGAGGAGTAATTGCAGGTCCTGCAACAACAGCGCCCTTTTTGAATGGATCAAAGCTGGCGTTATGAACAGGACACACCAACAACTTTTTTGGGGCAAAGTACTTGGTCAATCCGCCTTGGTGAGGGCAAATTGTTTGAAAGGCAAATACGCCAGTCTTTGTGCGAAAGAGCAGAGCAGGTGCGCCATTTTTGAGTTGAAAAGAATATGTTGCGCCAACTTTGATTTTGCTCAATTTAACGATCTGGTGATTAGCAGCAACGGCTGGTGTTCCAAGCAGGGTAGTACTTGCCCCAATGAGGGCTATCCGAAGTGCGGATCTGCGTGTGAACTTCATGCTCCCTGACTTGGATTCGAACCAAGAACCTGTCGATTAACAGTCGACTGCTCTGCCGTTGAGCTATCAGGGATTAACGGTGCAAGCACAAACTCTAGCGCACACACGGGTTTGGACAAAAACTAAAGGCTGCCGAGCGCCAAATCATGCAGAGATCTGCGGGCACTTTCCAGCGCAACTAATTGGGCAAAAGCAGCCGTGTATTCGATCTCATTTTCGACAGGATTTAAGCGCTGAAGAGATGACTTGAGTTCTGCAATAGAACGTGAAATCGCCACCTCTCGCAAACGAGCCACGATGCTTGCAACATATACAACAGTTGGCTTTCCATCGGCGCGGATTGGTTCAACTGTTAATTCTGTAAACAACGCCTTCACATTTTCATCAGCGATATTCTCTGGTGCAATTTGTTCAACAGAATCGATTGCCAAACGCAATGCAATATAGGCAGGATGTGTAAAGGCACCGGCCTCAATTGAACTCCATAGGTCACCATCGAAAAGTGTTGGATCTTGCAGCTTCGCCTTTAATACTTCGCGTTCCAGAATCAATCGTGCCTCATTGGGATCTGGTCTAAAGTTTGGTTGGGCAGTTGTCTCTTCGACTGATGATTGTTGCGCAGGAGCCGATTTAACTCCGCGAGAGACAGCCTTAGTAACAATTTCGACCTCAACCCCAAGCCACCCTGCAAGAAGTCGTGTGTATTCTGGACGCAATGACTTGTCACGGATCTGAGCAACTAATGGTGCGGCGGCGTTTAATGCATTGACTCGACCTTCAGCAGAATCTAATTTGTGATGTTTCAATTCTGCGCGGATTGCAAACTCAAATAGAGGAACACGGCGTGCAATCAAATCGCGCAATGCAAGATCGCCCTTTTCTTGGCGAAGCTCACAGGGATCTAAGCCATCTGGCTCAACTGCAACAAATGTTTGTGTCACAAACTTCTGGTCCTCACTAAATGCGCGTAGTGCTGCCTTTTGTCCTGCAGCATCGCCATCAAAGGTGAATATAACTTCTCCTCTAAATGCATCGTCATCCATTAATAATCTGCGCAAAATTCGGATGTGGTCTGCGCCAAATGCGGTTCCACAGGTTGCAACCGCTGTTGTGATGCCTGCAAGGTGGGCTGCCATGACATCTGTATAGCCTTCAACGATGACTGCTTGACGCTTCTTAGCAATCTCTTTCTTGGCAACATCTAAGCCATATAGCACTTGGCTTTTTTTATAGATTGGAGTTTCAGAGGTATTTAAATACTTTGGACCCTGATCATCAGCGTCACTAGCAAGCTTTCTAGCACCAAAGCCAACTATGTCTCCTGAAATATCTTTGATAGGCCACATCAAGCGATTACGGAACTTATCAATAGGTCCACGTTGGCCCATCTTAGAAAGTCCTGCAAGTTCTAGTTCATCAATTGTGTAACCCAGAGTGCGTAAATGCTTTGTGAGACCATCCCACTCATCGGGTGAGTAACCCACACCAAACTGCTCACAGGCTGCGCGATCAAAGCCACGCTTTGTCAGTAACTCACGTCCATGGGCTGCAGTTGGCGAGGAATTGAGTTGTTCTTGATAAAACTTTGCTGCCTCTGTGTGCGCTGCGATTAAGCGGTTGCGAGTACTAGATGTAACAACTGGTCCAGAGCTAGAACCTTCGTCATATCGAAGGGTGTAACCGATACGATCTGCAAGACGCTCGATTGTTTCTGTGAAAGTTAAGTGATCAATCTTCATTAAAAATGCAATGACATCTCCGCCAGTTTGGCAACCAAAGCAGTGGAAATATCCTTTGCTTGGGGTCACATGAAATGAGGGTGACTTCTCATCATGAAATGGGCACAAACCTTTTTTCTGTCCCCCACCAGCATTTTTTAACTGAACATAATCTGCAACAACTTCATCGATGGGTGCGCGATCTCGGATGTATGCAACATCCTCATCTCTAATGCGACCGCTCATGTTCGTACCCTACCGATTAGCAAGTAGGCGTGCATGCAAGGCATAGGCACCCGGGTCAGTAAGGGCAGCAACCTGGTCAATTATCACGCGCATTTTGGCCACTTCATTGCCCGCCTCATTCCAGGGCTTCTGGAAGTAAGAATCAAGTTCGCTCGGATATTTCACAAGCATCTCAACTAACTCACCAATGATTATCTGCTGTTTTGCATATCTATCTTGTGAATGTGCTGCGTTAATTAAGTAATGGCCTGCTATGGCTTTTAAGAAATCTACTTCCACCTTTTGTTCACGTGGTATTTCAAGGTCTGCGCTGTAGCGTGAAAGTGGGCCATCACCGTGGACTTTACGAGTTTGGATTTCAGCTGCTAAAACAAAACGACCAATTAACTGGCTTGTTGAATCCTTCATGCGTGCAAGGCTGCGATGGCTTCCGTCGTAATAATGTGGCCAAGCAGAAAGTGCAGAAAGGCGTGCATGAGCATCTATTGCTTCTTGCTCTGTTGCATCACTTTTGTAATCAACGGTCATTACCTTGTAGAGCTCTGTAACATCTTGTTCAAAATTTTTAACAGATACCTGTCCTGCAAAGATTGCATCCTCTAGGTCGTGGACGGAGTAGGCACAATCATCAGACCAATCCATGATCTGAGCTTCAATACATTTCTTACCGGCAGGTGCATTTGTGCGCATCCAAGTAAAGATCTCCACATCATCATCATAAACACCAAACTTACGAGGATTTTCAGACCTCGGCCATGGATACTTTGTTGCACCATCTAAAGATGCGCGAGTTAAGTTAAGTCCAAGACTTTTGCCGTTGGCATCAACAGTCTTTGCCTCTAACCGCACTAATAATCTAAAGCTCTGAGCGTTACCTTCAAAACCACCAAACTCTTCTGCGATCTCTGCCAATGCTTCTTCGCCATTGTGACCAAAGGGTGGGTGGCCAAGATCATGTGCAAGACAAGCGGTATCTTGTAAATCAGGATCTGCTCCCAGTGATTCGCCTAGCTCGCGGCCTATCTGTGCGCACTCTAAAGAGTGTGAAAGTCTGGTGCGTTGAAAATCATTTTCCCAAGGAACTGCTACTTGTGTTTTTGCAGCTAATCGGCGAAGGGATGCTGAGTGAATAACTCGCGCGCGATCACGCATGAACTCAGTGCGACCAGCGCGCTTTGCAGGCTCATCTAAGAACCGTTCTTGATCAAATGCGCTGTAGCTCATGGCAATACCTTAGTAACAATGTCTGCATCAGGTAAGTGATCGCTTATCTGTACCCCGCGCTTACCTACAGTTATATAGACCAAATACGCACCGGCTTCACGAAGTAGGTATCTGTAACCACTATTTGCGATGGTATTCGGACCGCTCTGCACGGGAGAACATGTACTAATAACGCCCTGATCATTTGCCATCGCCATGGCGCGCTTGCAGTGATACGGATCTGTCACGATGATGACATCGCTGACATAACGCTTTTTCATCACGGCGGCGTAGGCCTTAGTACTTACTAAAGTATCTCGGCCTTCTTCAATTGCAGTTATCTTCTTGGCAGGTATTCCATTCTTGCGCAGCCAATACTTGCTAGATGCCGCTTCCGTCGTTCTATCCCCTGGTGCACCAGCGCCAACAGTAATTATTGATGATGCATATCCAAGATCATAAATTCGTTTTGCTTCAATCAAACGTGCTTCTAAAGCTTCTCCTGGCTTGCCATTTA
Organism: Candidatus Planktophila sp.; assembly: GCF_040402275.1. Classification (GTDB taxonomy): domain Bacteria; phylum Actinomycetota; class Actinomycetes; order Nanopelagicales; family Nanopelagicaceae; genus Planktophila. The sequence goes on along the minus strand of NZ_JBBAMW010000007.1, from coordinate 12,047 downwards.
ATTGCGCAGTACCTAATACAACAATGACATCTGCTTGCCTTACAACAGGATTCTTAGCTGCGCGCCACACTTGTGAAACACCATAGGCAGGAGCAATCAGAGCAAGAACTACGACTACTGAAATTGTGCGACGTATCCATCTAAATAGAAACATTTATCCGCCAGAAAACGCATCCTCTAGTTCAACGTGAACCAGTTCATCGGGGTCGTTTAGCCAACCATCTGGCAATGTTGGAGGGCGACCATGGCTTGTGCGGCCACGTGGCTTGTCTCCAACCTCTGTTGGATATGGCTGATCTTCAAGTTGGTCCAATAAATTACGCATCTCTTCCAAGGAAGAAACCATTCCTAAATCATGTCTGATTTCACGTGGGACGCGGAAACCCTTTAAGTACCACGCCATGTGCTTTCTGATGTCGCGCATTCCGCGATCTTCAGATTCTAGATATTCAACGATTAAATTAGCGTGGCGGAACATCACTTCTCGCACCTCATGCAAGGTTGGTGTGATCTGCTTTCCTTCGCCCTTCAGCGAAGAGACAAGATCTGTAAACAACCAAGGCCTACCCAGACATCCACGTCCGACTACAACACCAGCGCAACCACTTTGTTCAACCATGTCAATTGCATCGCTGCCAGACCAAATATCTCCATTGCCTAAAACAGGCACTCCAGTTGGCTTTAAGTGCTCAACAAGGCGGGCAATTGCAGACCAATCCGCCTTTCCTTCATACATTTGGGCCGCTGTGCGAGCATGCAATGCAACCCAAGCAACGCCTAAATCAGCTGCAGACTTTGCGGCCTCTAAATAAGTTTCATGATCGCTGTCGATACCTATGCGCATCTTTACAGTCACTGGTATTCCAAAAGGCTTTGCTGCCTCAACTGCTGCACCAACAATATTTGAAAAGAGCTTGCGCTTGAAGGGAAGGGCCGCTCCCCCGCCTTTGCGAGTCACCTTTGGCACAGGACATCCAAAGTTCATATCAATATGATCGGCTAAGTTTTCTTTACCAATCATTGTCACTGCAGCGCGCATCGTTGTTGGATCAACGCTATATAACTGCACAGAACGTGGCCACTCATCTTTGCCCGGAACAATCATTCGAAGAGTTTCTGGACGACGTTCAATGAGTGCGCGTGCTGTAACCATTTCAGAGACAAATAATCCCGCCCCTTGTTCCCGGCACAATGTGCGAAATGGTGCATTAGTTATTCCGGCCATGGGTGCTAGAACAACCGGTGGATCTATGTAGTGATCACCGCTTGCTAATGGAAGTAGGAGTGGTTTTAGCAACCTAGTAAGCGAGGTGCTAACCATGCTTCGACCTGATCTAGGCCGATGCGCTCTTGCGCCATTGTGTCGCGATCGCGAATTGTCACCGCATTATCTTCAAGTGTTTCAAAGTCAATGGTGATGCAGTAAGGAGTACCGATTTCATCTTGACGACGATAACGGCGACCAATTGCGCCTGCGTCATCAAAGTCAATATTCCAGTTCTTGCGAAGTTGTGTTGCAAGATCGCGCGCCTTAGGTGAGAGATCTGCATTACGTGAGAGTGGAAGAACTGCAGCCTTAATAGGTGCGAGGCGATGATCAAGCTTTAATACCGCACGCTTTTCCATCTCGCCCTTGCTATTTGGTGCTTCATCTTCTGTGAATGCATCCATTAAGAATGTGAGTGTGCAGCGATCAACACCAGCTGCAGGCTCAATAACAAATGGAGTCCAACGCTCTCCCTTTTCCTGATCAAAGTAAGAAAGATCTTTACCAGAGGCAGCAGAGTGCGCCTTGAGATCAAAGTCGGTACGGTTTGCAATACCTTCTAGCTCGCCCCAATCAGTTCCGGCGAATTCAAACTTGTACTCAATATCTGCTGTGCGCTTTGAATAATGTGACAACTTCTCTTTTGGATGATCGTACACTCGAAGACGCTCTGGGTTGATCCCAAGGTCCACATACCAAGCCATGCGTGTATCAATCCAGTACTGGTGCCA
>NZ_JBBAMW010000007.1:0-9949 GCF_040402275.1 Candidatus Planktophila sp. | reverse complement strand
TGATCCCAAGGTCCACATACCAAGCCATGCGTGTATCAATCCAGTACTGGTGCCACTCTTCATCACTTCCTGGAACAACAAAGAACTCCATCTCCATCTGCTCAAATTCGCGAGTACGGAAAATAAAGTTTCCAGGTGTAATTTCATTACGGAAGGATTTACCGATTTGACCAATACCAAATGGAGGCTTCTTACGAGAAGTGGTCATTACCTGATCAAAGTTAATAAAAATTCCTTGCGCAGTTTCTGGTCTTAAATAAGCAAGACCTGATTCATCTTCTACTGGTCCAAGAAAAGTCTTGAGCAATCCGCTGAACTGCTTAGGTGTTGTGAACTGTCCCTTGTTTCCACAAGCAGGACAATTAACCTCAGTTAATGATTCTGGCTTCTTCTTATGCTTTGCTTCATAGGCTTCTTCAAGGTGATCGGCCCGATAGCGCTTATTACAAGCGGTGCACTCAGTCAGTGGATCGCTAAATGTTGCAACGTGGCCTGATGCTTCCCATACCTCTTTTGCCAAGATCACACACGAGTCAAGACCAACAACATCTTCACGGCCCATAACCATGGATTTCCACCACTGGCGCTTTACGTTGTTCTTAAGTTCAACACCCAATGGACCGTAATCCCATGATGCGCGAAGTCCGCCATAAATTTCAGATGATGGGTATACAAACCCACGACGCTTTGCTAGTCCTACAATATTTTCTAAACGGTCCGTTGCCACAATATTCTCCATCCGGCTGGCTGTCGGCGAAAAGCAACATGTGTTACTTCCGTTCGATTATTTTACTCCGTGTACGGCTTTTCATATGCACCGGGCTCGTCAATTGCCTGTGCCAAGATCGGAATTGCATTCATTTTCACATCGTTATTACTCAAAGCTCTACGATATGAGCCCACATTTTCCCAATGAGTAACCAGCGACCACAGCGTTAGATCATCAAGGTTTTGTCCAAACTCGCCGCTGACATATCCCTTGCAGATAGAAAACGTCTCAAGGGCCGTGTTCAGTTGTGCCTCAAATTGAGCGGCATCTGCCAGTGGAACTGAAAATCGAGCTATAGCAAGCATAGGTTGAGCCTAACGGGCGAGCAATGACAATGAAAATCATTTTCATTGTGTGGTACCTTTCCAGCATGAATACCGCCATAGTACTTGCCGCACTTACAGCCGTTGCCACAACAACGGGTGGATTTATCGCCATAAAGGTTCGCGATCGACTCCACCTTGTCCTTGGATTATCGGCTGGATTGTTGTTGGGCTTAGTCGCCTTTGACCTCTTGCCTGAAGTATTTGAAATGAATACATCTACCTTCGGCAACGTCCCCGTTGTTTCAATCGCATTAGTTATCGGCTTTTTAACTCTTCACTTTGCAGAGCAGCTATTTGGTTCTCATGAACCAGCCCATAGCGATTACGGCCACGACCACGAGCACTCATTAAACATCGCAGGCACACTAGGTGCTGCTGCAATGGCAGGCCATGTTTTTCTAGATGGACTTGCACTTGGCCTTGCTTTCAAAATTAGCGATGCATTGGGATATGCCGTATTTATCGCGATCTTGGCACACGCCTTTAGTGATGGCCTCAACACCGTTTCATTGCTAATCAAGAGCGGTCATTGGACCAAAACATCAATTTTGTTGTTAGGTGCAGATGCAGTGATGCGCATTAGCGGCGCGGCACTTGGAAGTTACATCGCATTTTCAGATCAATCAATGGCTTTGTATTTGGCTGCGTTTTCAGGTTTTGTTATTTACCTTGCAACATCACACATCTTGCCAGAAGCACACTCTCGTCATCCATCCCGCTTAACAATGCTTGCAACTATTGCAGGTGTTCTTACGATGTGGCTAATAGTTGGAAACATCGGTGAGTAGATCTAATCCTCGTGTTTTAAGTACTTTAGAACGTGCTGGCGGTTTTGCTAGCGCGCAAGAGGTGTATAAATTGATGCAGCGTGAAGGCGAAAAGATAGGTCTAACTACTGTTTATCGTTCTTTGCAAAGTTTAGTTGATGACAAGATTGTTGATGTTTTGCGCCGCGATGATGGTGAAGCTATCTATCGTCTATGCGGAGAAGCTCATCACCACCACTTAGTGTGTAAGAGTTGTGGCCAAACAGTTGAAATTGAAGGTGGCGCTATTGAAAAATGGGCCAAGACAATGGCTGCAGATCATGGTTTTAGAGATGTGGGACATACAGCAGAGATCTTTGGTCTCTGCGCAAAGTGTTAAGCCTTGCCAAACCTTCTATCTCTAGCTGAATACTCCTCAATCGCTTTCCATAAAGTCTTGCGTGTTACATCTGGCCACAACACATCCAGGAAAACAAACTCGGCATAAACACTGTGCCAGGGCAAGAAGTTGCTGGTGCGCTGCTCACCAGATGAGCGTAAGAATAGGTCCACATCACTCATAGTTGGAGAATCTAAGTATTTTGCAAATACCTTGTCGGTAATCGCATCAGCCTTTACTTTTCCACGTTTCACATCACGAGCAAGCTCTGCAGCGGCATCCACAATCTCTGCCCGCCCGCCATAATTAACACACATATTTAAAGTTAACTTCTTGTTCTTCTTTGTTAACTCTTCAGCCTCTTCTAACTCATTGATAACGCTGCTCCACAGGCGCTTGGGCCGCCCTACCCACCGGATTCGAACACCCATCTCATTCATTTGATCGCGGCGTCTGCGAATAACATCTCGGTTAAAGCCCATCAAGAACTTGACCTCTTCAGGTGAGCGTCGCCAGTTCTCCGTTGAAAATGCATACGCGCTGATTTCTTTAACACCAAATTCGATTGCACCTTCAACAACATCAAATAACGCTGCTTCTCCTGCTTCATGTCCTGCTGTGCGAGGCAGTCCACGCTTTTGTGCCCAACGTCCATTGCCATCCATAACAATCGCAACGTGATGAGGAATCTTTATTGTCATACCCGCTCCACCATTGGCAAAGAACGCAGGCCGCGCTCAAGGTGCCATTGTAAGTAAGCTGCGATTAAACCACTAGCCTCCCGGCGAAATTTTCCTTCACTTGCAATTGCTACATCCCAATCACCTGAAAGCAATGCGCCCATGAGATCTAAAGTTTCTGGCGCAGGGGTTGCACACGCAGATGGCCGACAATCCGCACACACAGATCCGCCACCTACTAATGAAAAGTGTCGATGTGGTCCAGGTGCTTCACATTTTGAACAAATAGTCATTGATGGTGCATAGCCTGCAACAGCTAATGAGCGTAATAAAAATGCATCAAGAATCAATAGCGGTTCATATCTATTCTCTGCTAACGCTTTCATGCCACCTACAACTAATTGAAACTCTTGAAGTGCTGGTTCACTTTCTTGGCTTGTAAATCGCTCAGCTGCTTCTAGAATCGCTGCAGCCACAGTCCAGCGTTGATAATCCTGCGTTAGCGCTTCACCATAATTCATTAACGCTTCAACTTGAGTGACCGTGTCAAAGGTTTTGCCGGTATAGAGCTGGATATCAACATGGCTTCCTGGTTCAAGACGAGCACCAAACTTAGATTTTGTGCGACGAACCCCTTTTGCCACACCACGAATACGTCCATGATCTCGGGTGAGCATGGTGATGATGCGGTCTGCTTCACCGAGTTTTTGAGTGCGCAAAACAATTGCCTCATCCCGGTACAAACTCATACGGGTAAAGGTAGTGCGTGGATTAGCGAATTGCGCGATTTATCGCAGACACGACCGCTTTTAATGAAGCAGTTGTGGTGTTGGGATCGATTCCGACGCCCCAAAAGACATTGCCATCGATTGCACATTCAAGATAGGCAGCAGCAGAGGCATCGCCACCTGCAGATAGTGCATGCTCGAAGTAATCAAGAACTTGGACATCTACTCCGTATGCCTGCAAAATATTACAGAAGGCAGCAATCGGACCATTTCCTTGTCCCTTGAGTTCGTGGAGTTCCCCACGATCTGTGAGTGAAACTGTTAGATAAACATCTTCGCCAAGTACTGAATTTTGTGACAAGCCCTTAAGACGGAATTGTCCCCAAGGCGCGCCATCTGTTGGCAAGTACTCATCTTCAAATATGTTCCATAAATCTTCAGCACTTACCTCACCACCTTCAGCATCAGTTTTGGCTTGAACATTTTTCGAGAATTCAATTTGTAAACGTCGAGGCAAATCAAGGTGATGCTCATTCTTCATCAAGTAAGCAACACCGCCCTTACCTGATTGTGAATTCACGCGAATCACTGCTTCATATGAGCGACCAATATCTAGTGGATCAATAGGCAGATAAGGAATAGCCCATGTGTGATCACGTACCTCTTTACCAGCAGCCTTTGCATCAACTGCCATGTGATCAAAGCCCTTTTTAATTGCATCTTGGTGTGAACCAGAAAATGCGGTAAACACAAGGTCGCCGCCGTAAGGATGACGCTCAGGGACACGTAATTGATTGGAGTATTCAACGGTGCGACGAACTTGATCAATATTTGAGAAATCAATATGCGGATCAATGCCATGTGTAACAAGGTTGATACCAAGGGTTACAAGACACACATTTCCGGTGCGCTCACCATTTCCAAACAATGTTCCTTCAATGCGATCAGCGCCGGCTAGATAACCAAGCTCTGCCGCTGCAACACCTGTGCCACGGTCATTGTGAGGGTGAAGTGAAACAATCACGCTGTCGCGGTTATTGAGGTTGCGGCACATCCACTCAATTGAATCTGCATAGACATTGGGTGTTGCCATTTCAACAGTTGCTGGAAGATTCATGATTGTCTTCCACTGTGGGGTTGGCTTCCACACATCATTGACGGCGTTACACACCTCAACGGCAAACTCAAGTTCAGTGCCTGTATATGACTCAGGTGAGTATTCAAATGAGACCTTAGTTTCAGGAACAGTTGGTACTAGATCTAAACAAATCTTGGCAGCATCGGTAGCAATCTTTTTGATGCCCTCTTTATCTAGCCCAAATACAACTCGGCGCTGCAAAGTCGATGTTGAGTTATATAAGTGAACAATTGCCTGCTTTGAACCCTTGATTGATTCAAAGGTACGAACAATTAAGGACTCTCTTGCTTGAGTTAATACCTGAATGATTACATCATCAGGGATCAAGTTTTCATCGATAATCTTTCGAACAAAATCAAAATCGGTCTGGCTCGCACTTGGAAATCCAACTTCGATTTCCTTGTAGCCCATGGCAACTAGCAGCTTGAACATCGCTAACTTGCGCGGTGTGTCCATGGGATCAATCAACGCTTGATTGCCATCTCGAAGATCAACTGAACACCACTGAGGTGCTTTGGTAATTTTCTTGTTAGGCCAGGTGCGATCTGCAAGATCTACAGGATGAAATGATTCGTAGCGATGGACAGGCATCTTGGATGGAACTTGTTTAGGAAAATTCATTGAGTGCTCCTTACTGATTGGCGGGTTTTGTCATGGGTGAACCGGTACGACAAACCCCGCGGCGAGGGGACCGGTTATTTGGCCCCGCCACGGCAGCGAAGGAGGAGGCTGCGGTTGATCATGAGTAAAGGGTAACGCGAGTATTAAAGGACTGGCAAATAACGATCGAGTTCAAAAGCACTGACCTGACGGCTGTAATCGAGCCATTCTGCGCGCTTATTGCGCAGTACATACTCAAATACATGCTCTCCCAAGGTTTCGCGCACTAACTCGCTTTTTTCCATCTCCATGATTGCTTCATTCAGATTCGATGGCAAAGCAACTGGGTTCTTTGAATCACTTAAAACATACTTTTCTTCAATACCCTTAAGACCAGCTGCCAACATCACTGCATAAGCTAGGTATGGATTACAGGCCGTATCTGGTGAGCGGAATTCAATTCGTGTTGAGTTTTCCTTCTTTGGCTTATACATAGGAATACGTACTAGCGCCCCGCGATCGCTCTGACCCCAATTAGCAAAAGCCGGTGCTTCGCCCCCGCCATGTAAGCGCTTGTAAGAATTTACCCACTGATTTGTAATCGCAGTAATTTCTGGTGCGTGCTTAATCAAACCTGCAATAAATGAACGTCCTATAGGAGATAAATTAAATTCTGCTGTTGAATCATAGAAAGCGTTGTCTTCACCTTTAAACAACGAAACGTGTGTGTGCATGCCGCTACCCGGGTGATCTGTAAATGGCTTAGGAATAAATGAGGCATGGAACCCTTGATCCATTGCAACCTCTTTAATGACATGGCGGAAAGTCATGATGTTATCGGCAGTTGTTAAAGCATCTGCATCTCGCAAGTCAATTTCTTGTTGTCCTGGACCACCTTCGTGGTGTGAAAACTCAACACTTATTCCCATGGCTTCAAGCAATGTAATTGCTTGGCGACGGAAGTCATGCCCGACTGCAGCTGGTGTGTGATCAAAGTACCCACCCTGATCAACAGGCACTGGCGCAACACCAACTTCTGGAGGATTCTTGAATAAGAAAAATTCAATTTCGGGATGTGTGTAACAGGAGTAGCCCATTCTGGCTGCTTTATCTAATGTTCGACGTAAAACATTGCGTGGATCAGATGGTGAAGCAGATCCATCTGGCATTGCAATGTCGCAGAACATGCGTGCAGCTCCTGGAGATTCTGTGCGCCATGGCAGAATAGAAAAAGTTGCAGGATCTGGTTTTGCCAACATGTCAGACTCAGTTATACGCGCAAAACCTTCAATAGCAGAACCATCAAAGCCAATACCTTCATCAAATGCGTTTTCAAGTTCAGCTGGTGCAATTGCAACAGATTTCAAAAATCCCAATACATCGGTAAACCACAAGCGTACAAAACGAATATTGCGCTCTTCCAGGGTGCGAAGAACGAACTCTTGCTGCTTATTGAGATCTGTAGACATAAGCGGCATTCTTACAAATGCAGGTTACGGCTGTGTTAACTACCCCTAGATTTCAAAGAAATCAGCGTGATCCAGCAGGGTTCTTGGAGCTAAATCTTTCGTAATAACCGCGTTGGCACTAATTCGAGATCCTTCGCCTATGGTGACATTTCCAAGCACGCGCGCTCCAGCGCCAATAATTACATCATTTTCAATGGTTGGATGGCGGTTACCCTTTTCAATGCCACGAGCACCAAGTGTTACATCGTGATACATCATCACATCATCACCAATAATTGATGTTGCACCAATAACTACGCCCATACCGTGATCGATAAAAAAGCGGCGTCCAATTTTTGCTGCTGGATGAATTTCAATTCCTGTTGTTGAGCGCACTAAATTGGAATGGATTCGCGCAACTAACTTAAAACGGTGATTCCACAAGAAGTGTGAAATTCGATGTCCCCAAATCGCATGCACACCTGGATATGCCAAAGCGACCTCTAAGCGATTACGCGCAGCCGGATCATGGCTCAGTGCGTTATCGAGGTCCTCAATGATGCGATTTAGGATTGGCATTAATTATTCACCCAAGTCTTCGTACAACACTGTTGATAGATAACGCTCACCATTTGAAGCACAGATAACAACGATGTTCTTACCTGCAAACTCTGGACGCTTTGCAACTTGCGATGCTGCCCACAATGTGGCACCTGATGAAATACCGGCAAGGAAGCCTTCTTCTGCTCCTGCACGGCGTGCATACTTCATCGCATCGGCTGCAGTTGCATCCAAAATCTCATCATAAACAGTGCGATCTAAAACATTAGGAATGAAGTTAGCGCCAATTCCCTGAATTGGGTGAGGCCCTGGCTCTCCACCATTTAAAATTGGTGATGCAGCTGGTTCAACACCAAACACCTTGATTGCTGGGTTCTTTTCCTTTAAGAATTGACCTGCACCAGTAAGTGTTCCGCCAGTACCAATACCTGAAATAAATGCATCAACCTTGCCATCTAGATCGCGCCAGATTTCTGGACCAGTTGTTGTGCGGTGAATAAATGGACCCGCTTCGTTTTCAAACTGACGAACCAATACAGCACCAGATTCTGCAAGCTTTTCTGCAGCAGCAACTGCGCCCTTCATACCTTCAGCAGCAGGAGTTAACACAAGCTCTGCACCGTAGGCACGAATGAGCTTGCGACGCTCTTTTGACACTGACTCTGGCATTGTCAGGATTGCCTTATATCCACGAGCTGCAGCAACCATTGCAACGGCAATTCCTGTGTTTCCAGATGTTGCCTCAACAATTGTTCCACCAGGCTTTAGCTCACCACTTGCTTCGACAGCATCAATCATTGCAACAGCAAGGCGATCCTTCACAGAAGAAGTTGGGTTATAAAACTCGAGCTTGGCATAAACATTTCCTGCAGCACCATCGGTGATCTTGTTGATACGCAGTAATGGTGTGTTTCCAAAAATTTCTGTGATGTTGTTATAAGTCTTCATAATTCTCCCTGTAGTTGTCGGTTTAATAGAAATGAAATGGGCTGCGAAAAAGCAAAGGTATTAGCAGCTACAAGATGTAGACAGGCAGAAATCAACAACACGGTTTCGTGTAAATAACCAGTTGATGATCATAAGCATGTGCAAATTCTACCGAATTGAATTATTTAAGCGAGTTGCCAATCATTTGCAACTAGCGTTCATTCCAGCGTGAGGTCATAGGCAAACGACGATCTTTTCCAAAAGCACGGCCCGACACCTTGGTGCCAGGTGGATATTGGCGACGCTTGAATTCAGCCTTATCAACCAGAGAAATAACTCGGCGCACTAGCTCTGGATCAAAGCCATCTGCCAAAAGTGCTTCATATCCATGATCTTCATCAACATAGGCGCGTAGCACCTGGTCTAGTAATGGATAGTCCGGCAATGAATCTGAATCCTTTTGATCTGGTCGCAATTCGGCGCTGGGCTCTTTAGTAATGGAGCGCTCAGGAATTGGTGGTGTTTCCCCGCGCTCTAACGCCACTGCATTTCGATATCTGGCCAGCGCCCACACATCTGTTTTGTAAATATCTTTAATGGGAGCAAAGCCACCGACTGCGTCGCCATAAAGGGTTGAGTACCCAACGGCTAACTCGCTCTTATTGCCTGTTGCTAGAACAAGGTGGCCCTCTTGGTTTGAAATACCCATCAGCGTTGTGCCACGAACACGCGCTTGCAGATTCTCTTCAGCCAAACCCTTTAAAACCACATTGGCCATATAGGCATCAACCATTGGTGCAATCGGAGTGACCCTGAGGTGAATACCTGTGGCATCTGCTAAAGCTTGGGCATCTTCAACAGAATGGCCGGAAGAGTACTTACTTGGCATCGCAACGCCATTAACCCGCTTTGCACCAAGTGCATCAATTGCAATTGCAGCAACGAGTGCAGAATCAATTCCACCAGATAGTCCAAGTACTACAGATTTAAATCCATTCTTGCCCACATAATCACGCAGCCCCATTACAAGGCCCTGCCACATCTCTGCCTCATCTGTAAGAGGAGTGGCAATTGTTGAATTGGCTGGGACCGAATGTGAAGTTGGTTCTTCGGAAATCACAACATCTGGCTTTGAGCTACCTTCACTGCATTCAATATCAATAACAATGAGTTGATCATCAAACTGGGCTGTGCGGGCAAGTACTTGGCCATCTTTGCCAACAACAATGCTGTCGCCATCAAAGACCAAATCATCTTGGCCACCTGTCATGTTGACGTAGGCAACTGGTGCTCCAATTTCCTTCGCCCGCTTTTGGACAAGCCCCAAACGCACATCATCCTTATTGCGTTCAAATGGAGATCCGTTAGGAACTACTAAAAGACCTGGGGTGCGCGCTTTGATTGATTCAAGTGAGTGCCAAATGTCTTCACAGATCGCAACTGCCACATCAACACCATGGATGCGAACAACCAGAGTTTGATCCCCTGCTACAAAGTTTCTAAACTCATCAAAGACGCCGTAGTTAGGCAGATGGCGCTTTACATATCTAGCCTTAATTTTTCCTTCATGGATTACTGCAACGGCATTCTTTGGGCCTTGGTCTAAGTAACCGACGACAGCAACGA